>DATFNV010000539.1:0-28238 GCA_035266225.1 Gemmataceae bacterium
GACTTGAACGAGCGGGCGCGGCAGCAGGAGCCGTGCAGTGGCAAGTGATTGGTGACTACGTGCATCCTATCCCAGTGATGGAAATACCCTCTGTAGGTGCGCCATTGCTTGCGAGCGCGTTAGTCCACTTTTCCAGAGCGCCTTCTTTCTTGCGCGCATCCTGCCAGCGGACACAGTGAAGCTTTCCACTGCGTGGTGTGACCCGTGCCCTCGTAGATCGACAACGATTTCCGTGCGGTTCGGCGGCCGAGCCCTCCAGCGGATGTCCCCCGTCGGCGCCAAGTACGTGTCCCAATCCGTGTCCACCGATACTTTGCCCAGGGCAGCTGCGAGTTCAGTTGCGGAGTGGTAGCGGTCGCAGGGGTCCACGCTGAGCGCCTTCTTGATGACGGTGCGCGCCGCCCGCGGCACATGCGGAAGGAAGGCGTCTCGATCGGGGAACCGCCCCTGGGTAATAGCGTCCGCGATCATCGGCCAAGGGCCCGAAGGCTTCTGGGCGTCGAATGCCTCGTCGCCGTTCGCCATACGGTAGAGCGTGAGGCCGGTTTGGTAGACGTCCGACTCCACCGACACCGCGCGCGAATGCAGAAAGTACTCAGGGGGCATGCCGAAGCAGTACATCGGCCCGGCGATGGTCACGCCGTGCGACCCGATGGCGCACGCTTGGCCCAAGTCGGCAACCATCGGGACGTCGGCATCCGAGAAGAGCACGTTCGTCGGCTTGAGGTCGAGGTGGAGGAAGCCGGCCACATGGATGCGGGCCAGGCCAGTCAAGATGCCGTCGCCGATGCGGATCACCTCGGAGAGGCGCAGCGGCCCGGACGCTAGGCGATCTGCGAGAGAGCCGCGCGCGTAGTACGGCATGGCCAAGCAGATTCTGTCGGAGGTTTCACAGGCGTAGTGGATGCGCACCACATGGTCGTGGCTACTCGCGAACATGGCCTGTGCCTCGCGGTAGTAATCTGCAGGATTGATGCACAGGCTGGCTTTCGGAATCTCCTTCACCACGATGGTGCCGGCGAGTTGCGGGTCAGTGGCGAGGAAAACCTCGGAATTCATCCCGTGTCCCACGCCGATCTGTTGCCCGCGGATGTAGGTCAATTCAGCTCGAACGTCCATTTCGTCCCTCCAAGCCCGCAGTCGCCGCCAAGACCGCTTCTCTGACATTCACGTTGAGGCTCGACCAGTCAAGTCCGCGCAGGTCGTCTTGCGAGAGGTAGCTCTTTGCCGACTCAGAGCCGATGCGGGCGGACATGGTTACAAGTGCCTCCACCTCCACCTGCAAGCCCATCTTGTGCGCCACCTCCGCCACCACCCCCTCGATACGGACACGCTGGTAGATGCTGGTCGGCTTGCCAACTTTCGCGAACGGCTCGGGGCAGCGGACGACGGCGTAGGTGGGCTTAAACTCTTCGATCACGATTTCGACGCGCTTACGGTACCAGACAAGCGATTCAGCCTCGCCGAAGTTCCTAGCCGCGCTGATCTTCGCATGCGCTATCAGGCAGGGCGCGCGAACCGTCCCCTCGATCACGGCGTAGTTCAGGGCATTGGGCTCTGCACGGAATCCGATTGTGCGCACGACTCTCCATACCTCCTTGCCGAGGTCCGACAGAACGTTCGGATTGATACCCTGGAAACCAGGGCAGGAGCCACTTGGGACTTCGTCTGCCGGGCCGATCTAAACCCTTGCGGCGCAGGTGCGGAGGGTGTACGCTGAATTGAGCCGCACCGCGGACGCAATTCGCCTTGACCCAGGAGCGGCTATCAGATAGTGAAATGCTCACGCGGCAGATGCGCCTGCCCGCTTGAGCTAAGGCGGTCACCAAGACCGTCTGCCTCCACCCGACGGCCGCGACTCTCTTGCCAGGGGAACGCGGCCGCTCGGCTTCTTGGGTCTGTTTCGATTTTGCCCATTCCTCGCTCCGCACGCAAGTCGAGTCGGCAGCGAGGGTAATAGGTTCCCATCCCCTTTACCCTAATTGCGATTCTTGTCAACCCCACTTTGCCAGCATTCGCGAGTGACGCCCTCCAACTTTGCACAACTTCGCCCAACACATGATGGCCCGCACGCCGGCCGTCCGGTCGCCGTGTCCAGCGCTTACCCCCCTCTTCCGCCCTTCCTCAGCTTGCAGACCGTCGGCGAGCGAACCGCCGAAGCACCGCTCGGCGCGCCCGCCCGCCGCATCAAATCGTTTCTTTGCAAGGACTTGTGTATCTGATCCTGACATCGGCCGGAACTGGCGGGACCGCGAGTTGGCTGTCTCGGGTTCACAGGCTCGCGCGTGCGCGCAGCGTGCATGAGTCAGGGGCAGAAGGTGCGCAGGGGCTTCGTGGCCACAGGGGCCACCGCAGGGCCCGGGAGGACGGGCGGCGTGAGTACGACGGTCGCCTCAGAAAGCCGCTCAGCCGGGGCGGTGATCCCTTCGTTGACGCGGGCGCATGTACTTCGAGAGCGACAGGCCGACGTGGACGACGGCGGCGTCCCAGAGGGCTTTCTCGGCGGCCGTGAGGCGGAGGGCGAGGCGGTCGGAGCGCGGCATGGCGGCCTCCTTTCGAGGCATGGTACGCACAGCCGGCTATCGGCGGTACAGTGACAGGATGGCGTCAAAAGGGGCAGCGCGTAGCCCGCCCTGCCCCCTCCTCGCGGTCGCAATCGCGCGTTGACCCCGGCTTCCTACGCTGTTAAGCCATGTTGCATAAGGAGTTACGGCGTTCCTATGGGCCGGGGACGGGCTCGGCGCTTTGGTGCGAATCGGGCCGGCCTGGCAATGGTTACGGTGGCGCCTGGACTTGATCCGGGAACGGCCTGGGTACAATTAGGTAGTTCGAGGTTGTCACAGTGAACGTGCCCGAGGTGCTGCGCTATGTACAAGTGGTATGAACACGACGAGGTCTGGGAGATCCGCTGCAAGGTGGCGGAGCGACTCAACCTGCCCCCCGCGAAGAAGGGAGAGTACGAACCCGCGGAGCCATTCTGGACGCGTGTGGAGCGGGCGGGGCTGCTGTCGAAAGCTCTGGCCCTCTACGACCAGTTGGCGGCCGAGCGGGCGGCCAAGGCGCAGGCCCGACGAGAGAAGAAAAAGGAGTTCGAGCAGCGGGTCGAACGGGAAGGGCGGCGTGCCACGGCGGACCGGCTGCGGGTGGAGCTGTTGGCGTCCGGCCTGTCCCGGCGTGAGGCCCAGGAGGAGTTGGTGAAGCGTCTGCAACCGTTGGACGGCAGCGCGACCCGCGCCTGGGCGACCCCTGATCCGTGGCAGGCCGGCCGGCTCTTCCTCAAGAAGGCCAACCAGGACCGGCTGTTGGCCCGGACGAGCGTGTACAAGGACGAGGACGAGGACGAGGACGAGGACGACGACGAGGACGAGGACGACGACGAGTACAAGCTCTGGTGGCGCGTGGAGTGCGCGCGGCGCCGCCGGGCGGAGCGCCTCGCCTTGGTAGCCGCCCGCCGGCGGGCGCAGGCGCTGAAGGCGCCCACCCCGAAGTAGCGGTCAGCGGGGGCCCTGCGCGTCGAAAGCCTGCCTCCCGACCCTTCAGGCCGAACCTTGCCGGCGGTGTTGGCCGTCGGATCAGTTCACCTCCGGTACGGCCGTAGCGGGTACAAGGGGCAGCTCGTCACGGAGCAGGCCGCGACCTCGGACTTCTCCCAGCAGCAATCGAGACACTTCAAGGCGATCAGGCTGCGTGTGTTCCCCTTGCGGGCCTTGGCGGCGTGCGCCAGGGCGTAGGCGGGAAGCGGGACGCCCGCGTCGGCGAGCAGGGCCTCCACCGTCGCCGCCACCTGCGGACATCCGAGCCCGCAGAGCTTGCGCCGCCGGGTGCGGGCAAGCCAGCGGCGCAAGGTCTGCGGGGCCGGACTTCAGGTAAGATGGAAAACCCTTCAGCGGCGTGAGATTCGGGCCGGGGCCGTGTGGTAGAGTTGCCCGGTACTTCATCGCTACCCTCATGCCGTGGGCGGGCGGCTCTCCAGGGAGTGGCGTCGTGACCGATCTCGCCGCACAGCTCAGAGAGCTTCAAAACGACTTCCAACGCATCGCCGACCGCGCTCCCTGGGTGCGAGCAGTCTTCACCGTGGGGGTACGCAGGATCGGCAGGTGCGAGTTCCATCGCCAGGGGGACGATGGCGGTGTTGAGACCCTTCTTTCCCCCGTTGTGCGGGAACTGGTGCTGCTGACGGTACGCGCCGGTGGGCTGTTGTGGGGAATGCGTCAGGCCGGGACGTGCATCGCCAACCTCTTGCCCCCGGAACTCTTCACCTGGCAGTTCAATGACCCCGTCCAGCCTTGGCTCGCGTACTTGCTGCACGCGCGCCCCACGATGCAATACTGCGGGGCACAGGCGCCGGAAGGCACAAGACCCTGTGCCGTCGATCACCTTGGCGAGGGTGAAGTCGTGGTCGAGATCGACCAGTACCCTCAAGTTTGCGTTCTTGGCCTGGCCTGGCTGAAAGCTCGGCTGCCCCAGCCGGTCGCGGCGGCCCCCCTGTCTGTCGAGACGCCGCCGGCCGCGGTCAACTCGAAGCAACCGATGACCGTCGAGGTAGCGAACGGGAAACGTCGCCGCGGCTCCAAACCGCGCACCGACCCCAAGGAAGACAAGCGCATCGCCGAAGCCTGGGACACCGGTCACTATCGAACCTACGAGGAGTGCGGAAACGCACTCCGGATGAGCAAGCAGCAAGTCAAGAAGGCGATTGACCGGCATCGGCACCGCCCATCTGGCAAGCGCCGAAGGCATGCTCAGGCGCCGGAATAATTCCCGCTGCGCCCCCCTGTCAAGCCCATTCAATTATTCCGTCGCGAAAGTACACACCTTTCTTCGCTTGACAATTCCAGGCTCTGCGGGGCATCGCGCCGGAACAATTGCGCCGAAACACTTCGCCTTCCGTTCCGTCGGTTCAAATTCGGGTGTCCGGCGAACGCTGTGTTCGCCGCCAACCAGCATCGTTTCGGAGTCTTCCTGTGACTGACACACCGACAGCGACGGCAGCCGAGCCGTCCGCCGTCGCTGCTTACACCATCGCCGACATCGCTCGGCTGACGCAGAGCAGCGAGAGGCACATTCATCGCCTCAACGACCTGAGGCGCATCCCCGGTCGAATCACGGGGCTCGGTCGCTTGGTGCGCTTCTCCAAGGCGGCCGTCGATTCCTGGCTCGCCGGCACGACAGCGGGGAGGGGGTGAGAAGCACCATGACTACCGCGAACGGACGATCTCACCACACCTGGCGGCGCGTCACTCAGGCGCACCCCTGCCCGATCTGCAAGGCGCAGAGTTGGTGTTCCGTCACCGCCGACGACACGCTGGCCAAGTGCATGAAGATCGAGGCCGGCAACTTCAAGACGGGTGAGCAGAAGGACGGCGCCCGCTACTACTTGCACCGCCTCGCGGGCGGCGCCCGGCCCGACCCGGCGCCGCCCCTGCGGCCGGCTGGCCCTGAAACTCCACGGGCGAACGCCGACCTGTTAGGCCGCGCGAACTCCGCTCTGCTGGCCCGCTTGCAGCTGTCCAAGGCGCACCGGGAAGCGCTCCGGGGCCGCGGGCTGAGCGATGAAGAGATCGACCGCCGCGGCTACCGCACCCTGCCCGTGCGCGGCCGCGCCGCTCTCGCCCGCGACCTGCGCGAGCAGCTGGGCGACGTGCTGCTGTCTGTCCCCGGCTTCTACGTCAAGCCGGGCGAAGGCGGGCGGCCCTACGTCACCATCGCCGGCGCCGCGGGGCTCCTGGTGCCCGTCCGCGATGCGGAGGGGCGCGTCGTGGCCCTGCTCGCCCGGCGCGACGACGGGAAGGACGGCGGCGGCAAATACTCCTACCTGTCGAGTGCGAAACACGATGGCCCCGGCCCCGGCGCGCCGCCCCACGTCCCGCTGAAAGTGACGGTCCCCTGCTCGACCTGTCGCCTGACCGAAGGTGCGCTCAAGGCTGACATTGCCTTCGCTCTGTCCGGCATGCCGACGGTCGGCGCCGCCGGGGTGGGGTGGCGGCCGGCACTCGACACGCTACAGTCGCTGGGCTGCAAGACGGTGCGCCTGGCGTTCGACGCCGACGCCCTCGACAACGCGCACGTCGCCCGTGCCCTCTCGGACTGCTGCGACGCCGCGGCCGCCCTTGGCCTGGCCGTGGAGCTGGAGCGCTGGGACAAGGCGGACGGCAAGGGCATTGACGACGTCCTCGCCGCCGGCAAGGCGCCCGAGGTCCTGGCAGGTGAAGCGGCGCTGGCCGCGATCCGCCAGACCCTGAGCGCCGCGACGGCGAGCCGAATGCCGCCCGACGAGCCCGGCGGCCGTGAGTGTGAGGAGTCCAGGGTGTGTGTTCCCGGGCGACCTCAAATCGTCATCACGACAGAGGAACATGAGGTCAACGCGCTGGCCGTTGAGGTGCTGGCGCGCGACCGCTCCCTCTACCAGCGCGGCGGCATGCTGATCCGCGTCGTGCGCGACACCAGCCCGGCCGCGGGGGGAATCCGCCGTCCCTTCGCCCCGCGCATCGAGCCCTTGCCGTCGCCGCTCCTCCGCGAGCGCCTCGCGGCCAACGCTTGTTGGGTTGCGATCCGCAAGACGAAGGAAGGGGCGGTGCAGCTCCCGGCGCATCCGCCGCCCTGGTCCGTGGCGGCGGTCCACGCCCGCGGCGACTGGCCTGGCCTGCGCCACCTGGAGGCCGTGGTTGACTACCCCGTGCTACGGCCGGACGGCACCATCCTCGACCGCACCGGCTACGACACCGCCACCGGCCTCCTGCTCGACTTTGAGGGAGTGCCCCCCGTTGTACCGCCGGCGCCGTCGTACCGCGAGGCGCTGGCCGCCCGCGACGCCATCCTTGAGGTGGTTGCCGATTTTCCCTTCGCGGCGGACTGCCACCGCGCCGCCTGGCTGGCCGCGCTGCTCACCCCACTGGCGCGGTTTGCCTTCACGGGACCGGCCCCGCTCTTCCTCGTGGACGCCAATGTGCGCGCGGCCGGTAAGGGGCTGCTCCTCGACTGCGTCTCGCGCATCATCACCGGGGAGAGGTTCACGGTCGCGACCTACACGAGCGATGAGGACGAACTGCGCAAGCGCATCACGTCGCTGGCCCTGGGCGGTGATCGCCTGGTGCTGTTCGACAACCTCGAAGGCCGCTTCGGCAACGCCACCCTCGACGCGGCGCTGACCGCCACGAGTTGGGAGGACCGTATTCTTGGCGTCAACCGGATGGCGCGGGCGCCGCTGTTCGTGACGTGGTTCGCCACCGGTAATAACGTGGCCGTGGGCGCCGACACCGCCCGGCGCGTCTGCCATGTCCGCCTGGAGTCCCCCGAGGAGAGGCCCGAGGAGCGCGGCGGCTTCCGCCACCCCGACTTGCTGGGGCACGTGGCGGAGAACCGCCCCCGGCTCCTCGGGGCGGCCCTCACGATCCTCGGGGCCTATTGCGCGGCCGGCCGGCCGCAACGGGAGCTGCGCCCTTGGGGAAGTTTCGACGGCTGGTCGCGGCTGGTCCGCGGCGCCGTGGTGTGGGTTGGGCTCGCTGACCCGGGTGAGACCCGCTACCTGTTGCAAGAACAGGCCGACGTCAGCGCAGAGGCGATGAGCCTGCTGCTCTGCTGCTGGGAGCAAATGGACCCCGACCGCCAGGGGTTGACGGCAGCCGAAGTCACCGATCGGCTCTTCCGGCGTCCCCCGGAGTCGCCGCCGGCGTGGCACGCAGAGATGCGAGCGGCGGTCGAGTCACTGGTCGGACGTGGCGACTCCCGCGCCCTGGGCAACAAGCTGCGGTCCTACCGCCGGCGCATCTTCCACGGGCGGTTCATCGACCAGGCCGGGACGGAGCACCGCGCCGCCCGCTGGGTCGTGTGCCCGGCGGCGGAGTTTCGCCGACCGGCTGGAGAAGACTCACCACACTCACAAGACTCACCGCCGCCTGGTGCGACGAGAGAGGGTCAACCGGGTGAGTCTTGTGAGTCCGGTGAGTCTTTTTCAGCCAACGGCCGCGCCTTGTGCGGCGCGGCCAGTGACGACTCGGAGGTTCTGTGACTACCACCGAGCTGCTTGCCGAATTGGCCTGCCAGGGCTTCAGCCTCACCCCCGACGGCGACGGCATCCGCGTGACACCTGCGAGCCGCCTGACGGCGGAACTGCGGGAAGCCATCAAAACACACAAGGCGGAGCTACTGGCCCTGCTGGAGGGGCGGGAGGAGCCGGACACTGCCTTGGCCTGGGACCAGGCCGAAGCCGAGCGCCTGCTGGCTGAGTTGCGCGACAGGCTGGCCCGCCTTGAGCGCACCTGGCCGGGAGGAAAATTTCCTCCGGTCAAGGCGAACGTGCTTCAAATCGGCGTCGAGGTCTGCGAAGCCTACGTTCGCGATCACGACCTTGAAGCCTCCCGCGGGTGGGATGCGCTCGCCTTACTCCGCGCCGCCGTCCCGGGCTTCCTGCGCCTGGCGCGTCCGCAACATCTCCAGCACCGGGCTGGGGACGCTGGCGACCTTCCTTCCCGGAACGGAACGAGAACGACAGCCCCCTGTGGACAGGCGACGCTCAGCGCCAGGATCGACGCCGTTGCCAATTGACATCGAGGACCCTGGGGAGTAAACTGACAACACCATGCAAGCCAACCTCGCTGAAGCCCTCCGTGAAGCCATCCGCGCATCAGGCAAGAGCGCGGGACAGCTCGCCGCCTCTTCCGGCGTCGATAAGGGGATCATCACCCGGTTCCTCCGGGGCGAGCGATCCATCACCGTTGAGACGGCCGATAAACTGATCGCCGCGTTGGGCTGCGCGGTGACGATCAAGCGGGTGAAGGGCGGCGCTTCCACGATCCCGGACCGTCCGAAGCGAGTGCGCCGGGGCACGACCAGCAAGAAGGCAACCGACAACGCCACCGAAGGGTAGGTGATCCGTGGGAACCGTGTTCAAGAAGACCGTGACAAGGCCGCTACCGACCGGGGTGGAAACCATCGTCCGCAAGGGCGAGCGCTTCGCCCGATGGAAGGATCGCACGGGCAAGACCCGCACCGCGCCGCTTACCGTGGGGGAGGACGGCACCGAGCGCATCGTCACCGAATCGCCCTACTTCGTCGCCAAGTACCGCGACGGCGCCGGAGTGGTGCGGACCGTTTCGACCGGCTGCCGCGACGAAACCGCCGCCCGGCAAGTGCTGGCCGACCTCGAGCGCCGCGCCGAACTGGTGCGCTCCAAAGTCATGACTGCCGCCGAAGCCGCGGTCGGGGACCACCAGGGAACGCCGTTCACGGGGCACCTTGACGCCTACCTGGCATATCTCGAAGCCAAGGGCGCTTGCAAGGAACACCGCTCGGAACGAGCGCGGCAGCTGCGCCGGCTCGCTGCCGACTGTTCTTTCGTTGCCCTCGCCGACCTGCGCCGCGAAGCCCTCGAACGCTGGCTCAACACTCAAACGCGGGCCGGCATGGGAGCCCGCACTCGCAACAGTTACCTCTGCTCCCTTCTGGCGTTCTCCAACTGGGCCGTCGAGACGAGCCGCCTGACCTCGAACCCGTTCGACCCCGTGCCGAAGGCGAACGAGAAGGCGGACCCGCGCCGGCAACGCCGGGCGATGGCCGAGCCCGAACTGGTCAAGTTGCTCACCGTCGCCAGGGAACGGCCGTTGCTCGAAGCCCTGACGGTCCGCAAGGGGCCGCGCAAGGGCGAGCGCTACGCCAACGTGCGCCCCGAAGTGCGGGAACGTCTGGAGTGGCTCGGGCGGGAACGGGCGCTGATCTACAAGACGCTGGTGCTGACCGGGCTCCGCAAGGGCGAGCTGGCGTCCCTCACCGTGGCACATCTGCGCCTTGATGACGCCGTGCCGTTCGTCGCCCTCGACGCCGCCGATGAGAAGAACCGGGAGGGGAACGACATCCCACTGAGGGACGACCTCGCCGCGGACCTGCGCGGCTGGCTCGCCGATAAGCTTCGCCGGCTGCAAGAGGAAGCCCGCCGGGCCGGCGCCCCGATCCCGGCCCGGCTTCCTCCCGATACCCCGCTCTTCGACGTGCCGGACAAGCTCTGCAAGATTCTCAACCGCGACCTGAAGCTCGCCGGCATCCCGAAGCGCGACGACCGCGGCCGGACCCTCGACGTTCACGCCTTGCGTCACACCTTCGGGACGTTGCTCAGCAAGGGCGGGGTGATGCCGCGGACCGCTCAGGCCGCGATGCGTCACAGCAAGATCGACCTGACCATGAACGTGTACACCGACCCTGCCTTGCTCGACGTGCGGGGCGCCCTCGACGCGCTGCCGCTGTTGCCGTTGGGAGGCGGGCACGCCGAAGGGGACGCGCTGCAGGCGACCGGAACGGAGGGGGATTTCAGACAAGGTGTCTGTTTGGTTGCACCAACGGTTGCACCAACTCCTGACAATCTTGTGCAACCGGTGGCATTCCCTGTCATTTCGGCAGACGACGGCCGGCGGGGAACGGATGGAGGATCGCTCGCCGTAACTGCTTGCGGGGACAAGAGAAAGCACCCGCCGACAATTCCTGTCAGCGGGTGTCATCAAGTGGGCGCTACAGGACTTGAACCTGTGACCCCCAGCGTGTCGAGCTGGTGCTCTAGCCAACTGAGCTAAGCGCCCCTGACGAACTGAAGATAGGGCGTTGCGCTTCCTCGGTCAAGGGCAACCCCCACTCGCACGCCGGGCTACTTGAAGATGTCTGCGAACGCACCGTCGATGGTGGGGTACTGGAACAGATACCCCACCTTGAGGGCCTGCCTCGGCAACACGCGCTGCCCGGTGAGGATCACCCCCGCGACCTCGCCGAGCCCCAGGCGCAGCACGAAGCCCGGCGTCGGCAGGAACGCCGGCCGGTGCAAGGCTCGGCCGAGGGCCTTGCCGAACTCCTTGTTCGTCACGGGGTTCGGAGCCGTCCCGTTGATCGGCCCCTGCGCCTCCGCGCGATCCAAACCCAGCAGGATGAGGCCGACCAGGTCCGCGTGATGAATCCACGGCATCCACTGCCGGCCGGAACCCGCCGGGCCGCCGGCGCCGACCTTGAACGGCGTCAACAGTGCCGACAGCGCGCCCCCTTCCTTGTCCAATACGACGCCAATGCGCACCAGCGCGACGCGCACGCCGGCCGCTTGCGCCACCAGCGCCGACTTCTCCCAGGCGACACAGACCTGCGCCAGGTAGTCGTTGCCGGGCGGCGAACTCTCGTCCAGTTCCTCGTCCCCGTGCGGCCCGTAGTAACCGACCGCCGAGGCGTTGACGAGCACCTTGGTTGCCCCGGCCTCGGTGCGCGGCTGCCGCGCCAGGGCCGCCGCCACGTTCTCGGTGCTCTTCACGCGGCTCTCCAGCAAAAGGCGCTTGAAGTCCTCGCTCCAGCGCCGGCCGAAGATGTTCTCGCCGGCGAGGTTGACGACCGCGTCGCAGTCGCCCAGCGCGTCCATCCACGGGCCGGCGACCATCGGATCCCCCTCGACGAGAGTACAACCCGCAAACTTGTCCCGGACGGCGCCGGCGCGACGCGTGAGCAACTTGACCTCGTCGCCGCGCTCGCGCAGGCGCCGGATGACCCGGTTGCCGATCAGGCCGGTGCCGCCGGTGACGAACACGCGCATGGGGCTGACTCCCGAGGGGCCGCGGGGCGAGCGCAACACGACCTACGCCGCCCTCTATTCCTAGACGGGAACCGCAGCGCGGACCAGCGGATAACTGATTCCCGGCGCCCCGCATGGTACAATTGCACAACTCCCCTCATGGCGTAATGCTGTCCTTCCGAACAGGAGAAGAGTGATGAATCGTTGGCGCTGGTTGGCCGGAGTTCTCGCGATCGGTGTGGTGGCGGCAATGACCGGGGTGGCGTCGGCGGAGCGCGTGCCGATGACCCGCAGCGAAGGCCAGAAGAGCAGCGGCTCGCGGCCCGACGTCAGCGTGCCCTACCTGACCACGGGCGTCTCCGCCTTCGGGGCCTACTCGGTGGCACCGCGCATCTACTCGTCGCCGATCGTCGATGACCCGGCCAACCCGCAGGCTCGGCCGGTCTACAACCTCATCTTCTACGGCGCCCGCCAGGGCTTCGGCGACCGGTCGAACGGGGCGGTGCCGCGCACGAAGTAACCAGCGGCCGCGTTCGGCTTCGCAACTTGCGAAGCCGAACGCGGCTCCTGTGTCCGTTCACGTCGGCCCATCCCCAGCCGCGCAATCCACAGCCCGGCCCGACGAATAAGATTGCGACTGGCAGAACCGCGGCCCCGACTTCATCGTGGCGGCCGGCGGCCGGCGCTCCCTGGGCGCCGCGAGGTCCCGCACGGCTTCTGCCCTTTCGGAGTGTCACCCCTATGACACCGCATCTTCTCTCGACCGTTGTCCTGTTCGCCGATCTGTTGTCGCCCGAAGCCTGGGTCGCCGTCGTCGTCCTTGGCCTCCTGGCGCTCCTGCTGCTGTGTACCGAGGGGTTGGGGATGCGCTACATCCCCAACACCCGGGTCGGCGTCGTTGAAAAGCTCTGGTCGTCGAAGGGCTCCGTCACCGAGGGGCGCCTGATCGCGCTGGGCGGCGAGGCCGGCTTCCAGGCCGACCTGCTCCGCGGCGGCCTCCACTTCGGGCTCTGGCGCTGGCAATACCGCATCCATAAAGTCACCCTCGTCACCGTGCCGCAAGGGAAGATCGGCTACGTCTACGCCCGCGATGGCCAGCCGCTGCAGCCGAGCCAGACGCTCGCCCGGATCGTCCCCTGCAACAATTTCCAGGACGCCCGCGCCTTCCTCGGCGAGGTCGAGGGCGAGATCGGCCAGCGCGGCCGGCAGCGCGCCATCCTCCGCGAGGGCGTCTACGCCATCAACCTGGCCCTGTACGTGGTCATCACCGAGGACATCGTCTACCGGCTGAGCCTCCAGGGCGTCAACGAGCTGGAAACCCTCGTCAGCTGGCAGAAGCAGCTCCGGCAGATCGACGGCTTCAGCCCCGTCGTCGTCGGCGCCCCGATCCCCGTCCTCGAGCCGGCCGACGACGTCACCCCTCGCCGCGCCCGCCCGGCCACGGAGAGCGGGGCCCGCACCGTCAAGTGCCCCGGCTGCCACGAGACGTTCTCGGTCGCGGAGGGGGCGGGGCGCGTCGTCAGCTGCCCCAAGTGCGGCCAGCAGGTCAAGGTCTTCGGCGCCTACATCCCCGAGGCGCCCGCCCCGCTTGACGTCGAGAGCCAGCGCTCGGTGGACAGCATCGCCATCGTTACCGTCCAGGACGGCCCGTCGCTGGCGCCCGGCGAGATCATTGCCCCCGCCGTCGGTAATGACGCCGGCGACGCCGCCAACTACCACAACAACTACCAGGACCCCGAGGCCTTCCTGCGCGCCGGCGGCCGCCGCGGCCGGCAGTACGTGCCGCTCACCGACGGCACCTACTTCATCAACCGCTGGTTCGCCACCGTCGAGATGATCCCGAAGACGGTCGTCCCCATCGGCTACGTCGGCGTCGTCGTCAGCTACTACGGCCGCGTCGGCCGCGACACCTCCGGCGAGTCGTTCCGCCACGGCGAGCGCGTGGCCGAGGGCGAGCGCGGCGTCTGGGAGCGGCCGCTGGGCCCCGGCAAGTACCCCTTCAACACCTACGCCGGCAGCATCATCATGGTGCCGACGACCAACTTCGTCCTGCACTGGATCACCGGCAAGAGCGAGGCGCACCGCTACGACGAGAGCCTGCGCTCCATCGACCTGGTCACCAAGGACGCCTACGAGCCGATGCTGCCGCTGTCGGTCGTCGTCCACCTCGACTACCAGAAGGCGCCCGGCGTCATCCAGCGCTTCGGCGACGTGAAAAAGCTGATCACGCAGACGCTCGACCCGATGCTGTCGGCCTACTTCCGCGACGTGGCCCACAAGAAGACGATGCTGGAGCTGCTGCACCAGCGCGACGTGATCCAGCAGGAGTCGCGCGAGGAGCTGCGCCGCAAGTTCCGCGACTTCGACATCGAGTGCGTGGACGTGCTCATCGGCAAGCCGGACACGGCCGAGGCCGGCGGCAAGATCGAGACGCTGCTGGAACAGCTGCGGCTGCGGCAGCTATCGATCGAGCAGATCGAGACCTACCAGCGCCAGCGGGCGGCGGCCGAGACGCAGCGGACCCTCAAGGAGGCCGAGGCCCACGCCGCCATGCAGACGCAGCTGACCAACTCGCTCGTCCAGGTGCGCATCGCCGAGAACAACGGCGAGGCCGACCTGGCACGGGCGCGCAAGCAAGCCGAGCAGCTGGTGGTGACGGCGCAGGCCGAGGCGCAGCAGCGCGTGCTGGCCGGCCGCGGCGAGGGCTCACGCACCCTGCAAGTCGGTTTATCGGAGGCGGCGGTGCTGCTGCGCAAGATCAGTTCGTTCGGCGACCCGCGCCTGTACGCCCTGTCGCTGGTGGCCGAGCACCTGTCGCACAGCAGTCAGCCGCTGGTGCCGGAGCGCGTCTTCATGGCCGGGGCCAACGGCGAGGCCGGCCACGCCGCGCCCAGCCAGGGACTGCTCGGCCTGCTCATCAGCCTGATGGTGGCGGAGAAGTCGGGCTTCCAGCCGAGCGAGGACGCCGGCCTGGGCAGCCTCAAGGAGTTCGCCGACCGCATGACGCGCCAGGCGATGGAGTCGATGCAGCAGGCGACGGTCGAGGTGCCGCAGACCAACGGCGCCGCGGCGCCGTAAGAGATTCGCCGCTTGCGGCTTAGCGTTCGCGCCATCGAGCGAACGCTAAGCCGCAAGCGGCGGGGGAGGGAGGAACAACTCATGACCGCGCCGCTCCAGCTTCAGACCGTGGTGTCGGAGCCCTTCGAGGAAAACACTTACGTCGTTTGGCTGCCGGGCCGGACAGACGCGGTCGTGTTCGACCCCGGCTTGCAGCCCGACCTGATCCTCGACCTGCTGCGCGAGCAGGGGTTGGAGGTCGCGGCCATCGTCAACACACACGGCCACGCCGACCACATCGGCGGCAACGCGGCGCTCAAGGACGCCTTCCCGCGGGCGCCCGTCATCATCGGGACCAACGACGCCGTCATGCTCACCGACGCGGAGGCCAACCTGAGCGCCCCCTTCGGCTTCCCCGTCACCAGCCCGCCGGCCGACCGCACCGTCGCCGAGGGCGACACCGTCGAGGTCGCCGGCCTCGCCTTCGAGGTACACGACGTCCCGGGGCACTCGCCGGGACACGTCGTCTATGTCTACCGTTCCTGTCCCATTCTCGTCTTCGGCGGCGACGTGTTGTTTCGCGGCAGCATCGGCCGCACCGACTTCCCCGGCGGCAGCCACGCGCTGCTGCTGCAAGGCATCCGTGAGAAACTGTTCATGCTGCCCCCCGACACCGTCGTCTACCCGGGGCATGGGCCGGTCACCAAGGTGGGGTACGAGAAGACGACGAATCCGTTCCTGACGTAGGGTGGGCCGGGCCCACCCTCCGCGTTAGCGCGGAATGGGGGGCGGAGCGGGAACGAGGATCACCGGCGGGGGCGCGGGGACCACCGGCGCGGGGACGACTGGGGCGGGTGGGGCCGAGGGCATACTCAGCCTGGTCAGCTGCTCTTGCAGCGGGAGCACCGCGGCGGGAATCGGGACACCCGTCAGGCCCAGGACGTCCGCCGCGCGCCCGCCGCGGACATGGTAGAAGTCCTCGTTGGCTCCCTCGTCCACGTGCAGCTTGTTCCCCTCCAGCGACACGCCGACGAACAGGCCGCGGCTCCGCGAGTAGGAGAAGACCTCCGCCTTCAGCCGCCTGTCCCTGGCGACCTCGGTGTCCCGGCCGACCGGCCCGGCCGCGACCGCCACGTCGCTGCCCAGGGTTAGCTTGCCGCGAAGGGCTCGGTCGAGACTCTTTTTCGTCTTGAAGACGAGGACCAGCTCCGTCGCTTCGATGCCGGCCTCCCCGCCGACGCCGTGGCCCTTCAGGGTGACGAAAACCGGGTTGCTCCACTGGCCGTCGGGCTGGTGCGCCAGGATGACCCCACGGCCGAATTCGCGATCGACCACCAGCGCCGCCTTGACGACGTGAGGGATGACGGCCACGCCCGCGGCGTCTTGCAGCAGCGACTGCGGGATGCCCTTGAGCGGGATGGCGGCCAAGCCCCGCACCGCCTCGGTGGCCGACTCGACCGTCTTCAGCTCGCGGTCCCCGGCACGCGCCGGGGAGGCCACGGCCAGCAGCAACACGGTCATCGCCCCGGCTAATCGCAGTTTGCCCATATTCTTTCTCCTTCCGCCCGACACTCGGCCCGGGTCGGGGCGGGATGCTAGCCTCGGGCCGGCACCCCGTCAAGGGGGAGAATTGGGTTGCGGGCCGACACGGCCCTTGAGGCCCTCGAGTTCCTTCGCCGCCAGCCGGTCCGCCGGCTCCTCCGGCAGGCCGGCGGCCTGCCCCACGCCCTGAAACCGCTGCTTAGCGGCGGCCCGTAGGGGAGCGCTGGCCTCGCTCCCCTACGGGTCGCCGCTAAACCTTCTCGTCGATCTGGGCCAGTGAGGCGAACTTCTTCCCCTCGACGTAGGCGAGGAAAGCCCCGCCGCCGGTGGAGACGTGAGTGATCTTCGTGTCGAGGCCGAATTGCTCCACGGCCTCGGCCGTCTCGCCGCCGCCGACGACGGTCACGGCCGAGCTGTTCGCCATCGCCTCGGCGATGCCGCGCGTCCCCTTGCTGAAGGCCGGCTTCTCGAACCAGCCGACCGGGCCGTTCCAGATCACCGTGCCGGCCTGCTTGATCTTGTCGGCGTAGAGGGCCAGCGTCTTCGGGCCGATGTCCACCCCCTCGTAACCGGCCGGGAGGGCGCCCTCGGCCACCCGAGTCTGCCCGAGGTCGTCCGATTTGGCCACCAGGGAATCGACCGGCAGCGTGATCTCCGCGCCGACGTGGGGCAGCAGTTTCTGGGCCGCGGCCAGCTCTTCCGGGGCCACCTGCGAGCCGCCGACGTCCACCCCCTTTGCCTTGAGGAAGGTGTACCCCATTTTACCGCCAATGAGGAGGTGATCGACCTTGCCGAGCAGGGCGTTGATGAAGTTGATCTTGTCGGACACCTTGGCGCCACCCATGACCCCAAGGAGCGGTCGCTTCGGCTGCGCCATCAGTCCGTCGATGACTTCCAGCTCCTTCGCGACCAGGTAGCCGACGGCGCGCGGCTTGCCCTGGGCTTTCATCGCGGCTGGGACGGCGACCATCGAGGCGTCCTTGTCATTGTGGCAGGTGCCGAAGGCGTCGTTGACGTAGGCGTCGCCGAGGGCGGCGAGCTGGGCGGCGAACTCCGGGTCGTTCTTTTGCTCGCGTGGGTCGAAGCGAAGGTTCTCCAGCAGCAGGACTTCGCCCGGCTTCAGCGCCTGCGCCGCGGCGACGACCGCTGGCCCGACGACCACGTCGGCCGCCTTCTTGACCGGCCGGCCGAGCAGCTCGGCGAAGCGGGCGGCGACGCGGTCCATCTTGAGGGGGACATCCTTCGCGGGGTCGCCCGACGGCCGGCCGAGGTGGCTCATGGCGATGACGGCGGCGCCGCGGTCGAGCAGGTGCTTGATCGTCGGTAGGGCGGCGCGGATGCGGCGGTCGTTGGTGACGGCGCCGGTCTTCTTGTCGAGCGGCACGTTGAAATCGACGCGGACCAGGACGCGCTCTCCCGGGACGAACGGCAGGTCGGCGAGGGTCTTCTTGGCCATCGGTGATTACTCCAAGCGTTTAGCCGCCGCCCTCGGGGCGGCGCTCTCTGGAGCGCCGCCCCGAGGGCGGCGGCTAAACGGGTTGCAGGGCGCGGCGCTTTACTGCACCCGGGAGATCATGTATCTCAGCAGATCGACGCAGCGGTAGGAGTAGCCCCACTCGTTGTCGTACCAGCTGACCAGCTTGAAGAAGCGGCTGTTCAGCTCGATGCCCGAGCCGGCGTCGAAGATGCTCGAGTGCGCGTCGTGGATGAAGTCGCTGGAGACCACCTCGTCGCCGGTGTAGGCGAGGATGTTCTTGAGGTACGTCTCGCTGGCCTTCTTCATGGCGGCGCAGATGTCCTTGTAGCTGGTTTCCTTGACCGTCTTCACGGTCAGGTCCACGACGGAGACGGTCGCCGTCGGCACGCGGAAGGCCATGCCGGTGAGCTTGCCCTTGACCTCCGGAATGACAAGGCCGACGGCCCGCGCGGCGCCGGTGGTGGACGGGATGATGTTGACGGCGGCGGCCCGCCCGCCCTTCCAGTCCTTCTTCGACGGGCCGTCCACGGTCTTCTGCGTGGCCGTGTAGCTGTGGATCGTGGTCATCAGCCCCTCGTCGATGCCGAAGCCTTCCTTGAGGAGGACGTGGACGACCGGGGCGAGGCAGTTGGTGGTGCAGCTGGCGTTGGAGATGATGTTGTGCTTGGCGGGGTCGTACTTCTCGTGGTTGACGCCCATGACCACGGTGATGTCCTCGCCCTTGGCCGGGGCGGAAATGATGACCTTCTTGGCGCCGGCGGCGAGGTGACCTTTGGCCTTCTCGGCCTCGGTGAACAGGCCGGTGGACTCGATGACGTATTCGACACCGAGCGACTTCCACGGCAGCGCGGTCGGCCCTTCCTTGACGGCGAGGCACTTGATCTTGTGGCCGTTGACGACCAGGGTGTCGTCCTCGGCGACCGAGGAAGAGGACTTCTCGCTGACGACGCTGCCGTTGAAACGGCCCTGGGTCGAGTCGTACTTGAGCAGGTAGGCGAGGTTGTCGGCGGGGACGATGTCGTTCAGCGCGACAACGTCGAGCGACTTGCCGAGCAGGCCCTGCTCGACGAGGGCGCGGAAGACCAGGCGGCCGATGCGGCCGAAGCCGTTGATGCCGACGCGAATCGCGGCCATTGTTGCTACTCCTTGTCGCTGGATCCGGAGCGCCCCTGCGGCGCTGATAGCCGGGTTTGCTTCTGCTCCGTACCGTATAACCTATGGCTTTCCTGCGGGACGTCGAGAGCCTTTCATCAGAGGGAGGGTGGGTGCGATGAGCGATCCAATTCGGGTGGCGGTGACGGGTGCGGGCGGTCAGGTGGCGTACGCCATGCTGGCCCGGCTGGCCTCCGGCGAGGTGTTCGGGGCGGACAAAAAAGTGGTCCTGCAACTGCTGGACATCCCCAAAAAGCCTGACTGGCAGCCGCCGTCGCCGACCGCCCGCCAGCCGCTGGACATCGCCGAGGGCAACGCGATGGAGCTGCTCGACTGCGGCTTCCCGACCCTGGCCGACGCGATCGTCACCGACGACGCCAACAAGGCCTTCGCCGGCGTCAGCTGGGCGATCCTCGTCGGCGCCTTCCCGCGCGGGCCCGGCATGGAGCGCAAGGACCTGCTCGGCATCAACGGCAAGATCTTCGTCGGCCAGGGCAAGGCGCTGGCGAAGAACGCCGCGAGCGACGTACGCGTCCTGATCGTCGGCAACCCGTGCAACACGAATTGCCTGGTGGCCTACAGCAACGGCCGTGACATCCCGCCGGAGCGCTGGACGGCGATGACGCGCCTGGACCACAACCGGGCCGTATCGGCGCTGGCCCAGAAGGCGCGCGTCGGCAACGGCGACGTGACCTGCATGACCATCTGGGGCAACCACAGCAACACGCAGTATCCCGACTTCACCAACGCGAAGGTCAACGGCCGGCCCGCCACGGAGGTCATCACGGACCGCAAATGGCTGGAGGAGACGTTTTTGCCCGGGTGCCAGAACCGCGGGGCGGCGATCATCAAGGCGCGCGGCCTGTCGTCGGCGCTGTCGGCGGCCAACGGGGCGGTCGATCACGTCAAGGGCCTGCTGCGGCCGACGGCGGCCAACGACTGGGTGAGCATGGCCGTGGTGTCGAAGGGGCAGTACGGCGTGCCGGCGGGGCTGGTGTTCAGCTACCCGTGCCGCAGCGACGGCAAGGGGAACTACACCGTCGTCGAGGGGGTGAAGCTCGACGCCTTCGGACAGGGGAAGTTCCAGACGACGCTGAAGGAACTGGAAGAGGAGCGGGGGATGGTGGCGGACCTGCTAAAGGGGTAGTCGATGAGCCGCTTGCGGCTTCGCAAGACGTGCGAAGCCGCAAGCGGCTTCAATTCACTTCTTCCGGCCGCGCTTTCGCGACCTGCTCTTCGCGGGCCGCGCCGGCGGCGGCCCCTCCTCTTCCCCGGGGACGTCCTCAAAGATAGATCGCACCGTCACCATCAAGCCGGGCAGCACACCGTTGGCAGTCAGCAGGTCAGCCTCGGCCAGCACTCGCGATTCGTCGGGAGCGGTGAAGACTTCCACTGTCTGTTTGTTCGGATCCACGAGCCAGACGAGCCGAACGCCGGCCAGGAAGTATTCCTTGAGCTTGCGTTCCATTTCCGCTTTGGTGTTCGACTCACTCAGCACTTCCACGGCGAGGTCGGGGACGAGATCGGGGATGGGTTCGCGCGGCAGTTTGCGCCCCGGCAACTTGTCCCAGGAGATGAAGGACACGTCGGGGATCCGAACTTGCTTCCCGAGCAGCCGAACCATCCCGTCGGCACCGGCGATGAGCCCGAGTTTGCTGTTTTGGAGGTTGGCCTGAAGCAGATACACGATCCACGCCGCGAGCATCGATTCTCGAAGGCCCATCGTCTTCTCCACCAGCGTGCCGTCCACTAACTCGAATAAACGATTGTGCCGGTCGTGCAGCGCGATCACGTCGCACTCGGTGGCGGTCCCCGGCGCGGGTTGCATGCGGATCCGGTGCGGCGGCACGTTGCCCAGGCGCTTGAGCAGCTCGCCGACGGTCTCGAAGTGGAAGGCGACGCCGGTGGACATGAGGAATTCCTTTGGGGGACAAGGGCAACATTCATTCTGCCGGGGGTCGCCGGCCCGCACAAGAGTCGCTTGCGGCTTCGCACACGTGCCAAGCCGCAAGCGGCCCGAGGGTTACTTCTCCCCCACGTGCTCCTCCGTGTAGCGGCTCTGCAGCCGGTAGCTGCTTCCCTCGCCCTGGTGCCCCTTCAGCTCCTTCTCGATGCGCAGTTTGGCGCTTGTCATGATCCCGGCCTTGACGTCGAAGACGACCTCGCCTTCCGTCTGCATCGGCAGCAGCGGCCTCTGGTCGGCGAGACTCTCCGGCAGGTTGGCGATGGCCGTCGTGAACGCCACCACGACGGCCCCGTCCTTGAATGACGTGCAGGTGCAGGTCTGCTTGGCGTCGTACTTCTCGCCGGTGCCCTGCGGCGGCTCCAGCGTGATCTGGTACTTGCGCTCCCAGGCCGTGCCTTCCTTGACCTCGGCGGCGGGGAGTACCAGCTTGAATGGCAGGTCGCTCTCGAACCGGCTCGCGGGGCTGTGCTTCGACTCCTTCACCTCGACGACGCGCCCGGCGCTGTCCACGCGCAAAACCGCCAGGACTGGGCCGACGTACTTCGACAGGTTTTCCTTCATCTGCGGGTCGCTCTTGTCGGCGTCGGCCGAGTCGAAGAGCAGCGTCTTGCCGTCGGGGCGAGTGATCTCGTGGCGCATCGCCGTCAGTGACAGTTCCAGGGTCGCGACGCCCTCGGCATCGACCTCCTTGACCTGCCAGCGCTTCGTGACCGACAGCTTCGAGGAGAAGCCGTTGGTCTGGCCGCCGGCGACCTCCGTCACCGAACTGACGTGCTCGACGCGATAAGTGTGTACCTGGTCCTTCTCCCAGCGAAAGCGCAAGCCGGCCGTCTGCGCCGGCGCCGCCGTGTGTGCGCCCAGGACAACTACCATCGCCGAAATGACTGTGCGCAGCATGGGTCCCCTCCTTGCATCCGTTGAGCGGCCGCCCTCGATTTATCGATTCGCGAATCGATGAATCCGCGCCGCCCCGAGGGCGGCGGCTAAACGAGTCCGCGTATAGCAGAGGGAACCCGTGGACTCCAGATCAATTCGCCGCGACCGCCGCCTTCCCCCGGCCGCGCAGGAGTCCCAGAACCACGCCGGCGCCGAGGACCAGCCAGCAGCCCCACGGCAGCCAGTCGCCCAGCCGCGCGTACAGGCTGACGCGGTGATCGATGGGGACCGACGCGATAAGCACGCCGTGTACCTTCTTGAATTCGCCCCAGCGGCTGACCGGCAGGTCCGCCGCGCCAGGGGACAATTCCCAGAGATAGGCGTCGCCGACCTGCCGCGTCGTCTGCGGGGCCAGCACGCGGCCGTTCGGATCGACCACCGCCGAGATGCCCATGTTGACGCAGCGTGCCACGCTGCGCCGCGCCTCGATGGCGCGGAAACGGCAGACGGCCAGGTGCTGCGGGTGCTCGGCAGTGCCGTCGAACCAGCCGTCGTTGGACGTGTTGAGCAGGAAGTCCGCGGCCGGCCGGTCGCCGTCCGGCAGGGCGTACTTGCGGGCCAGGTCGCTGACCGAGTCCTCGTAGCAGATGAGGACACCGTAGTGGTACTGGCCGAGTCGGAAGCGGGTCAGGTTTTCGCCGGGGCGGATGCTGTAATCGAAGTTGTAGGGAGAAAACCACTTCATGAACGGCAACCAATCGCGCAGCGGGACGTACTCGCCGAAAGGGACGCAGTGGATCTTGTCGTAGCGGCCGCCGGGTTGGCCGTCGGAGGTGACGAGCACCGCGGAGTTGTAGCGGCGGAGGATGCGATCATCCGGCGCGACCACGAGCGTGTTAAGACCCAGAAGCAGGTCGGTGTGCCAGCGCTGTGAGGTTCCCTCGGCCAACTTGAGACTGAAATCAGCCGGCACCAGTCGCTCTGCCCCCGCGTCCTGCCTTTCAACCCACTCGTCCGGCCAACTCGTCTCGGGCCAGACGACGAGGTCCGGGCGTGGCGGTGCGGCCAGGTCGGTCAGCCGAATCTGCTGGCTGCGCATGGCCTCGCTCGCCTTGTCGGCCCCCGGTTCGCCCGACCAGGCCTCGTTCTTCAGCCGCAGGTCGAGGTTGCTTTGCACCAGGGCCACCTTCGGCCCCACCTCGAAATCATCCCGGTGAAGTCGCCATTCGCCGTAGCCGAGACTCCCGGCCAGCAGCACGGCCACGGCGACTCCCTGCGCCAGCAGCGAGCGCCGAGTCGTCGGCTGAACCGGTTCGGGCAGCGCGAGGAACCTGCGGAACCACGGCCGGGCGTACAGCACCTCGAAAAGCAGGGCGTTGACTGCGGCGACGAGCACACTGACGGCGTAGACGCCGCCGAGGTCCGTGACCTGGATGACGGGCAGGAAGGCGTGCTGCGAATGGCCGAGCAGATACCAGGTGAAGCCGGTCGCCAGGTGCGAGCGCAAGAACTCCAGCGCCGTCCAGACGACCGGCAACGTCACGACCAGTGGCAGCCGGGTGCTGCGGTCGAGCAGGCGTGCCAGCAGGATGCCGGCCGGCACGTACAGGGCACAGTAGGTCGCCAGCACCGCCCACGTGGCGTACATGGCCGTATCGGCGACGCGCATCCATTGTAGCACCGGCCAAAAGAAGGCCAGCCCCCCGGCCCAGGCGCAGAGGAAGACGCGCTTGTTCGAGGCGCCGCCGCGCACCAGGCAGAGCAGCGGCACCAGCGCCACCCACGCCAGCCAACCGCAATTCAGGGGGAAATAGCAGACGAACAGCAACCCGCCCGTCAGCAGCGCGGGGAGGAGGCGGGGCCAGGGCCAGGTGAGGGGGCGAGGGGCTGAAGGGTGCTGAGTCCGGAGTACGGAGTACGGAGTACCGAGTGCCGGCGAAGTCCCCGCGTTCGTTTCCTGCATCGTCCCCTGCCCTCCCTCGATTCGCACCCGCTACGCGCCTTCGTAGGGCAGGCTCCGCCTGCCGCCGCCTGGTTGGCAGGCGGAGCCTGCCCTACTCGACCCGCAGCACCTCGAACACCTGCCCCGCGCGGTGGCAATGATCGCCGGGCGGAAAGATGACAAAGGCGTTGGCTTTCGTCAACCCCCGCAGGTCCGGCGACCCGTGCCACGGCACCACCCGCACGCGCCAGCCGGATTCACCCTCTTCGAGCGCCGCCGGGTGGTACGTCGGCCGGTCGGTGCGGTAGGCGAACTCCTCGGCCAGCGCCGCCCGGACGACCGACGGCCCCGGCTCGGCGTGGCCGGCCAGCCGCCGCAGCGCCGGCCGCACGAACAACTCGAAACACACCAGGGCGCTCACCGGGTTGCCGGGCAGCCCGAAAACCAAGGTGTCGCCGCGCGTCCCGAAGAAGACCGGCTTGCCCGGCTTCATCTCCACCTTGTGGAAGTGCGGCCGCACGTCGGCCTCTTGCAGCACGCCCGGCACGAGATCGACCACGCCGGCCGAGATGCCGCCCGACAGCACCAGCACGTCGGCGCGCAGCCCTTCCGCGATCAGCGGCCGCAGGCTCTCCAGGCTGTCGCGGGCGATGCCAAGGTAGTGCGGAACCCCGCCGGCCCGCGCCACCTGGGCGCACAGCATCGGGCCGTTGCCGTTACGGATCTGTCCCGGCCCCGGCCTCTCGCTCGCCTCGACCACCTCATCGCCGGTGGACAGCACCGCCACGCGCGGCGCCGGCTGGAGCACCGCCCGTGTGCGGCCGACCGTCGCCAGCAACCCGAGTTCCTGCGGCCGCAGCTCCGACCCCGCCGCCAGGACCGTCTCCCCGGATCGCATCTCCCGCCCGCGCGGCATGACATTCTGCCCCGCCCGCGGCGGACGGTCCTCGATGACGACCCGATCGCCCTCGATCCGTGTACGCTCGACCATGACCACGGCGTCTGACCCATCGGGGATCGGCGCCCCGGTCATGATGCGCGTCGCCTGCCCCGGCCCGAGGGCGTGCCGCGGCGTCCGTCCGGCCGTCACTTCCTCGACGACGGCCAGCGCCCCTCGCCCGTCGGGCAGGTCGGCGCAGCGCACCGCGTAGCCGTCCATCATCGCCTTGTCAAAGGGCGGCATGTCGAGGTCGCTGACGACGTCCTCCGCCAGCACGGCGCCGAGCGGAGCGGGGGTGAGCGCGGCGGTCGCCGGCGGCAGCGGCCGGGTGGTCCGCAGGACAATCGCTTGTGCCTCGGCGACGGTGAGCATCGGCGGCGTCTCTCCTCGAATGGTGCGACGGCTCGGATTGTAGCATCCGCGGCCGGAACCGGGCTAGGCCGTCAGGCCGGCGGTTGCCGCTCCTGGGTTTGTCGCGCGAAATTGGAGAATTCCATTTCCCCCGGCGGGGTGGCGCGGGTAAGATAATGATGGTTTTTCGGAGAGGCTCCGCGGTCGTCCGATCCGTTATCCCTCTAGAAGGCGGATTCCACGAAAACAAGGATTGAAATCGGGGTGGATCGCCGCAGCCGGACTCCTATTTGGCGATAGGAGCCTCTCCTTGTGAGATAGGGGGTGACACGTCTCTGACGTTCGCCCCCTATCTTTTTGCACAGTATCGGGCCGAAGCCCTCCTTCCGTCGGCGACCCCGCATGAAGGCCATCATCAGCGACATCCATAGTAACCTCGAGGCGCTCCAGGCGGTCCTCGAAGACATCAGGCAGTACGACGTCGAAACGATCTACTGCCTGGGTGACGTGGTCGGCTACGGCCCCAACCCGCGCGAGTGCCTCGACCTCGTCATGGAATGGTGCCAGGTCGTCGTCCTCGGCAACCACGACCAGGGGGCCATCTTCGACCCCAAGGGCTTCAACGGTGCCGCCGAGCGAGCCATCTTCTGGACGCGGGCGCAGCTCGAAGCCCCCATCCCGTCGCGGCCGGCCTCGGACCGGCGCTGGGAATTCCTCGGCGAATGTCCGCGCACGCACAAGGAGGAGGACTTCCTCTACCTGCACGCCTCGCCGCGCCACCCCATCAACGATTACATCTTCCCCGAGGACGTCTACCACCAGGCGAAGATGGAGCGCCTGTTCCGCCTCATCGACCGCTACTGTTTCCACGGCCACACGCACGTCCCCGGCATCATCACCGAGTCCTTGCAGTTCCACGCCCCGGACGAGCTCGATTACTGCTGGCGGCTCGACGGTCGCAAGACCTTCGTCAACGTCGGCTCGGTCGGCCAGCCGCGCGACGCCGACTGGCGCGCCTGCTACGTGCTCCTCGACAACGACGGCACGCTCTATTATCGACGGGTCGAGTACGACCTGGAAGCGACGGTCCAGAAGATCTACGACGAGCCGGAGTTGGACAACTTCCTCGGCAACCGTCTGCGCGAGGGGCGTTGAGACAGCGGGCGGACTGGAGCCGATGCGCGGCGAAACAAGGCGCAGCGCGACTTCGCCTTGCGGGTCGTCGCCGGGAGCACTACACTTGCGCTTTGGGAGCAAGGAGGCCCGGGCGGCTTCGACCTTGAGAGTCCGTCGCATAATGAATTACAATCCCGCGAACCCCTTCATCGTCCAGGGCGACCGCACCATCCTCGTCGAGGTGGACAACCCGCTGTATGCCGAGGCCCGCGACGTCCTCGCCCCGTTCGCCGAACTGGAGAAGAGCCCCGAGCACATCCACACCTACCGGCTGACGCCGCTGTCGCTGTGGAACGCCGCCGCCGCCGGCATGTCCGCCGCCGAGATGATCGACGTCCTCGGCAAGTACAGCAAGTTTCCCTTGCCGACCAACATCGCCGCCGACCTGGCCGAGGTCGTGTCGCGCTACGGCCGCGTCCGCCTGGAGCGCGACGGCGAGCACCTCCGCCTCGTCTGCGACGACCGCCCCCTGCTGGAAGAGTTGGCCCGCCAGCCGAAGGTGCGCGACTACCTCGGCGAGCGCCTCGGGCCGACCAGCTTCCGCGTCGAGCAGGCCTTCCGCGGCGTTCTCAAGCAGGCGCTGGTCGCCGTCGGCTATCCGGCCGAGGACCTGGCCGGCTACACAGAGGGGGCAGGCCTGCCGACCCACCTGCGCAGCGTCACCCGCGGCGGCCTCCCCTTCCACGTCCGCGACTACCAGCGCGACGCCGCCGCCATCTTCTACGCCGGCGGCGACGTGCGCGGCGGCAGTGGCGTCATCGTGCTGCCCTGCGGCGCGGGCAAGACCATCGTCGGCATCGCCGCGATGGCCCTCATCCAGCGCTCGACCCTGGTGCTGACCACCGGCATCACCGCCGTCAAGCAGTGGAAGCGCGAGATCCTCGAACGCACCGACCTGACCGAGGACCAGATCGCCGAGTACACCGGCGAGAGCAAGAGCATCGCCCCGGTGACACTGGCGACGTACCAGATCCTCTCGCACCGCAATGACAAGAAGGACGACTTCCCGCACTTCAAGCTGTTCGACCAGCTCGACTGGGGGCTGGTGATCTACGACGAGGTCCACCTGCTGCCGGCGCCGATCTTCCGCGTGACGGCCCAGATCCAGGCCCGGCGCCGCCTCGGCCTCACCGCCACGCTGATCCGCGAGGACGGCAAGGAGGGCGACGTCTTCAGCCTGATCGGCCCGAAGAAGTACGACGTGCCGTGGCGCGAGCTGGAGACGCGCGGCTGGATTGCCGAGGCCAACTGCACCGAGGTCCGCGTCGCCCTGCCCGAGCCGCTGCGGATGGAGTACGCCGTCGCCGAGTGGCGAAACAAGTACCGCATCGCCAGCGAGAACCCCGCCAAGGAAGAGCTCGTCGAACAACTGCTGGCCCGCTACCCCGGCGGCCGGGTGCTCATCATCGGCCAGTACCTCAAGCAGCTCCGCGCCATGCAGAAGCGCTTCGACATCCCGCTCATCACCGGCCAGACGGCGCAGAACGAGCGCGACCAGCTGTACGACCAGTTCCGCAAGGGGGAGGTCCGCCAGCTGATCCTGTCGAAGGTGGGCAACTTCGCCATCGACCTGCCGGACGCCAACGTGCTGATCCAGGTGTCGGGGACGTTCGGGTCGCGGCAGGAGGAGGCGCAGCGGCTGGGGCGCATCCTGCGGCCCAAGGCAGGCGGCGAGATCGCCCACTTCTACACGCTGGTGACACGCGACACGCGCGAGCTGGACTTCGCCCACCACCGGCAACTGTTCCTGACCGAGCAGGGCTACAGCTACAGTATCGCCGACGCCTCGGAGGTCAGCGGCGAGATGAAGATGACCGGGTGAGCCGCTTGCGGCTTAGCGTTCGCGCTAAGCCGCAAGCGGCCAGGCGGCGGCTAAACGACGTGGATCTATCGATGGATGGCACGCGACCCAACCCCGGCGCCCGCATTCCGGTGAAGCTGCACCGGCGCGTCTGCCTGGTGCTGACGGAGGACGCCGTTCTCGCCGAGGAGGTGCTGGCGCGGCGGAAGATGGGGCAGGACGTCGTCGGCCGGCTCACCGAGCGCGTCCTGCTGGTGCGGCCGGGGCGCGTCGAGGCCGTCGTCGAGGAGTTGAAGAAAATGGGCCACACGCCCCAGGTGGTGAGCCGCTGATGCCGCTTTCCGATCCGGCCGTCTGGTCCGACCTGTTGCGGCAGGCGCTGGGGCGCTATGACGAGCCGCTCCTGCGCCAGGTCGCCGCGAAGCTGG
>DATFNV010000540.1:0-4101 GCA_035266225.1 Gemmataceae bacterium
GTCACCTCGCCGCCCATCGCCTGCTCCGGCGGCATGTAGCTCACCGTTCCAACCATCATCCCCGCCTGGGTCAGCCGCGTCCGGTCGATCGCCACAGCGAGCCCAAAGTCTCCGATCTTGGCCACCGGCGTCTCCGCTCGCTCAGCATCGGGGGAGGGGCCGGGCGTGAGGGCGGCGGTCAGCCAAACGTTGCCGGGCTTCAGGTCGCGGTGGACGATGCCGCGAGCATGGGCGAACTCCAGCCCCCGGCAAACCTGCTCGGCGATCGCCAGGGCAACGGGCAGCGACAGCTTGTGCTCGGGCGCCGCCGCGATGGCGCCCTCGATATCGCCGCCGGCCATCAGCTCGGTCACCATGTACGGCTGGCCCTCACCCCGACCCTCCCCCAGGCTTGGGAGAGGGTCGGGGTGAGGGGCCGTTGCCGGTTCGACCCCCAGGTCGAAGACGGTGACGATATTCGGGTGGGCACCAAGACGGCCCATAGCCTGAGCTTCGCGCGCGATGCGCTCGCGGCCGGTAACGTCCAGCCCCTCGGTCTTGATCAGCGCGAACGCGACGTCGCGGTGCGTGGGCGAGGTAAACGCGCTTCTTTCCACCCTCGCCCAGAAACCTCTTGACGACGTAGCGGCCGCCGGCGAATGACCTCGGCTCGGACCGGGCAGCCGGGGCGACCTCCGCGCTGGGACCGGAGGCGTCAGGCCTCTGTTCTTCAGGACCAAGCAGCGGGGATGAGGGGTATGCAGGAGCGCCCTTGCCCTGGGCGAGCCCGCGCTCGGCGATTGCCTTGAGGGAGACAGCGTCACCGTTGTCCGGGTCGAGGGTCAGGATTTGTTGGGCGCGGTTGAGAACGGAGCTCCAGTCCTGCGAGGCGATGGCCTCATCGGCCTCGTCGAGCAGGCGCTCAATATGGCGCTGAACGCGTTCGGTTGGCATGGCGCGCACATCCCGAGTCCCGGATCGGGCCCTGGTAACACGCTGTTAACCGTCCTTAACGGCCCGGTAACAATCGGCGGCAGATTGCTCGTATCATGCCGCCCCCGTCTTGAGCTGTCAAACCGGTATGGGAGCACCAGTGGGGCCGGTGAGCGGCTACCGTCGCCAGCACATGCCGGCGCCGCAGTGGACTTCCCAGTGGCTCGCAGCCTTGGCGACTCCGGTAATGCCAGGCACCCCCTCAAGCCCCGCCCAGGAGCCCGCGCCGGCCCGCCCCAGACCGGAAATCGCGTCGCCCCCGTGCGACCGGGCACAAGAAATCTCCACCAACTCCGCACGCACGCCACGTCCGCGTAGCGCGGGACCCTTCCGAGAATGAAGTCGTGCGTTTCGAGGCGTCGACAGCTCGGTTCGACGGAGCGCGGATACCTAGCGCAAGTTTGACACTTGAGAGGCGTTAAGGGGCGTTTTTGGCGCCTGGTGCCGGTGGAATTGAATCTGGAACGGCGCCCAGTGGCCTGTTTCGGGCAAAAAGCGTAGCAACAACTATTTTCTGCTAGAGTGCGGCAATCAGCGCGTCCAGCGCTGTAAGATAGTCGCAGGATGTTCCTGCGCATAGCCACAATACGCCGCGCCGGTGCCCGCTATCGCTACCTCCAGCTTTGCGACGCGATCCGCGTCAACGGCCGCCCGCGCGACCGCGTCCTCTACAGCTTCGGCAACCTGGATAAGTTGGCCCCGGCTACCCTGGCGGCGCTGTCCGACAGCTTCGCCCGGCTGGCTGGGACGCAGCCGGCGCGGCCGGCGAGCCTCACGACCGAGCGGGTCTGGGAGTACGGCGGGGTCGCGGTGGCGCTGCACCTGTGGGACGTGTTCGGGCTGACGGAGCGGCTGCAGCGGCTATGGGCAGGGCACCTGCGCCGCTTCGACCCGGTGCCCTACCTGCAACTGATGGTGGCCAACCGGCTGGTGAACCCGCGCTCCAAACTGGGCGTCTGGGCCTGGGCCGAGCGGGTCGGCGTGCCGGCCGCCGCGGAAGCGACCGAGCTGCACTGCTACTATCGGGCGCTGGACGCCCTGCTGGCGGTCAAACGGCCGCTGGAGGAGGAGCTCTGGCTGGCGAGCCGGGACCTGTTCAACCTCGAGCTCGACCTGGTGTTCTACGACCTGACCTCGACTTACTTCGAGGGCGTGGGCCCGGGCGACGCCGCCTACGGCTACTCGCGCGACCACCGGCCTGACCTGCGCCAGGTCGTGCTGGCCCTGGCCTGTGACCAGCACGGCTTCCCCATCGCCCACGAGGTCCTGCCCGGCAACCGCGCCGACGCGACCACCGTGCGGGAGATCGTGGACGGCCTGCGCCAGCGCTTCACCATCCGGCGCTGTGTCTTCGTGGCCGACAGCGGCATGGTCTCGCAGGCCAACCTCGCAGCGCTGGACGAGGCCGGCTATGGCTACGTGGTGGCCGTCAAGCGGCAGCATCTGCCAGGGATGGCGGAGCTGCTCGCGCGCCCTCTGGAGGCGTACACGCCGACCGGGCATGGGCTGCGCATCCTGGTCGGCGACGCCGATGCGCAGGGACGCCGGCTGGTCTGCTGCCATTCCGCCGTGCGCGCCGACGAGCAGCGACAGATCCGCGAGGCGCGGGTCGGCCGTGCCCAGGCCGCGCTGACACGGCTACGCGAGACGGTTGCGGCCGGCCATCTCAAGGCGCCGGAGAAGATCATCGCCCGCGCGGCGCAACATCTGGCGGCCGCCAAGGCGACCCGCTACTTCACCTACAGCGCCGCGCCGGGAGCGTTCCAGTTCCAACCGCGCCAGGACCTGCTCGACCGCCTCCGCGCTGACGACGGCAAGTACTTCCTGCTGGCCAACGCCCCGCAACTGCGGCCGGACGAAATCGTCGACGCCTACTACACCCTGCAGGAGGTCGAACGGGCCTTTCGGGAGCTGAAGGACTTCCTCAGACTGCGCCCCGTCTATCACTGGGCCGACCGGCGCGTCCACGCCCACATCTTCGTCTGCGTGCTCGCCTACCTGCTGGAGAAGGCGCTGGCCACGCGACTCAGAGACGCGAGGCTCGGCTTCAGCGCGCGCGAGGCCTTGGACCAGCTCAGCACCCTGCACCTGGTCGAAAACCGCCTCGGCAACACGACCGTCCGCACGATCTCGCGGCCCTCACCGCAGGTCCAGGCGATCCTCAAGGCCGTCGACATGCCGGTGCCGCCCGCCGTCCTCCCCGAAGACGCCGACCGCTTGGCGACCTTGACCTAAAACAGCTTTTTGCGCCAGCGTCCCCACAAAAAGGCCCATTTGCGCCCTTCCGCAGACTCAAGCGGCGAACGAACTGTCAAAGTCGCGCTAGCCGCCTCGGGAGCGCAGGGACGAGAAGCGCCGGCATCCTTTCGCCCGGCCTCCTCGCCGAGAGGCGACCGAGTACACCGCCGATTCGTCAATCCGCTGACGCCGGATTTCGTCCTGGAATCCTGGCTCTGAGCCGAGGAAAGAAAAGAAGCCGATTGGGGGCAAGCCCGCCGCGCCTTCCCGAGATCCGCGCGAGCGGTCGGACAGGCTCCTCTTCTCCCCTCGCGCATAGGGCTGCCGAAGGCGACGCCCCTCGCGCCGTTACCGCGCCCGTTGCGAGCGGAGTCAAGGCCTGCTGATGAGGAGCCCAACCCTTGTGAGCGAATAGGCCGGGTGCCGCAAGGCGCGCCCGCGGCCGCTCAGACGGCGCCGCCCGTCGCGATCGCGCCCGTCACTGGGCCCTCGAGCAGATCGATCGTCCAGGTGCCGCTCCCGCCCGCGTCGACGTCGACCGCGTAGGTTGCCTCGGTCATCCCCGCCGGCAGGCCGGCGACGATCTCGTTCCCGTTCGCCAGCGTGACGACGGTCGGCACCAGACCGGCGAGGATCAGTGCCTCCCCGGCGCCCGTCTGGAGGGTCGAGCTGACGTTGTTCTTGGTCGACGTGGTGCAGGTGTCGCCGGTCGGGCAAGACGGAGCGGGGGCGGGCAGACGCTCGGCAGGCAGACCGGGCTCACCAGCGGAGCCGGTGGCAGGGTCGCGTCCAGCGCCAAGAAAGGCGCTGCGTCGGCGGCCGGCGGCCTGGCGAGGTCCGCCAGCGCCGCGAGCTCCGGGGGCGCCGGCATCCTGCCGGCCCGGTCCTCGC
>DATFNV010000541.1:0-37646 GCA_035266225.1 Gemmataceae bacterium
GAGGCGCGATGGATGCACCGGGCCGGGCGTTCGTCCGGCTCCGCCTGGGGATGGTTCTCCGGCTGCGTTCCCTGGAATGGGAACAGCACATAGGGCAGGGTGCTATCGCGTCCGTGGAATGGCTCTCGCCAACGCAGCCGCCACCCGCCCCGCCCCCGGCCCGCCTGGGGATCCCAGCCATACTCCGCGCACGGAGTCGGCTCGCTGACCTCGATGTCGGCAACCTCAACGACAACCGGGCTGGCCCTTTCCGTCGCACCCCACACCGCGCGGTGACGCTCCCGTAGTTCTGCCAGCGTGGCGCACGCCGCGCCGCGTGTCGCACGCCACCAGAACTGCAACTGACCCCGGATCGCCGTACCGCGAATCGGCATCGTCGGGTCGTTCATCCCCGCCTCCACTCCGCCGCCGAACAACGGCGTGATCAACTCGATCCGGTACATTCGCTCCTCGCCGCCGCGCTTCGCCTGCGGCGTCGGCTCAGGCTTATTTGGACATTCAGGAATATCTTTTGGCACGATTGGTCCTCTTCATGAGCAGCTTTGCCTTTGCAGGGCCGAGGCCAATCGCGGTCGCTCCCGGGGCACCTGCGTGCCCCCGGAAGCGGCCGCGCTCTGACCTCCCGACCGACTGTCCCGCCCTCTCGCGAAGGGCGCCGTGCTGAACGAGGCAACTCCGAGTCGCGGTCAACGATCTGAATGACGTTTCAATCCCCTCTTTATCGGGGCCATTCGCTGAGCCACGAGCGAAGGTCGGACGGTGGTCCGGTTCCCGTACGGCGCTCCTGTCCCTCCCTTGGCGCAGACTGCCGTTCGTCACGCAGCGGGGTCTACTGTTGGCACGAAGGGCGGTGCGGCAGCGGACCCGGCCCCGTTCGGGGGCGAGTCGCCATCCTTGGGCGCGTGCTCCGGCCAGAGTTCGCTCTCGTGTACTCCCAACACCTGCGCCAGCAGCCGGACCGTCCGCCGCTGGGGCCGATACTTGCGCGCCAGCATCATCGAAATCGCGGGTTGGCTAAGGCCCGCACGCTGGGCCAGGTCGGCCTGCGTCAGCCGTCTTTCGCTCATCAGACGCTTCAGGTTCGCCACAAACACCTCTTCCTCTTGCTCCAGTCGCCTGCGCCAAGTTTCCTCCTCGGGAACCGTCGGGCGGGCCGGAGACGGCTCCTTGTGCTTGGGCGGCCGGTCGTCAGCGTGCTGGTACAGCGTCACCGCCAGGGCACGCAGAATCCGCTGGCGCTCCTCGGCCTCGATGGCAGGATCGTTGAAGAGTTGAACAAGGTCGCGGACGACACCTTGCACGGGTGTGCTGCAGCCCAGGTAGCGCGGCCAGATCGCTGCGAATCCCTGGCAAGCCTCCAGCTGCTCATCCCGAACCTCCTGGTTAGGAAACGAGTGGTTCATCTGCCGACGTCTCCAAAGAGAGCCGAACCGTCTTCGGCAACGTGCCGAGTTCCAGGTCGGCTGGATTCTTTTGAGACGTCAGCAGATTGTTGATCGCGACTCGGAGTTTGCCTCAACAACTCATTCTTCCTCCCCTTCTTGCCGAAGCGTGTCGAGGTAGCGCTTCTCCCAAAAGTCCTCGAAGGATCGGACCCGGTACAGCCGGCCACCGAGCATGAAGCCCAGGACCACTGCCTGCCCGCGGATTCGGGCGAGGCAGGCACGCAGGTCACCCAGCCCCAGCCGTTCGTTATCCAGGTGGAGGAGCGCAATCTGGTTCGTAACCAGCCACTCGATACGGTAATCCATCACAAAACTGGACCGGCCGTCCCAGAGATCCACAACATCGACTTGCCGGTCGAGTTCCGCATACAGTTGGCCCCAAGAGATGGGACAGCCCGGCTCTTCCGATAAAACGGAAGTATCCACCACCGCCGCGGCACGCCACTGGGCCATGCGAAGACCTCCTGGGGGGAATCCGCCACCCGCTTCAATGGCTTATTATAAGCCGCTTATTCATCACGTCAAGCCGTCACCGCGACGTAGGGATAGGCGCAGGTGGTTTTCAGCAGGCAGCGCGGGCAGTCGCCCGGCGGCCAGACGCAGACGGTGCGCTTGTAGACGTGACCGAACCCGCCGCGCAGCGTGGCGCCGGCAAAGGCACTCAACCGCAGCGGGGTGTGGGCCTCGACGGTGAAGCGATAACGGGCGCAGGCGAAGGCTCCGAGCATCGGTGCCTCGGGAGTTCGGCACCCGGTCGCGACTTCCAGCGGCCATGCTGCCGCGTCCTGCCTTCCGTGGCCGCCGCAGCGATTCGTCAAAGGCTGACGCCCTGGATTGGGCATCGCGCTGGCGGAAGTCCTCGTGGTCTCAAGCCACGTTCGCCGGGAGGCTGTGCAACAACCTAAACGAAGAGGACAGGCAACACAAGGACTTTGTTCGCCGAAGAATCCGTTTTCTTTCGCGCCCTGGAATCAGCGACTGAACATCCGCAGCTGCCAGGGCGTCGGTCCGCGTCGGCCATGGCGGTGACGGCCGGTTGCCCAGGCTCATGCTTGTGGGAGGGGGTTTGCGCATAGGACAACAATGTGCGCAAACCCCCCTTCGGCGGGGCTGGTTCAAACGCGGGTCGCGCTCTGCCCGTGCCCGTGCCCGTGCCCGTGCCCGGTCTGGAATCGGGCACGGGCACGGGCACGGGCACGGGCACGGACCCGCGCCACCTGAAACGGCTCGTTTCTGAACCATGCCTGGCACAGAACTCGCCTCTGGGTGGCACACAACGGCCCCGCACCGACCCCGAAACCCTTACCGCCGACTCCCCGCCGTGTTACCCCAATACCCCCGGAATTGAACCAGCCCTGATTGCGGTCGCCAGGACTGTCGCGTCGGCATCGACGCAGAGGATCGTTTCGGTCAGGGCTCGCCTCACTCCCCGGCGCCTGGATCGAGCAGCCCCTGCCAGGCAGCCACCCGTTCCGTGACCCCCAACCGGCCGAGGTAGTCGTGGTCGAGGGGCCTGCCCTCCTTGTCGTCCGCCAGGGCGTCAGCCGCGTGGACGGCGCCCAGCGCGCCGAAGCCGCCCGCCGGGCAGTCCCCCGGCCGGTGGTGCCACGCCACCGCCTCGACGATCGGGTCGGGCAGCCCCCACAGGCCGAACAGGTAGGCGCCGACCTCGGCGTGGGTCGTCCCGAAGACCTCGCGCTCGGCGACCGATGCCGGCACGCCCCTTTCGTCCGCCAGGGTTAGCATCCGGCGATACTCCTCGGGCAGGTAGCCGGCCAGCACCACCTGGCCCGTGTCGTGCAGCAGCCCCGCCACGGCCGCATACTCGACCTCCCGCGGGGAACACCCCTCCGCCCGCGCCACCGCGCCGGCCAGTCGGCCGACCGCCTGGCTATGGGCCCACACGCCTTCGATCAAGAACGGCCTGAGCTGCTCGGGGTCGAAGAGCGAAAAGATGTTCGCGGCCAGCACCAGGAGCTTCGTCGTCTCCGCTCCGAGGTAGGTCGCCGCCTGCGCCGGGCTCCCCACGTGGAAGTGCATGCCCAAGAAAGCCGAGTGGACCATCTGCAAGATCCTGGCGCTTATGCCCACGTCCCGGGCGATGACCTCGCCGACCCGCTGCATGGACGGCTCCGCCGACTCCAGCTCCTTGACGACCTCGGCGTACATCGCGGGCATACTCGGGACCGACTCGAGCCGCGACAGCAGCGTCAGCAGTGGGCCACTCCCCAGCAGGTCGCGCAGGGCGCAGGAGCGGCGCACGACCTCCTTGAGCAGCTCCGGGTCGCACGGCTTGCTCAGCTGCCGGTGGGCCACGTTGCCGGCCCGCAGGACGGCCTCGCGGCTCGACTGCCCTGTCAGCACGATGCGGACCACGCGCGGGTGGCGGCCGCGCACCTGCGCCAGCAACTGCGCCCCGTCCATGCCCGGCATGCGCAGGTCGGTAACAACCACGTCGAACAGGGCGCGGTCGAGCAACTCCAGCGCCTGGGCGCCGCCCCCGGCGAAGGCCAGCTCCCACTCGCCGCGTAGCGGCCGCAGCATGCGGCGCAGCCCCTCCAGCACCTTCGGCTCGTCATCGACGAACAGCACCTTGCGAAGCATAGGCTCTCGCTCAGCTTGGTTGTGGGCCCGGGGCGTCCAGCACCTGGCGCACTTTCGCGAGCAGCTCGCCTCGGGCGAACGGCTTGCGCAATAACTCGTGGATCTCGGCGAACTCCGTGTCGGCGACGGCTCGGGGGTCCACGTAGCCCGACATGAGCAGCACTTTCCCGCCGGGCCGTTCCGCCCGATAGCGCTCCGCCAGCCGGGGCCCGCTCATCTGGGGCATCACGACGTCGGTGACCAGCAGGTCGATCCGTCCCGGGGAGCGCGCGATCATTTCCAGCGCCTCTCCCGGGTAACTCGCCTCGAGCACCTGATACCCCCCCGTCCTCAGGAAGGTGCAGGCCAGTCGGCGGACCGCCCCTTCGTCCTCGACGACCAGGACGGTCTCGCTCCCGGCGGGGGGGGCGTCTTCGGCGGACTGCGGCCCGGGCCGCTCCGGCTCGACACGAGGCAGCCGGACACGGAACGTCGTCCCCCGCCCCGGCGCGGTGTCCAGCTCCACGTGGCCCCCCCAGTCCGTGACGATGCCGTAGACGGTGGACAGGCCGAGTCCCGTCCCCTTGCCGATGTCCTTCGTGGTAAAAAACGGCTCGAAGACGCGCGCCCGGGTCGCCTCGTCCATACCGCAGCCGGTGTCGCGGACCGAGAGCACCACCCAGGTCGGGGCAGCCGAGGCCGCGGGGCTGGCCGCCGTCTCCACGGTCAACTGTCCGCCCCCCGGCATGGCGTCAGAGGCGTTGACGATCAGATTCATGACCACCTGCTCGAGCTGGCCGCGGTCGGCGCGGACGCACACCGGCTCGGAGGCCGTCAGCGTCACCAACTCGATGTGCTCGCCGACGAGCCGCCGCAGCATCCGGTCGAGGTCGAGAATCAGGCGGTTCAAGTCCACCGCCGCGGCGACGACCTCACGCTTGCGGCTGAACGCCAGCAGCTGGCGGGTAAGTCCGGCGGCGCGTTCGCTGGCCGCGCGGATCAGCTTGACCGCCTCGCGCGTGGTGACTTTGAGGCTCGGGTCCGCGAGCAGAAGCTCACTGTAGCCGCCGATGACCGTGAGCAAGTTGTTGAAGTCGTGGGCGACGCCGCCGGCAAGACGCCCCAGCGCTTCCAGCTTCTGGGCCTGGCGGAGTTCGGCCTCGGTCTTCTTCAGGGCCATCTCGGCGGCCCGAAGCTCCGAGACGTCGCGGACGAAGCTAGTGAAGATGGGTTGCCCGGCGTTGCGGGCGGTGATCGTGACCAATTCCACCGCGACCTCGGTCCCATCGGAACGGATCGCTGTTGTCTCCAGGCGGCGGCCGAGGAGTTCTCCCTCCCCCCCCGGCGGCGCGATCACCGTCAGGCCCCCGGTCAGCAGGTCCCGCAGCCCGCTGGGCCGGAAGACGTCCGCCACCAACTTCCCGAGGACCGCGGCGCGCGCGTAGCCGAAGGTGCGCTCCGCGGCAGGGTTGAACTCCAGCACCTTCCCTGCGTTGTCCGTGGTAATAATGCAGTCCAGCGCCCCGGCGACGACCGAGTCCTTGAACCCGGCGCTTTCGCGGAACACTTCATCGGCCCCTCGCCCCGTGTCGCACTCCGCGGGCGTCGCGGCCGGACCGCTGGCGCTCGCGCAGCGCTCCTCGCGCTGCCGGAGGGCGTCGCGAATGATGGCGGCCAGGGCATCGACGTCGTAGGGCTTGGTGAGGAAGCGGTACACCTCGCCGCTGTTGATCGCGGCCATCGCCACGGCCACGCTCGGCTCCCCGGTCAGCATGATGCGGATGCAGCACGGGTACAGCTCGGCCACCTTCGTCAGCAGTTCCGTCCCGTTCATCCCCGGCATGCGCCAGTCGGAGACGATGACCTCCGCCTCGCGGCGCGCGAGGACCGCGAGGGCCTCCTCGGCCGCGGCGGCCGTCAGGATCTCGTAAGGCTCCTTCCGCAGCCGCCGCACGAACGCTTGCAGGATACCCGGGTCGTCGTCAACAAACAGCACCGTGTGAGCCATCTCACGCCCCTCCTCGTTCGCGCAGCGCTTCGTCACGCAACTCCCCGCCGGCCCCCATCTTCCCCTTCGGCGCGGGCCCGGGGGGTGAGCGGCAAGCGGATGAGGAACGTGGTTCCTTCACCCAACTCGGTCTCGAAGGTCAGTTCCCCGCCGTGCTTCTTGACGATCACCGCGTGGGCGATCGCCAGCCCCTGGCCGGTGCCCTTGCCGACCGGCTTGGTGGTAAAGAACGGGTCGAACACCCGGGAGCGGATCTCCTCGGGGATCCCCGTGCCCGTGTCGCGGATGCGCACCTCGGCCCAGTCCCCCTGGCGCCGCGTCGAGACCGTGATCGTGCCCTTCCGCACCGCGGGGCCGTCGTTGACGCGGTCGCCGACGGCGTGGGCGGCGTTGACGAGCAGGTTCAGGACCACCTGATTGAACTCGCCGATGAGGCAGGGGACGGGCGACAAGGACGGGTCGAAATCGGTGACCACCTCGGCGACGTACTTCCACTCGTGCCGGGCGACCGTGATGGTGTTCTCGACGAGCCGGTTGAGGTCGGCGGCCGTCTTTTCTTCCCCACCGGGGTGGGAAAACTCCTTCATGGAGCGGACGATGCGCGCCACGCGGCGGATGCCGTCCAGCGTCTGTTCCAGGGCCTTGGGGACCTCGTCGGACAGGTAGTCGAGTTCGGCCCCGGCGAGGACGGCCTCGGCCTCGGCGACCTCGGGGGCGCCCAGGGGCCCGCCGTTAGCCCGCGCGAACAGCCCCCGGAGCGCGTCCAGGCTGCGGCGGTACTCGGCGAACGAATCGCGCAGGAAGACCGTGTTGTCGCCGACGTACTGGATGGGGGTATTGATCTCATGAGCGATGCCGGCGGCCAGCTGGCCGATCGACTCCAGCTTATGGGCCTGCGCTAACTGCGCCTCCAGGAGTCGTTGTTCCGTGCGGTCCTCGCCAAGGATCAGGGTCCCGGGCGGCGCGCCGGCGCCGCAGGGGACCGGGGTGACGCACAGGTCCAGGTAGCCGCGGCACCGCCCCGGGCGCGCGAATGCCACGTTCTTGAGCCGGATGGGCCGGTCCTCGCGGGCGCAGCTCAGCACCTGCTCGGTGATGCTCCTGTCCTCCCACGGGATGGGGACGCCGACAAATGGCTGGCCGAGGGCGTGGCTCGCGGGGAGGGAGAAGAGGTCCGTTGCCGCCTTGTTCCATTTCCGGACGCGACCGCCGTCGTCCAGGCCGATCAATACCGAAGAGATGGCGGCGAGCAAGCGCTCGTTGTCCGCGTGGGCCTCGGCTAACTCGGCGGTGCGCTCCTGGACCCGCCGTTCCAATTCGCGGGAAGTCGCCTCGAGGTTCTTCAGTTCCAACAGGCTCATGCCGACGTCGAGGCGGGCGCGCAGTTCGTCGGCGTCGAACGGCTTGGACAGGTAGTCGTTGGCACCGGCCCGAAGCCCGGCGGCGATGTTGTCCTTGCCCTCCTTGGCGGTCAGCAGGAGGAGGTACGGCGGCGGCGCGACCAGCAGAGCGCGAACCTTGCGGCACACCTCCGGACCGACCATCCCCGGCATCTCCCAATCGAGGACGGCCAGCGGCGGCGGCTCGGGGCCTTTGAGGACCTGCCACGCGGCCAACCCGTCGCCGACCGCGACCACTTCATGTCCCCACTCGGTCAGCACCGACTCCAGGAGGCAGCGCGAGACCTTTTCGTCTTCGGCGACCAGGATCTTCATGCGTATTCCTTCTCCCCCCAGGACGTCAGGGCTTCCCGGAAGCGGCCGATGTCTCCTTCCAGGGTCGTCAGGGCCGCCGCCGCCCCGTCCAGGCTCCCCCCGCGGCCGATGGCTTCCAGCTCCAGGGCCGACCGCGACGCGATGTCGGCCCCCAGGCTCCCCAGCGCCCCCTTCAGCGTGTGGGCCGCCCGGGCCAGGCCCACGGCATCAGCGCGCGCCAGCGCCTCGCGCAGCGCGGCCACCATCTTCGGACACTCCCCCTGGAACAGGCTGACGACGCGCCGCACCATCTGCTCGTTGTTCCCGACGCGCCCCAGCAACGCAGCCCGGTCCAGAATCGGGCCGGCCTCGACGGCGGCTCGGTCCTGGGTGGCGCCCGCCGGGCTGGCCGCCTGACCGTTCGCGCCCTCGGCCGGCGCGGCCAGGACAGCGGTGATCGCCCGCCGGAGTTCGGCGGGCTGGATGGGCTTGCTGACGTAGCCGTCCATGCCGGCCGCCAGGCAGCGCTCCCGGTCTCCCTTCATGGCGTGCGCCGTCAGCGCGATCACCGGCGTCCGCCGGCCGGCCGGCCCTTCCCGCGCCCGCAGCGCCGCCGTCGCCTCGAAGCCGTCCATCTCGGGCATCTGCACGTCCATCAGCACCAGGTCGAACTCCGCGCGCGCCAGGGCCGCCAGCGCTTCCCGGCCGTTGGCGGCCACCGTCACCGCGTGCCCTTGCCCCTTGAGCATCTCCGCGGCCACCCTCTGGTTGACGGCGTTGTCCTCCGCCAGCAGCACCCGCAGGCCGCCCGCCGGCGCGACCCGCTGCGGCAGGCCCCCGGCGGGCCCCTCGCGGGCCGGGGTGCCGGCCGGGGCCACGCCGTCCAGGGCCAGCAGGATGGCCTCGAACAGTTCGGATTCCTTAACGGGCTTGGTGAGGTAGCGCGTGACCCCCAGCTGCCGGCAGCGGGCCGCGTCCCCACGCCGGTCGGCCGACGACAGCATCAGGATGGTGGCCCCGGCCAGTTCGGGCCGGCGGCGGATCTGCTCGACGACGGCGAAGCCGTCCACGTCCGGCATCATCGCGTCCAGCAGCACCAGCCGGTAGGGAGCGGCCGCGGCGGCCGCGGCCGACAACTCCGCCAGGGCCACCGCGCCGCCGTCTATGCCTTTGGGGCACAGGCCCCAGTGGCGCAGCATCCCCTCCAGGACGCGGCGGTTGATGCCGTTGTCGTCGATGACCAGCACCGCCAGCCCGCGCAGGCTGCCCCGAGCGGCGGCGGGACAGGTCGCGGTCTCTGCCGCCCCCAGGCCGAAGGCGGCGGTGAAGTGGAAGGTGCTCCCCCTGCCGACCTCGCTCTCGACCCAGAGGCGGCCGCCCATCATCGCCACCAGGCGCGACGAGATGGTCAAACCGAGTCCGCTGCCGCCGAAGCGGCGCGTCGTCGAGCCGTCGGCTTGCTCGAACGGCACGAAGATGCGCTCCAGCTTGTCGGCCGGGATGCCGATGCCGGTGTCCCTCACGGAAAAATGCAGATTGCAGATTGCAGATTGCAGATTCAAATCTGCAATCTGCAATCTGCAATCTGCAATCTCAACAGAGATGACCACCTCGCCCTTGTCGGTGAACTTGACGGCGTTGCCGGCGAGGTTGAGCAGGACTTGGCGGAGGCGGCCGGGGTCGCCCACCAGCCGGTCGGGGACGTCGGCGGCGATGTCGCAGGCGACTTCGAGTCCCTTGTCGTGGGCGCGGAGGGCGACGGCCTTGAGGGCGTCGCCGGCGCAGTCGCGCAGGCCGAAGTCGATGGGGTCGAGGTCGAGCTTGCCGGCCTCGATCTTGGAGAAGTCGAGGACGTCGTTGAGGACGCTCAGCAGCGCCTCGGCGGAGGACTTGACCATGCCGAGGTAGTCGAGCTGCTCGGGGCTGAGATTGGTGTCCAGGGCGAGGTCGGTCATGCCGAGGATGCCGTTCATGGGCGTGCGGATCTCGTGGCTCATGTTCGCCAGGAACTCGCTCTTGGCCCGCGAGGCCGCCTCCGCCTGTTCCTTGGCTCGGCGCAACTGGTCCTGCACCCGGCGGGAGAATAACTCCTCGCGCCCCCGGACGAAGTAGGCGGCGACGGAGGCCACGAGGGCGCAATAGGCGATGGTGATCGTGTGCGACTCCCAGGGGGTCAGGCCGGGGAACAGGAGGGTCTTGATGGCCTCATAGACAGTCGTGCTGAGAACGGCGACCGCCCCCACGACGGCCGTCGGGATGAGCCGCCGGTAGCCAGAGCGCCACATCGACATGCCATCCCCCTCCCGCCGCACTGCCCGCGGGCCTCGTTCCACCTCTTGGTCCTGCGGTGCAGACACCTTCATCCTTGTCCGCGCACGGACCACGCTGTCCGCGGCCGGCCCGCCCCTTCTCCGGGATGACAACTCTGGGCCGACGCACTTGCGGGGATCCGGCGACCTGCGCCAGCCCCAAGTCTCGCTCACACCCGGGGAAAAGGCAAACAATGATGGTAGGAGTAGATAATTGCGACGCCAACGTACACGGTTTGCCGCGCGACATCTGGGAGGACCGGAACGCGGTGTCGGGGTGGGTGCCGTTCAACCCGCAGACGCAGCTCGCTTCACCTCGGTGGCGCGAGTGCTATGCCGCAAGCGGTGAAGCAGGGGGAAGTGCTTCACTCCCCGCCCAGGAGGTCGCGGAGGGTGGCCAGCGCCTCGCGCTCGATCTGGCAGACCCGCTGCCGCGTCAGTCCCAGGACGGCGCCGATTTCGGTCAGGGTTTTCGGCGGCGCACCGTCCAGGCCGAAGCGCAGGCGCAGCACGGTCCGGGCGCGCTCGTCCATCTGCTGCATCAGGGCGAAGACCTGGCGCAACTCGTCGGACCGCATCAGCCCTGCCTCGGGCGCCGGGGCGCTGCCGTCGGCGAGCAGGCCCACCGACGATGGACCGTCCTCCGAGGAGGAGGTCTGCGGCAGCGCGCTGTAGATCCCCAGTGCCTTCTTGACGATCTTGAACTTCCTCCGCGACAGGTTGAGGCGCTGGGCCACCTCTTCCTGCGTCGGGGCGCGGCCGAGTTCCTCCCGGAGTTGCACGGAGGCCCGGCGCCACTTGGTGAGCAGGTCGCTCGTGTAGGCGGGAAGGCGGATCGTCTGGCCGTTGTTGAGGAGGCCCCGCTTGATCGATTGCCGGATCCAGTAGCCGGCGTAGGTGCTGAAGCGCGTGTTCATCGACGGGTCAAACGTCTCGGTGGCCCGCAGCAGCCCCAGGTTCCCTTCGGCGATGAGGTCGGCGAGGTCCATCCCCTTGCCGACCAAGCTGCGGGCGATGCTCACTACCGGGCGAAGGTTGGCGCGCGCCAGGTGGTCGCGCGCTTCCAGGTCGCCCTCCTGGACCTGGTAAGCAAGTTCCTTTTCTTCCTCGGCGCTGAGCAGCGGCGTGAGGTTGATCTCGGTGTAGTACTGCTCGAGAGTTGTTCGCCCGTGGGTGTTCCGGGGTTCGCAGGGCGACGTCCTGGGGTGGGTGTCGGTAAGCATGGCGGTCTCCGCGCGTCCTGAGGGGTGGGGGATCTTGCTGGGCTTCCGGTCCGGGGTCGGGACGGAGGCCGTGGTCGGGCATCACCCGGCACCGGCCCCGCCCAACCACCGAGCGGCCCACTCCCCTGTTCCGCGGGGGGGTCTTCTCTGCTGTCTCGGCCCCCCCCAATTCTGGGACACGGCGGCGCCGGCGCCTGCTGGGGAATGCCTGAACTGGCCCTCAGGTCTTTCCCTGAGTAGCGGAAACGAACACGCTTCACTGAAGGGGAGGTGCTTCGGATAGGCGATCATGCCAAGAATGTGACGAGGCCCCGGATCAGGCGAACCACTTGGAGGCAAGCTGAGGCTACCGCGACATCGACCCGGAGAATTGCCGGCAAGAGTGGCAGGAGTTGAGGGTCAGGTGGGCGAAGGACGCGAACAAGCCCTGACACCGGAGTTCCCCCGGCGTTTATCCTTTTTCCGGCATCCGCAAGCCATAATCGAACTCCGCCCGATCGCACTGCTGCCCGTCCTCCCACAACTCCACGATGGCCCGATAGAGATACGGTTGCTCCGGCTCCCACAGGCTCGGCTCGGGAATGACGACGCGCCGGCTCAGCGGCGGCACTCCTTCCGGATGCCGGGGAAACGGGCGAAGCGGGTAGGCCACCTCGATGGTCGAGACGCCGGGGCAGTGCGGCCCCACCAGCCGGCCGCGCACCTCCGTCGCCGGCGTCACCCCTTCCACCTCGACCAGCAGCCAGACTTCCGCCTCGGCGGCGGAGAGCCGCCGCACCTGCGCGGTCACCTGACGCAGCCTGTTGCTCATGGCAGTCTCACACGATTAGCATCGCGTCCCCGTAGCTGTAGAAGCGATAGCCCTCCGCAATGGCTGTCCTATACGCCCGGCGAAGCAATTCAACGCCGGCGAACGCGCTGACCAGGCACAGCAGGCTCGTCCGCGGCAGGTGGAAGTTCGTCACCAGCGCATCGACCAGACGGAACTCGTGGGGAGGGCGGATGAACAGGTCCGTCTCCCCGGACCAGCTTCGCAAGGGCCCCGTCGCGGCCGCCGTCTCCAGCAGGCGGACACTGCTGGTGCCGACCGCGACGACTCGTCCGCCGCCCGCCCGGCATGCCCCGAGCCGCGTCGCGGTCTCCGTGGACAACTCGCCCCATTCGCGGTGCATCTGGTGCGCCGCGATGTCCTCGACCTTGATCGGCGCGAATGTCCCCTCGCCGACGTGCAAGGTCACGAAGGCCCGGTCGATGCCGCGCTCGTCGAGGCGCTCGAAGACGCGCGGCGTGAAGTGCAGCCCGGCCGTCGGCGCCGCCACCGCCCCCGGCTGACGGGCGTACACCGTCTGGTAGCGCTCGGCGTCGGCCTCGGCGGCGCGGCCCTTTCGGACGTAGGGCGGCAAGGGAACCCGGCCGTGGCGGCGCAGCAACTCGAACGCCGGGCCAGGCTCCCGGGGACGCGCCAACCAACGGCGCTCGGGCGTCTTGCGGACCAGGGTCAATTCCAGGCCGCCCGGCTCGACGACGACGGTTTCGCCCTCCGTGAGTCGGCCGCGCGTCTGGCACATCAACTCCCAGAGTTCGTCGGGCGCTTCGCGCAGGAACAACCCCTCCCACTTGCCGCCGGTGCGGCCGCGGTGCCCGACGAGTCGCGCCGGAATGACGCGGGTGTCATTGAGGACGAGAAGGTCGCCGGGCGCCAGCAAGTCGGGGAGATCGATGAAGACTCGGTGTTCGATGGTACACGCGGCGCGGCGCACCACCATCAAGCGGGAGCGGTCACGCTCCGGGCACGGCTCCTGCGCGATGAGGTGAGGTGGGAGTTCGTAGTCGAGAAGGTCGGCACGCATCGCGCGTCTCGTTTAGCCGCCGCCCTCGGGGCGGCGCGGATTCATCGTTTCGCGAATCGATAAATCGAGGGCGGCGGCTAAACGGGTTGGTGGATCACTTGAAGTTCTTGACCCACTCGTCGAAGCCCTTCTTGTAGTGCTCGACCGTGGCGGCGGGTCCGACGAGACGGATCTGGTACTTGGTCTTGCCGTCGTAGATCACGCCGATGAGGCGGTAATCCGGGCGCTCTTCCGGCTTCTCGTTGGGGTCGCGCGGCCGCTTCTTGAACAGGTAGGTGCCCTGCACATCGACGTAAGTGGCGTCCTTGTCGCCGAGCTTCACCTCGCTCACCTTGGAGATGTCCTCCGCCTTCTTCCCCTTGGGCGGCAAGAAGTCCTTCTGCCAGCGCTCGATGTTCCCCTTGACCGTATCGGGAATGCCCTTGAAGATCACCAGTTCGGCGTCCTGCTTGTCCTCCTTGACCTTGGGCAGGCTGAACTGGGCGTAGCGCAGGTTCGAGGAAGGCGTTTCCTCCTTCCAGTCGGCGGGGGTCTTGGAACTCAAGCCATCGATCTCGACGACGGTCCCCTTGCTGTCCTTCTTGTCCTCGGCACGGCCGGCCGCGGGCGCCCCCGCCAGCACGCCCAGGCCGAGCAGCAGCAGCCACCAGGCAGGTCTCATTGCCGTTCTCCTCCCCTTGTGGACAGTAACGGCCGGCCGGCACCAGGGCCGCGGCCGCCTCTGCCTGTCAGTTAACGCTCTCCCACGGCCGACGGCAAGGGGCGTGCCGGCAGCCGGCAGCGGACGAACGGCCCCCGGTCCCATATCATCAACCTTGACGTAAATCCCTGCAACGACGATCATCTGGGAAGGGTTGGCGCACCAGCGTTCCCCTAACTCCACCGCACCATTCGTCAACGGCCGGGGCTTCGCACGGCCCCGGTGAGAGAGAGGACCAGACATGAGCAGCGCCGTGGCGCGAGGGCCGGTTCGCACCCCGGATACCGTCCGGGAAGCCGCCGAGACCAAGTTCGAGTATCCGGGCCTGCCGACGACGTGCGACGGCGCCGAGGCGGTCGTCCACGTGGAGATCCACGTGGCTCAGGCCGCGGGGGCCTACCCCATCACCAGCTCCACGACGATGGGCGGCGGCTTCAACGCCGCCGTCATGAACGGCCAGACGAACCTGTGGGGCGACCCGCTGATGTTCTTCGAGCCGGAAAGCGAACACTCCGCCGCCACCGTCTGCGAGGGATTCGCGGTTGCCGGCGGCCGCGTCACCAACTTCACCTCCGGACAGGGCCTCGTCCTGATGAAGGAGGTGCTGTACACCATCTCCGGCAAGCGCCTGCCGGTGGTCATGAACATCGGCGCCCGCGCGTTGACCAGCCAGGGGCTGAACGTCCACGCCGGGCACGACGACATGATGAGCGTGGCCGACTGCGGCTGGGGCATGATCTTCGCCCGCAACGCCCAGGAGGCCGGCGACTTCTGCCTCATCGCCCGCCGGGCCGCCGAGGCCACCCAAACCCCCTTCTTCAGCGTCCAGGACGGCTTCCTGACCACGCACACCGTCGAAACGGTCCGGCTGGCCGAGCCGGCCTTCATGAAGGAGTACATCGGCGACCCCAAGGAGAAGCTGATTAACCTGATGGACCCGGCCAACCCGATGATGTCGGGCGTGGTCCAGAATCAGGACTCGTACATGAAGGGCAAGATCGCCCAGCGCTGGTACTACGACCGCATCGACCCGGCCCTCGAAGAGGCGTTCGACCTGTTCGCGCGCAAGACCGGCCGTAAGTACAGCTTCGTCGAGCCCTACCGCTGCGAGGACGCCGACTACATCATCGTCGGCATGGGCTGCTACATGGAGACGGCCAAGGCGACGGTCGATTACCTGCGCGAGAAAAAGGGTATCGCGGCCGGCTGCCTGACGGTGTTCGTCTTCCGGCCGTTCCCGGGCCGGCACATCGTCGAGGCGCTCAAGGACTGCAAGGCCTTCACCGTCTTCGAGCGCATGGACGACCCGCTCTCGACGACGGGCAACCACCTGACGCGCGAGATCAAGGCGGCCTTCTGCGACGCGGTCACCGGGCAGAACGGCCAGGAGAGGATCGGCCGGGTGCCGCGCGTCTACAGCGGCGCCGCCGGCCTCGGCAGCCGCGACGTGCGCGCCGGCGACGTCATCGCCGCCTTCCACAACATGATGAAGCCGAACGGACAGGACTTCTTCTGCGTCGGCATCAACCACGCGCTGGCCCTGCCGCGGCCCGAGGATCCCGACCTGCGGCCGAGCGGCGGCTTCTCGATGCGCGGCCACTCGGTCGGCGGCTTCGGCTCCGTCACCACCAACAAGGTCATCGCCACCATCGGCGGCAACGTCTTCGGCAAGGACGTGCAGGCCTATCCCAAGTACGGCTCGGAAAAGAAGGGCCTGCCGACGACGTACTACCTGACCATCGCCGACTCGCACATCATGACGCATAGCGAGTTGGAGCTGGTCGATCTGCTGTGCATCAACGATCCGACGGCGATCCTCAGCCCCGGCACGCTGGAGGGCCTGGTCCCCGGCGGGGCAATCTTCATGCAGTCGCCGCACAGCGACCCGATCGACGTGTGGAAGCACGTTCCCGAGGCGAACCGCAAGGCGCTTCGCGCGAAGAAGGCGCGCGTCTTCTTCTGCGACATGGTGAAGATCGCCCGCGAGATGGCGTCCGAGGCCGACCTGCAGATGCGCATGCAGGGCATCGTGCTGCTCGGGGCGTTCCTGCGCCTGACGCCCTACGCCAAGGAGAGCAGCATGTCCGACGAGGACGTGTACAAGGGCGTCGAGAAGGCGCTGCGCAAGTACTTCGGCAAGCGCGGCGACCGCGTCGTGCAGGACAACCTCAACTGCGTGAAGCGCGGCTACAGCGAGATGAAGGAGATCTCATCGACGGTGATCGGATCGTGACCCCATTTTGCCGCTTGCGGCTTCGCATCGACGTGCGAAGCCGCAAGCGGCTGCACTGAGAAGATTTCTCCGGAGTCTCTTGATAATGACGACCGCGACGACCAACGGCCACACCCAGCCGTCGATGAACGAGGCCAACCCGCGTGACCCGTTCAACAACAACAGTTACGGCACCCTCGTGGACCAGGGCTACAAGCTCGTCTCCCTGCCCGTGCTCGACGTACATGACTTCAACGAGCGCATTATCCGCGGCTACGAGGAGGGCTACGGCGAGAAGGATCTGCCGGCCGACCTGACGCTGGCCCGCTCGCTGATCCCCGCCGGCACCGCCACGCTGCGCGACTTCAGCAACATCGCCCCCGAGATCCCCGAATACATCCCGTCGAACTGCACCGGCTGCATGGACTGCGTCACCGAGTGCCCCGACACCGCCATCCTCGGCAAGGTCCTCTCCGAGGAGGAATGGGAGGCGAAGCTGCTGACCATCCCCGAGGCCGACCGCGCCATGTACCGGGCGCAGTGGTCCAAGACCAAGAAGTACTACGACGCCGGCAAGAAGAAGCTCGGCTCCGGCGGCATGTTCCAGATCATCATCGACCCCTCGAAGTGCAAGGGCTGCGCCGAGTGCGTGACCGTCTGCGACGACGACGCCCTGAAGATGATCGCGAAGACCGACGAGGTGATGACCAACGCCCGCAAGAGCCACCGCTACTTCAAGAACATCGGCCCCTCCAACGACAAGTACATCAGCGAGAGCCTGCTCATCGACATGATGCTCAAGGAGCAGACGCACATTTACGTCGGCGGCGCGGGCTCGTGTGCCGGCTGCGGCGAGGGGACGGCGCTGCGCATGATGTGCTCGGCCACGGGGCTGAAGTACGGCGACCAGTGGGGCCTGGTGGCCGCGACCGGCTGCAACACGGTCTACACCTCGACATATCCCTACAACCCCTACCTGGTGCCGTGGACCAACTCGCTGTTCGAGAACGCGCCGGCCGACGCCATCGGCGTGCGCATGCGCTGGAACCAGATGGGCTGGAAGGACAAGCCGATCTGGTGCATCGGCGGCGACGGGGCGATGTTCGACATCGGCTTCCAGGCGCTGTCGCGGCTGTTCGCCAGCGGCATGAACGTCAAGGTGTTCGTCCTGGACACGCAGGTGTATTCCAACACCGGCGGCCAGGCGTCCACGTCGAGCTTCACGGGGCAGAACACGAAGATGTCGGTCCACGGCAAGACGGTGGCCGGCAAGCAGGAGCGGCGTAAGGAGATCGCTCAGATCGCGATGATGCACCCGAACACCTATGTGGCCCAGACGACCTGCGCCCACATCAACCACTTCTACAAGGCGGTGCTGGGGGCGCTGGAGTACGACGGCCCGGCCATCGTGGTGTGCTACACGACCTGCCAACCGGAACACGGGGTGGCCGACAACATGGCCGGTGAGCAGGCGCGGCTGGCGGTCGATAGCCGGGCGTTCCCGATCCTGATCTACGACCCGCGCAAGGGGGGGAGGATCAAGGAGAGGCTGTCGCTGCAAGGCAACCCCGCCGTCAAGGAGGACTGGTTCAAGAACCCGAAGACGAACGAGGAAGTGACCTTCATCGACTTCGCGCGGAGCGAAGGCCGATTCGCCAAGCACTTCGACCAGGACGGCAACCCGTCGCCGACGCTGCTGTACGCGAAGCAGGACCGGCTGGAGAACTGGCACGTGCTGCAGGAACTCGCCGGGTTGCGATAACACGATTTGCCGCTTGCGGCTTCGCATGCCCTGCGAAGCCGCAAGCGGCCTGTCTGATCTCATCATGTCAGCTCCCCTCGCGATTCACGACTACACCCCTGGCAGCCTCGACGCTGCCGTCGCCTTCCTCAAGCGCACGCGCGCCGAATTGCGGACGCTGCGCAAGGTGCGCGTCTGGAAGGACAGGCTGCACGTCATCGACGTGAACAAGGACTACTTCGAGGTGCGCGGCCTCGGCTACGCGGATGCCGACGTCGTGCCGCTCTTGCGGATGATCAACACGGCGTACAACCCGGAGACGTTGCACGCGGCGACGGAGGCGGAGTACAAGGAGTTTGACACCGGCCGCCGCCACCCGTGGGCCGAGGACCGGGTGATGTGATTCGCGTTGAACAACTCTCCCTGGCGCGCCGGCGGGCTTGTTCGGACAGGCCCGCCGGCGCGCTCAGCGGCGGCCACCTCGTTCTCAGGCGCAGGGTCGCGGTAATTCCCACCGCCACGCCGCGCAGGCACCTTGCGAGGGTCTGCGTCGGGCGTTAGGATTGGGACGTCTTCGTCACTCCTTCCGAGACCGCGTCGCTGAGGACGACCATGTCTGCCGCATCCGTCGCCGACCTCGTGGAGTCACTGCGGAAGAGCCGCCTTCTCGACGCGGCGCGAATGGAAAAAATCACCAAGGCCCAGGACCGTTTCCCCGACGCCCTCAGCCTGGCCAAGGAACTCGTCCGCCGCGGCTGGCTGACGCGCGAGCAGGCTAAGGAATTGCTCCAGGGGCGGCCGGTCGCCTCGGACGCGATGGCCTCCCGCCCAGTCGCCGAGGCGACCGCGGCCACGAACGGAGCCGCCGAGGCCGCCGCACCGGTCCCGCCGGCCCCGGCCGTGGAAGAGCGCCGCCCCCGCCGCGCCTGGCTTCTGGCCCTGCTCGCGCTGCTGCTCCTCGGCGTGTTGGGCGGCCTGGCCGTCTGGAAGTTCTGGCCCGGCGGCGCCGACGGGCGGCCCGGCGCCGGGCACGGCTCCACCGAACCCTTCACCGCTTCGATCTCCGGCGGCTGCTCCGACACCACCGACCCCGCCGAGCTGAAACCCCTGGACGATCTCGAGTTCGGTAAGCCGGTGCGCGCGGAGTTCAGTCCGAAGTTCCTCGACGCCCTCAAGGACAAGGACGGGGCGATTCCCGAGCTGGAGCGGTATCCGTCGTGGCAGCCGCCCGAGCTGGTCGCGATCTTCGGCGAGCACCGCATGCGCAACACCCACATCGCGGCCCACCCGGACGGCACCCTGTTGGCCGTCGCCGGCGGACAGGACACGTTCATCCGCATCGGCCCCATCGACACCCTGCACGAGAAGGTGGTCCTGGCCGGGCACGGCGCCGGCATCCACGCCCTCGCCTGGTCGCCGAAGGGGGACGTGCTGGCCTCCGCCAGCGGAGACGGCACCGTACGCCTGTGGGACGTCAGCAACCTCGACAAGGTGCCGCCGCCGCTCCTCCTGGAGAGCGCGGCCGTCAGCAGCCTCGCTTTTTCCAACGACGGAAAATACCTGATCGGCGGCGGCGCCGCTGGCCCGGAGGACCCGGGCCGGGGCACTCTCTGGGCCTGGGACGTGAAGGAGCGCAAGCCGCTGTACAAGAAGAAGCAAGCCGCCCCGGTCCAGGGCGTCGCCTTCAGCCCGGCGCCCGGCGACTACCACGCCCTGTCCGGCGGCGGGCCGAAAGACCCGTATCTGCGCCTGTGGGACGGCGTGAAGGGCGAGCAGCTGATGGACATCGAGTTCCGGGCCGTCAAGGACAACGGCGAGATCGACAAGACCGACGGGCGCTCGCAGCTGGGCCAGGTCGCTTTCTCCCCGGACGGCAAGCAGGCCGTTTCGGCGCATTTCGACATGGACCTGAAGGCCGGCCAGGGGGAGTGGAAGCTGCGCGTGTGGGACCTGGCGCACTTCGAGAAGGACAAGGAGAAGCGCCTCCTCAAGGGGTTCACGGCCGCCCCGCTGGTCGCCTTCGGGCCGGACAACAAGACCGTCGCCATCGCCTCGCTGCCGACGGCCAACGGCCTCGCGCTGTGGGACGTGAGCGGCGACGACAAGCCGCGGCCGCTGGCCCAGGCTAACGGCATTTCTTCGCTGATCTTCCTGCCGCGCGGCGAGCAAAAGGAAGACCGGGTCGCCTTCGGGGGATTCCCCGGCCTCGAGGTCAACGTTCACGTCCACGAGGCGGCGACGGGCAAGGAACTGAAACCACCCGTCGCGCACCTCGGCCCCGTGCTGGCCGTCGCCGGGTCGCCGGACGGACGGCACGTCGCCTCGGGGGGTAACGAGGGGCACGCTCGGGTCTGGGAACTGGACACGGTCGCGCAGCGCCAGTTCGTCGCCAACGGGAACCAGGTCTGGAATGTCGGCTTCCACCCGGACGGCAAGAAGGCATTCTACTGCGGGGCCAGCACCGCCACCGTGCCCTTCCTCGACGTGGAGACGGGCAAGGCGTGGGGGCCGAGCCCCTACGACAAGGCGCACGCCGGGGGGATCACCAACGCCGTCGTGACCGAGGACGGACACTACGTCCTGAGCGGCGGCTACAACGACGGGAGCGTCTGCCTCTGGAGCCTGGAGGGGAACAAGCGGGGCAAGCGGGTCCGCCTGTTCCCGTCGGCGACCCCCGGCTCGGCGGCGGTCGCCCTGTCGCCGACCGGGCGGCGGGCGCTGCGGACGGCCGGCACGTCGCTGAAGTTGCTGCACTTGCGCTGCCAGGAGGTCCGGGACGAATGGACCGGCGGGACGTGGAACACCTTCCTGCCCGACCGGCGGGTGGCCATTTTGGGCGGCGCGACCGGGGTCGGAGTGCTGTGGGACGTCGGCGAGGACAAGCCGAAGGAAGCGGGATCGACCCGCATCCCCCTGGCCGGGGCCGGGCCCGGCGACGTCAGTCGCGACGGCCGGCGCCTGGCGGCGGTGGTCGGCGGCCGGGTCGCCGTGTGGGATTGGCAGTCGGAGAAGCAGGTGTGGGAATGGGTGCCGCCGGCCCACTTCGGCGGCGTCCGCGCCGTCGCCCTCTCGGTCGATGGACGCTACCTGTTCACCGCCAATGGGGACGGAACCGTGTATGTGATTCAGTTACCGTGAGGCGCACCAGCCGCTTGCGGCTTAGCGTTCGCCGCATCCCTGATGCGGCGAACGCTAAGCCGCAAGCGGCTGGACGCGCCCGAGGATCGGATCGTCATGAGCCAGACCTGTCGCGACTGTTCCCGCGTCAACCCGTCCGAGGCCGCCTACTGCTATTTCGACGGCGTCCAGCTCAACGGCCGCACCGACCTCCCCACGGACGGCAGTTCCATCAGCTTCAGCAACTGGGTCTTCCCCAATCCGTTCGTCTTCCCGTCGGGCGAGGTCTGCCGCAACTTCCCGCAGCTCGCCCGCGCCTGCCGCAAGAACCCGCAGGGGGCCAACGACCTGCTGTCGCAGGGGTTCCTCGAGTCGTTCCTCGGCTCGCTGGGCCGGGTGGACCTGGCCCTGGCGGCGCGCGAGGCGGGGCGCCACCCCGACCGCGAGCGCGGCCTGGACGATTTCCTCGCCAAGCTGCCCGGCACTGCGCTGGAGCCGGCCAAGCTGGAAGTCGAGCCGGGCGACATCGACCTGGGAGCGGTCGCGGTCGGCGAGGAGCGGCGCTTCGACCTGGTGCTGCGCAACGACGGCGACCGCCTCGTCTACGGCAAGGTTGCGGCCGACGACTGCCCCTGGCTGATCCTCGGCGACAGCGGGGCGGCGGAGAAGCTGTTTCAATTCGCCGACAAGACGGTCATCCCGGTTCGCGTCCGCGGCGACCGGCTGCGCGCCTACACCAAGCCGCAGAAGGGAGAAATCCTCGTCGAATCCAACGGCGGCAACCTGATCGTCACGGTCAACGTGATGGTGCCCATCAAGCCGTTCTCCGAGGGGGTGCTGGCGGGGGCGATGACGCCGCGGCAGTTCGCCGAGAAGGCCAAGGCCAACCAGGGCCCCGCCGCCGCACTTATCGAGAGTGGGGCGGTCGCCCGCTGGTACGAGGCCAACGGCTGGGCCTACCCAGTGCAGGGGCCGAGCGCCTCGGGGATTGCGGCGATCCAGCAACTCTTCGAGGCGCTGGGGCTGGTCAAGGCGCCGAAGGTGGAACTGGCGGAGCCGGCCATCGCCCTGGGCGGCCGGCCGGGCGAGCGCCGCGAGCACGTCCTGACCGTGACCACGGCGGAGAACCGGCCGGTGTTCGCCTACGCGACGAGCGATCAGCCGTGGCTGACGGTCGGCAAACCGGTCTACCGCGGCCGCAGCGCCGCCCTGCCGCTGGTGATCGAGGCGGTGCCGCACGAGCCGGGCCGGACGCTGCAAGCCCGGCTCAAGGTGACGGCCAACGGCAACACGCGCTTCGAGGTGCCGCTGGTCCTGGCCGTGGCCGACGCCCCGCCGGTCGGGCCGGCGCCGCGCAGCGGCATGCAGCCGACCGCCGCCGTCAGTGCCGCGACTGTGCCGACCGAGGTGACGGCGGCGCCCGCGACGCCGCCCGTCTCGCCTGCCGTTCGGGCGGTTCCGACTCCCGTCGTCGCCGCTGTTGCCGTGACCGCCGTTCCGGCCGCGCTCGCTTCCCCCGATGTGGAACTGGTTCCCGTGGCGGCACCGCGCCCGACTGCGCCGCCGACGCCCGTTCCTGTGCCCGTGACGCCGGCGGCGCCGGGCTCGGAGCGGCGCGAGCGCTTGCTGCGCCTGCTGCCGATCGCCATCGTCGTCGTCGGCCTCCTCATCGCCGTCGTGCGCGACATCGGCTGGCGGGAGCAGGAGGAGAAGGCCGAGGTGCCGCCGATCGACCCGAAGCCGCGCATCGAGCTGAAGTTCCACGCCGAGCCCCTGGCCAACGACTTCATCCAGCCGCCCTTCGGCGCGACCATGCGTTTCGGCGTGCTCATGCCCGACCCGGGCGACCCGAAAAAGTTTAAGAAGCTGACCTACGACGAGTTTGGCCGCACGTCCAACACCTGTGTCCGCGTGGGCACCTACGACTTCCTCCTTGGCGACGCGACGGGCGGGCACTGGGAGCTGCCGATCAAGCAACCGCTCGGCAAGGATCCCCTCGAAGGGAACCGCGAGCGCATCGGCTACCGGTCGAAGTGGATCTACACCAACCCCGCCATCACGATCGAGCAGCAGGCCGAGGTCATTCCAGGCGGCCTGTCGCCGGACGGCAAGGGCGGCGAGGTCCGTCTCCTCGACACCTGCCTGGTCAGCTACGTGATCAGCAACAACGACCGGCTCAACCAGAAGATCGGGCTGCGCTTCCTGCTGGACACCTACATCGGGGCCAATGACGGCGTCCCCTTCACGATCCCCGGCGAGAAGGACCTGTGCGACACGTTCAAGGACTTCGTCGGCACGGAGAACGTGCCGGACTTCATCTCGGCCCTGGAGCGGCAAGACGTGAAGGACCCGGGGACGGTGGCCCACGTCAGCTTGAAGGTCGGCGGCGGGCTGGAGCCGCCGACGCGAGTGACCCTCGGCTCCTGGCCCGACGGGGACCTTTTCCAGGTGGACCAGGCCAAGGGGGCGGGCGCGAAGGGAGAGCTTACCCTCTGGGAGGTGCCGGTGATGTCGATGCAGGCGGTCAAGCAGCTGAAGAAGCCCAACGGCGACTCGGCGGTGACGCTGTACTGGGGGGAGAAGGAACTGCCGCCGAGCGGGGTGCGCAAGCTGGGGTTCGCCTACGGCCTGGGCAGCGTGACCGGCGACGCCGGCAAGGGGACGCTCGGCCTGACCTCCGGCGGCGAGCTAGTCGCGGGAAAGGAATTCACCCTGACCGCCTACGTCAAGGACCCGGTACAGAACCAGACGGTCACGCTGGGGGTGCCGCCCAGCCTGACCTTCGTCGGCGGGGACAAGGACACTAAACCGGTGCCGGCGGCGAGTTCGGGGTCGGTCAGCACCGTGACCTGGCACGTCAAGGCGTCGAAGAGCGGCGTGTTCACCTTGAACCTGTCCTCGGGCGGCGTCTCGCTCAAGCACAAGATCATGGTCCGGCCGGAAGGGGAACTCTACAGGTGATGGGGCCGCGGGCGCGGCGGAGGAGTTGAGCGATGTCGTTTCGCCTGTTCATCTATTATTGTGCGGCCTGGGGTGCGTGCGCGGCCTTCGGCGGCTGGGTCCTGGGCCGGCTGCTGGCGGGCGAGCCGGGGCTAGGGTCGGCGAGCGTCAAGGGCCTGGTCCTGGGCGTGCTGGTGGCGCTGGGCCTGGGGTTGGTCGATGCCCTGGCCGCCGCCTCGCAGCGCGACGTCGCAGCCCTGGGCGTCCGCCTGACGGTGGCCGTGCTCATCGGCGCTGTCGGCGGGCTCGCCGGCGGCTTCATAGGCCAGCTCTTCTTCGGCCTCTCCGACGGCAAATGGCCGTCGCTGCTCGTCTTCGGCTGGACGCTGACCGGGGTGCTGATCGGCATGGCACCGTCGGCCTTCGACCTGCTCAGCGCCGTGCTCCGCAACGAGGAGCGGCACGGCGCCAAACACAAGTTGCGCAACGGACTGATCGGCGGCACCGTGGGCGGCCTGGTCGGCGGGCTGGTGCTCCTCTTCCTGCGCGGGGCGTGGGGGAGCGTCTTCCGCGGCTCCAGCGTGGACGAATTGTGGTCGCCGAGCTACACCGGCTTCGTGGCGCTGGGGGCGTGCATCGGCCTGTCGGTCGGCCTGGCACAGGTCATCCTCAAGGAGGCGTGGGTGCGCGTCGATGCGGGCTTCCGTCCGGGCCGCGAATTGATCCTGACCAAGCCGGAAATCACCCTGGGGCGGGCCGAGTCGTGCGACGTCGGGCTGTTCGGCGGCCAAGGCGTCGAGAAGGTCCACGCCCGCATCACGCGGCAGGGCCACTGCTACCTGCTGTCCGACGCCAACACCCCCGGCGGCACGCTCCTCAACGGCACGCGCATCGCCGAGCCGGCGCCGCTGCGCGACGGCGACCGCATCCAGATGGGCAACTCCGTCCTGACCTTCGGCGAGCGCCGCAAGGAGACGGCGCCGCCGGCGGGGCGCTTACCCTGACCGAATCGGGCGAGGCCGTCCTCGAAGCGACGAAGATCGATCCCGTCAAGAAGTGACGCGCCGCCGCCCCGAGAAGTTGACGATGGGCCAGGGGGCCGGCCACGACTACAGCATCGCCTGGCTGCACGACGCCGTTGGGGTTGAGAGATGCCTTGGTGGCTTCTTCTGGCGTTGATCTTCTTCGTCTGGTGCTTGTGGGCCGTTGCGGCAACAGCACAGGTAGCCGTCGAGAACGCGCGCCGACCCTTACCAGACGGTCAGCGAAGCGGCATGAGCCCGGCACCGGTCATCCCCATTTTTCCTTTAGTCCTGTGGGGCGTAGCGATACTGATCGATCTCGTCGTAGATCCTTGGGGTACAATTATCTTTGGATCGCTTCATGCCGTATTTGCGGCGATTCTTGTCGTTTCGATTGTGCGTGACTGGCGGCGTCTTCGACCGCCGGTCGCCGCCGACCCAGGCGCCGCACCTGACCGCGGCGGCAGCTAGCGTTTACGATCCCACGTCAACGCCGGCCGCCGGGGCAAGCGCGCCGGCTCGTTGCATTTACGAGGTGAGATATGGCGGAACATGGTGAATGGAACCGCAAGGGGGCAACCCTCAGCGACGTGACGGCTCAAAAGGAGTACGGAGTGAGCCGCGACTTCATCGTGGAAGGCATCCGAGCCGGCAAACTCGAATACCGAGAAGGATCGATATGGGGCAATCCATATCTTAGGATCCTGAGAAGTCAGCTCGAGCAGTACATCGCCGAACGACTTGGCTCGAAGCAGTTGGGGGGCAGAAAGGCTCGGGCGGAATTGCGCAAGGTCAACAAGCAGATTGCCGACCTCAAGAAAAAACTGACTGCGCTTCAGGTGCGAAAGGCTGAACTTGAGGCGGCCGTCGGGGAATAGCGGGCCGAACACCCTGTTCCGCTGAACAGACTCGCATCACCTTCTTTCGCCCAGATCGGTGGGGCGACAATGGATCCGTTCCTGGCAGCCCTACCCTCACTTGAGGGTACTACCCTTTGGCGAACAGCGACTTGACCGGTTGGCCCTTGCCGTCCTCGGTGGCGAAGAACGGCCGCTTCTCCACGTCGAAGGCGGTCCGCGGCGAGATGCCCATCGCCGTGAAGATCGTCGCGTGCAGGTCGCGGATCGTCACCGGGTCCTTCGTCGTCAGCAGCGGCCGCTCGGCCGCCGTCTCGCCGTAGAGGACGCCCTTCTTCATGCCGCCGCCGAACAACACCACCGATCCGGAGCCGGTAAAGTGCCGATGTAGGCCGTAGTGGATCAACTCCTTCATCACGTCGCTTTTGGCGCGTGACTGGTCGCGGGCGTTGCTGCCGGGCACGCCTTCGATCATCATGTCGCGGCTGAACTCGCTGGCGATGATGACCAGGGTGCGCTCCAGCAGGCCGCGTTTCTCCAGGTCGAGGACGAGCCGGGCGATGGGCTGGTCGATCTCGCCCTTCATCCGCTTGAGCGTGGTGTGGCCGTTCTCGTGCGTGTCGAAGTGCAGGAAGGGGACGTACTCGGTCGTCACCTCGATGAAGCGCGCCCCGGCCTCGGTCAGGCGGCGGGCCAGGAGGCAGCCGAGGCCGAAGCGGCCGGTGTTGTACTTCTGGAAGCTCTCCTTCGGCTCCTTCGTCAGGTCGAAGGCGTCGCGCTCCTTCGAGCTGAGCAGGCGGTGGGCGTTGTCGATGGCCCGCAGCATCGACTCCTCGTGGAAGTCGCTCGCCAGCTCGCCGGCCGGGCTGCGCTTGAGCAGCTCCTTGTACTTCTTCTGGCGGACCTCGAAGCGCTCCGGGGTCATGCCCTTCGGCGGGCGAACGGCGGCGACGGCGTCGGTCGGATAGGGCAGGTTGAACGGGCCGTGCTCGGTGCCGAAGAAGCCGCCGGTGGTGAACGCCTTCAACTCCTCCGACTCGCCGACGCCTTCGAGGCGCTGGCCGATGTTGATGAAGGCCGGGATGGCGGGGTTGTTCGGGCCGCGGACCCGGGCGACCCAGGAGCCGAGGTGCGGGCAGGCGACCGTCTGCGGCGGGACGTAGCCGGTGTGCCAGTGGTACTGATGGCGCGAGTGCAGGATGTGGCCCAGGTCGGCGACGACGTGCGAGCGGATCAAGGTCGCCCGGTCCATCACCCCGGCGACGTTTTCCAGCCCCTGCGAGATCTTGATGTTGTCCACGACCGTGTCGATGGCCGGGAAGGTGCAGAGGATTTTGTCGGCGGCGAGGCCCACCTCGAAGGGGAGGTAGCGCTTGGGGTCGAAGGTTTCGGGCGCCGCCATGCCGCCCGCCATCCAGAGGAGGATGCAGGTGTCGGCGGTGGGCCGGGGATGCTCGGCCTTCTCGGCGGCCTGGAGCGGGCGCGGCTCGCCGGCGGCGAGGGTCGCCAGGGCGGCGGTACTCATGCCGCGGAGGAAGTCGCGGCGATCAAGAAACGCGGTGCCAGTTGAAGAGGACATCAAGGAATCTCCAGGGCGGCTCGCAAGCAGTCGTTCAGTTGGACCGACAACACGTCGGACAGACGGCCGATCGTCCGCAGGATGTCAGTTTTCTCGATAGTGGCAAGGTTGTTGCAAGACACCAGAGACGGCACAGTCAGGCCCGAGGATGCCCCGTCCGGTTGAGCCGGATCGATGAGCAAGTGGCTCGGGTCACCCAGGCGACTTAAGTTGCCGGTGATCATGGCGACGACGGTTTTGCGCAGTCGCTGATTGTCCCGATCATTCAGGACCACCACGGCGGGCCGCACCTTGTTGCCCGGAACGTCGGTGAACGGGAAGTGCACCATGACGACGTCGCCGCGAGAGATCATTCCGATTCCCTGTTCTTCTGATAGCTCTCCAATGCCGGATCGCCCTCATCTTCTTCCCGCATCGTCTGAGCGATTAGATGGGCTACCTGGCGACTGTCCAGGCTGCCCTCATCCTCAGCGTACTGAATGCGCGAGAACAGGTCGGCCGGGACGAGCAGGTAAGCCCGGTTCGTCCGCGGATCGACCAGCTGGAGTGGCTGCCCGCGGCTTTCGTCCAGGGCTTTCAATAGCTGTTGAGGTAGCTCGGTCATGGTAACCCTCCTTGATTCCAGTTTACCGGATTAGTTGGAACTCCGGCAGCATCACCACCGCCCAGAGCAAGTCCGCCATCCCCTCCGCCGTCGTCGGCGACCCGAGAATCTTGCGCGCCACGGCCAGTTCCTCCGCGGTCGGCTTGCGGCACAGCGCCCGCCGGTAGACGTCCTCGATGCGCTCATCCGCCGTCGCCTTCGGCTTCTCCTTCAGCAGGTTCGCCGCCCCGCGCGCCAGCGTGTCGGCGAGGATCTGCCCGTTCGACAGGTCGAGCGCTTGCAGCGTCGAGAGGTGGTCGGGCCGCGTGGTGACGACCTGCTCGCGGTTGGGCCGGCCGAGCGAGCGCATCAGGGGATCGGCGTTGACCAGCGACGCCCGGATGAAGCGGCGCTCCGCCGGCACCGAGTCGGCGAACGGCGGCAGCGGCAGCGGCAGCGGAGCGACGGCCTTCGCCGGGGCGGTCCCCGTCAGCATCCACAGCGCATCCATGAATTGCTCGGCCGTCATCCGCCGCACCTCCGGTCCGCGGAAGACGTAGTCCTCGCCCGACGACTCGCCCTTGATCGGCACCGGCCGCGACTGGTAGGCGCGCGACGTGACGACGTGCTCGATCAGCTTCTTCAGGTCGTATTTTTGATCCGCGAGGTAGACGCCGAGGTAGTCGAGCAGGTCCTCGTTCCACGGGCGGTTGGCCATCACGTCCACGGGGTGGACGATGCCGCGGCCCATCAGGCGCTGCCAAATGCGGTTGGCCATCGTGCGTGTGAAGCGGCCGTTGTCCGGGTGTGTCACCAGGCGGGCGAGTTGCTCCAGTCGCTTCGCCTTCGGCTGGGACGCATCGATGGTCCCCAGGTCGGGGAAGACGAATGCGGGGCTGGCCTTGCGGCCGGTCGGCTTGTCGCAACGGGAGATTTCCAACGGCTGATCGGCAATGATCGCGGCCAGGCCATAGGCGTCGTTCAGCTTCCACTTGTCGATGAAGCTGTCGTGGCACGAGGCACACTTCATGTTGATGCCGAAGAACACCTGCGAGACACCCTGCGCGAACTGCAATTCCTGCACCTGGCTGGCGTTGACGTTGCCGCGCCACTTGATGCCCTTGGTGAACCCCTCCGACTCAGGCGTCGGGCTGATCAGCTCACGCACGAGTTGGTCGTAGGGCTTGTTCTCCAGCAGCGACGAGTAGAGCCAGCCGGTGATCTGCTTGCGGCCGCCGTCGGTGTAGCCGGTGCCGACGTAGTCGTTGCGCAGCATGTCGTTCCAGAACGTCAGCCAGTGCTCGGTGTAGGAGCGTTTGTCGTCCAGCAGCTTGCGGACGAGCCGCTGCCGCTTGTCGGCGGCGGCGTCCGCAAGAAAGGCATCGACCTCCTGGGGCGCCGGCAGCAGGCCGATCACGTCGAGGTAGACGCGGCGGACGAAGGCCACGTCGTCGAGGGGGGCCGGGGGCTCAATTGTTCGGCGGGCGAAGTCGGCGTCGAGGATGCGGTCGATGGGGTGGTCGCGGCCGTCGTGGGCGGGGGGCAGCGCCGGGCGGCGCGGCTTGAGCGGCGGGACGTAGTCGGCGACCTTGAACGAGAAGCCTTCCTGCCAGGCGAAGCCCTGGTCGATCCACGACCGCAGCAGTTCCACCTCCTTCGCGGAGAGCGGCTCTCCCTTGGGCGGCATGCGCACCTCCTTGTCGGCGCTGGTGACGCGCCGGATGATCTCGCTGTCGCCGCTCTTGCCGGGGACGACGGCCTTCTTCTTCAGGACGTCACCGCGCGTGTCGAGGGAGAAAGAGGACTTGTACTTGCCGTTGGTGTGGCACTCGGCGCAGCGCGCCTTGAGGAGCGGGACGACGTCGTGGGCGAAGTCCACCTTCTTCGCTGGCTCCGACCGGCCCGGCCCCGGCAGGGCGGCCAGCGCCAGCAGGCCGAACAACAACCGCTTCGAGGCGAAGGCACTCCCGAATCGCATGCGTCTCTCCCGTTTCTGAAGGCGGGACCTCACACCCCTCCAGGGTAACGGTTCGGGTGCGCCTGGCAATCCCCCGGCAGCGGGGTGTCACAGGCCGAAGCGCTTGCGCTTGCGGTAGAGGGTGCTCGGGTCGATGCCGAGCACCTTCGCCGCCTCGTCGAGGCTCGTGCTGCTGAGCAGGATGCGCCGCAGGTGCTCCGCTTCCAACTGCTCCAGGGTCACGCGCCCGCCGACCTCGACCGCGGCCCGGGGCGGCGACCCCAGCTGTGCCGGCAGGTCGGCGACATCGACCTGCGGGCCCGCGGCCAGGATCACGCCGCGCTCGACCGTGTTACGCAGCTCGCGGACGTTGCCCGGCCAGGGGTAACGGAGCAGCGCGGCCTCGGCTTCCCGGGTGAAGCCGTCGAGGGCCTTGCCGCTCTGGCGGGCGAAGAAGCGGAGCAGGTGCCCCGCCAGCGGAAGGAGGTCCGCCTGGCGCTCCCGCAACGGCGGCAGCACCACCTCGATGACCCGCAGGCGGTAGAGCAAGTCCTCGCGGAACCTCCCCGCCGCGATGGCCGACTCCAGGTTGCGGTTGGTGGCCGCCAGGACGCGCACGTCGGCGACCTGCGTCCGGGTTTCGCCGACGCGCTCGTAGCGCCTCTCCTGCAAGAGACGCAGCAACTTCGGCTGCAGCGCCAGGGGCATGTCGCCGATTTCATCGAGGAAGAGAGTCCCTCCCTCCGCAACGGTCACTTTGCCCACGGTGTCCAGCACCGCCCCCGTGAAGGCCCCGCGCACGTGGCCGAACAGTTCGCTCTCGAGCAGCTCCGCCGACAGGCTCGGGCAATGCACCGTCAGGAACGGCGCCGCGGCGCGCGGGCTGCGGGCGTGGACGGCCCGCGCCAGCACCCCCTTGCCGGTGCCGCTCTCGCCGCGGATCAGGAGGGTGGCGTCCGTGGGCGCCGCCTTGAAGGCCACGTCAATCGCCTGCCGCAGCGCCGGCGCCGCCGTCTGCAGGTCCGCCTCGGGGACGACCGAGCGGACCTGGTCCTCCAAGTCTTCGACGTGCGACTGCAGGCGGCGCACCCGGGCGATGCGCTCCAGGACCAGGCGAATCTGCTCCGGGGTGAACGGCTTGGGCAGGTAATCGAACGCCCCGAGCCGCATCGCTTCCACCGCCGTCTCGATCGTGGCGTAGGCTGTGATGACGATCACCGGCAGGCCCGGCGCCAGGCGGAGCAGCCCAGCCAGCAGGTCCAGGCCGTGCTCGCGCCCCAGGCGAATGTCGAGGAAGGCCGCGTCGAACAGGCGATGGCCAAGCGTGTCGCGGGCCTGCTCGCCGTCGCGGGCTTCCGTGACCTGGTGCCCCATCGCCTCCAGCGTCAGGCGCAGGGACGTCCGCAAAGGCGCGTCGTCGTCAACGAGGAGAAGTTTCATAGGCACCACGCAGGGGACGGCGTTGTCCCCGGCGCCGCAATTCGACGAGGCCGGGTCCGGGCCCTATTCGGGGGAAACCACGATGGGGGAGAGGTATTCGCACAGGGGAAGCATCTCGCGTGCCGGCAGGGCCCGGGCTCCCTGCGGTCTTTGGAACCAACGGGAGTCCCAGCACTTGCGGGTTTCCGATCACGACCGCGGCGCCGTAGCGAACTCGGGTGGTCGTGCAAGTTGCCCGAATCGCCGTGCAAATTGCAATTTGGCCGTCGGGAAGACGCGGCGCGCGTCCCGACGGACCTGCGCCCCCAGAATCCGCCCAGAATTGTCAGGCACGCTCATCGTGCAATTTGCCCGGCGTGTTATGCACAATGCAGGAATTGCCCAAAGTTTCAGCATGACGGGTGACGGCCGCCCCCCCAGAAACATTGGGAAACAGGCGGCTCGCCGACCGCGGACGATTCCGGCGCGCCGTTTGCCTACTTCAACTCCCCAGACCGCTCCGCGCTCTTGGGACGGTCGCAACTGAAGTCGCCCTGTTCCGCCCGGAGGACATTCGCATGACTCGGCTGACACTCGCGCTGGCCGCCTGGGTCAGTTTGATTTCCTTGGCCTCAGCTTCCCTGACGCCGCGCAAGGATCGCCCGGCCCTGGGCAACGACGCCCCGCAACTGCCGGTTGCCAAGCTGGCGGTGGAAACGCGCGATCAGGCCGCCGGACGGGGGAACCCCTCGGAATTCGTCCTGACGGAGCAGACGGAAATCCTGCTCAACGGCAAGCCCTGCCGCTACGAGGAGGTGCCGGAGGGGGCCATGATTCTACGGATGGAAGTGGCGCCGGATAGGAAGACGGCGCTGAAGATCCTCTTTCGCACCCGGAAGTGATGACCGGGGTTGCTCGATGGAAGCAAACGGGGAGCTTGTGCTCCCCGCCTAACGTTGTTGACGGCTACTTCGTCGTCGCCACCCGGAAGGTCACCGCCTCGCCGGGGCGAAGGACGACCACCCGCGACGAGACCGCATCGGGGCCGCCCTCCACGGCGAAACGCCGGAGTTGCCCGTCCGGGCCGCGGAGGGTGATGTAAGCCGAGTCGGTCGCGGCTTGGGTTGACGTCGTGGTCGTGACCGAAATGGTCATCGCCAGCGGCGCCGGACGAACGACCGGGGCAGACACTGGCTGGGCCTTGGCGGGTGGCGGGCTTCCAGCGTGAGCGCGATCACCGGCCAGCACCTGGGGGACCGCGAGCAAGTAGGCCGCGAAGAGCACGGCCGCCTGCGCGAAAAGAACACTTCGCCGTGACATGATCGATCCTCCCGGAGAGAGAAGGACAACCGCCGATGACAGCGGCTGGGGGGACAACGGAGCGGGGTCAGGAACGAACCTCACCCGCCAGCCTATCGCCCAAACAACCCAAATGCAAGGACTTGCGTCGGAAAAGTGGCGCGAGGATCGACGTGCGCACCAGCGCGGTCAAAACACCTTGCGGTCGGCCCACTCGCCGGACGACGTCCGGGCGAGGCGCCGCCATCCTCCCTTTCAGTTCCCCTGGTCGCGGTCTCCGCGGCTCCTCGCCAACCTGATCCCGATCTTCACGGCTGCCGCCAGAAGTACGGCGCCGTAGACCGCCGCCAATGTCCAGGCAACTGCAAACGGGGTGGGTTGAAGCACGGCTTTCCTCTTCCCAGCACATTCTGCCGGGGTGTGGGCGCAACGACTGGGGCGTCAAAGCCGGGTCCGGGCGCCAAGGTTTGGGGGCCCCTCGGGCGGGGCCCCCGACGCGCCCGCGCCCGGCAGCTCCGGCGGCAAAGGGAGAGGAAAGTGTCCCGTCCTCAGCATCGTCCGGCGATGCCCAACCGCCACACTCTGCCTCGGACGGGACATTCCCAGGCCCGCTATTTCGCAAGCAGTCCAGGATCCTCATCCTCTAGCAGATGCTGTGCCACTCGGATTTCGCTGCACGAGACCGCTGATCTCGACACGATTTACGGCGACAACCGCGCGCCCGGACCTGCCGCCGCCCCCAGGCGAGATCGTGCATTCTGCCGGATGCATCCTGCACATTGCATGAGACGGCGGGGCTTTGAGGACACCCGGGAATCTGCTGAGAATTGTGAAAGGGGGCAAGGGCCCTTGACGATAGAATAAGCACCCAACCGCCACTTCCAGCGCCCGAAGAACTTGAGGTCGATCGTGTTATATCGCGTGCATTGCGGCGCCGGCCCGGCGCTCGCAGGCTAGTCGCCGTCGGCCCGAGCCTGGTGTGCCGGGCGCCGACGGCCACACTTCGCCGCCCGGCTGATCCCGGTGGCCGTGTGACATTGACTCCTTGATGGACAGCGAGCGGCCGAGCAGACCTTCTCCGTCTCCTCAGGCATGACCTCCCGTCCGGTGTATACCCGTGCCTCCCTCGCCCGGTGAGGTGGCGCGGCGGAGTGTTTGACCCCCCAACGACGTTGCTTGCTCAACGGAGTGAGGTACCATGTTTCCCGCACTACTCCTGTGTGGCGTGCTCGCGGCGGGGCAGTCGGCCGAACCCGCGCCGAACCCCGCCGGACCGACACGCCCTGCCTCGCCCACCGACGTCTCCCCACAGCCGGTTCCCGGCCCGGCGCCGGCAGCGCCGGCCACGAACCCGCTCGATTCCCCAGCCGCGGCGCCCGCCCGCGTCACCGCGAGCGACATGCCGTCCCCGGCACAACCGCCTGTCGCTGGCCCGAACGGTCCGCCTGCCTTGCCGAAGGACCCTCTCAGCCTCGTGGCGGCGGAGGAAGTTCAGGCCCCGGCCCAGGAGGCCGCCATTTCGCTTCCCGCCAGCCTGTTCCCGTCACCCTCCGACCAGGCCAGCGCCCCGAAGGCCCCCGCGAAGGAGTACCGCCGGGCGATGCCGTCTCCCTGGAACTCGCCGCCGATCCCCGGCTCGGAGTACCAGGGGTATCCGATCATCGGCGTCCCCCCGGACTACTACATGTGGCCGGTGATGAAACTCCTCCAGGGCACCTACGTCGGCGATGCCCTCGCCTCCCAGAGGATCCGCTTCTACGGCTGGGTGACTGGGGAGGTGAACATGAGCAGCTCCCGGAACAGCAACACGCCCGAATCCTACTGGATCCGGCCCAACACGATCGACATGGACCAGGTGATCTTCCGCTTCGAGCGCACCGAGGACACGGTGCAGACCGACCACATCGACTGGGGGTTCCGCTCCACCCTGCTGTACGGCATCGACTACCGCTACACGACGGCCGGCGGCTGGTTCAGCGACCAGCTGCTCAAGCACAACTCACTCTACGGCTGGGACCCCACGGAACAGTACTTCGACCTCTACGTCCCCTGGGTCGCCCAGGGAATGGTCGTGCGCATTGGCCGCTGGATCGCCTGCCCCGATATCGAAACCCAGTTCGCCCCGGACAACTACATGGGCAGCCACTCGATCCTGTTCACGTTCGACACCTACACCCAGACGGGTGTGATGCTCACCTTCAAGCTGAGCGACCAGTGGACCTTCCAGGCCGCGGTCCACTCGGGGACCGACATGGCCCCCTGGTACAAGGGCTCCCTCTTCACGCCGGCCGCCGGCATCCGCTGGGTATCCAAGGACAACAATAATGCCTTCTACGGCTGGCTCAACGCCATCAACAGTGCCGAGTTCCGCCGCTTCGATCAGTACGGCCAGCCGATGGGCCACGACAACTTCAATTACATGGTGGGGACCTGGGAGCACCGGTTCAATCCGCTGTTGGTCACCAAGACCGAGGCGTACATGATGTGGCAGCGCAACGCGGTACTCGGCGGAACCCCGAGCGCTGGCCCGATCAAACAGTTCGGCGGCGGCGGCGGCATCGGGCCGGACATCACCGGCGTGACCGAGACCTTCGGCGTGCTGAACTACACCATCTGGCAGCTCGGCAAGAAGGACTTCCTCACGTTCCGCAACGAGTGGTGGCGGGACACCGACGGCGAGCGCTCGGGCTTCCCATCGACCTACACGAGCAACGCCATCGGCCTGACCCACAACTTCACCCCGAACTTCCAGGTCCGCCCCGAGATCGATTACTTCCGGTCCTGGAACACGCCGGCCTTCGACAACGGCCACCGCAAGAACGAGTTCATGCTCGCCACGGACTTTACCCTCCGCTTCTAACGGCGCCCCGGGCCGAGCGCGGCGGTTTGCAAAGTGTGATCTTTCGCCCGAAACGCAACGGTTTGATCTGACGACGTACGAAGTGATCCGAAACCCTAACTGAGTGCCCTGGCCGCCGATACCACAACCCAAAGGCGGCCAGCGGCAAGGAGGTCCGAGTTCCATGAAACGGAGTTTGACTTCGCGCCTGATCGGCTACCTGGCCCTGGGCCTGGTTTCCCTGGCGCCGCTGTCCCTCGTCGCGGCGGAAGAGAAAACGGTGAATGTGACCGTGACGGCCGGCGTCGCGGCGGCGCCGCCCGTGTCGATCACCCTGCACGAGCGGCACGGCCACGTGACGCCCTGCAAGGGGAAATGCACTCACACCGGCGGCGGACTGATCGACGTGGCGCAGCCCAGCCCCGACACCGTGCTTGTCACCATGAGCGGCGCGGTCATCGCCAACAGCGAGATGAAGTTCGACCTCGAGCAGTGCTTCGAGGTCACCTTCGACGACCCGAAACTGAAGCACGCCAAGCTGCTCATCGAAGGTCGGGTCATCGGCGTGCTCCGCGGCGGCCATAAGGGCTCTGCGGAGTATTCCGACGCCAGCGCCGGCGTCTCCTGCCCGCCGGCGGAGCTGGTCGGCGTTTCGGTGCCGACGCACAGTGTCTCCGGCTGCGAGAGCCTGTCGGTCAACGACCACGACGGCCCCAAGGCGGTGCCGATCGTGCCCGGCAAGTACACCTTGCACCAGTCGTTCTGCATCGCGGCCAACACCAGCAGTTTCCTCTGCAAGAGGCCGTCGGCCGAGTTCTCGCCCGAATCGCTGGACCCGCTGTGGATCTCCTACTATGACCCGTTCCACGGCGTCAAGAAGGACTCGTTCGGCTTCCAGGTGATCGTCAAGGTCGTGGCGGACAACGACGTGCCGCCCCCGCCGAAGGAGAAGGCGGCGGCCGAGGTGATCCCGGCCCCGGTCGAGCGGAAGGCGGTCGTCACCGCCAAGCCACTGCCGTAAGCGGTCGGCGGGTAAGAGTCTCCCCTCGCCCCTGTACTCAGGGGCGAGGGGAGCAGAATTGCTTCGGAAAGGCGCACTCCCCCCGGTTCGGCTTCACACCACGAAGTCGGACCGGGGGGAGTTCTGCGTTAGCGTGCCCCGAACTGGATGACCGCGGCACCCAACACGATCAAGACCAGCCCGCCCCAGGTCGAGAGGCGCACGTCTTCGCCGAACAGGAAGCGGCCCGCCAGGACGCTGATCACCGCGAACACGGCGACGTAGACGCCGAGGAGTTTCGAGAAGTCCCACTTCACGAGGTTGACGACGAGGCCGTAACCCCCCAGCATCAGGCAGCCCAGGACAACCCACGCCAGGCCGCCGCCGCGCAAGCCTTTGCGAACGACGGCGTCGCCTCCCACCTCGAGGACCGCGGCGGCGACGAAGACGACCCAGGCGACCAACGGCAGCGACAACTTGTCCATCGCGACTCCTTCTCCCCGATGCCTCGGAAAAACAGCACCCCCGCGTGCGTCGTCGAGCCGCACGCGGGGGTACTCAGGACTGTCCCCCGGCCGGGGAGGGTCACCGGAACCTTGGGGGCCATCGGAGAATAACTCCCGTTTAGCGGCGGGTCGCAGACCCGCGCGGGTCTGCGACCCGCCGCTAAACAGAGAACTTATTGATCGATGGCCTCTTCGGGGATGCGGTGCTCAGGGGGTCGGGGCGCCGGTCAGTGCGGCCTCGGGCTTGAGGCCGACCAGGGTCGTGCGGCCCTTCGATTTGCTGGACGAGTAGAAGTACCAGGCGCCGTAGATGCCCCAGACGACAGCAATGCCGAGGGCGAGGTAGGACTCCTTCCAGCTCATGCCGGTGACGACACCCGGGATGGGCCCGATCAGGTAGAAGAGCATGCACACGAGGTTGGCCAACAGGCCGAACACTGGGATCACCACGTGCTTGAAGGTGTTGAACGTGCGGTGCTCGACGAAGGCCACAATCGCGATGAGGTTGGTAAGCATGTACAGCAGGAAGGTGCCGAAATTACTGGCCAGGGCGACGACCAGCAGACTTTGCGGGATGTCCTTGGCGGTGGAATACTTGAAGACACCGAAGCTGTACCAGAAGCTCCCGGCCTGGGCGTCGCTGAGGGCGGTGTCGTTGGCCTCGGAGGCGGCCGGCCCACACAGGTAAAAGAGGACGGCGAAGATGCCAATCACCGCCGACACGGCGGCCAGCGTCCAGATGGCGCGGTGGGGGGTCAGGTTC
>DATFNV010000542.1:0-7065 GCA_035266225.1 Gemmataceae bacterium
GGGTCGCAGACCCGCGCGGGTCTGCGACCCGCCGCTAAACTCCGTTCTTCCACCGCTCGCGAAACGACCGCGCCGCCGGCGCCGGGAAGTCGCGCGCTTCGGTCCAACCCGCCCCGGCCCCCGGGAGTTTGCTCAGCCAACCGTCCCGCGCCAAGGTCCGTAAGACCAGCCGAGCCACCCGCAGTGCCAGCCGATACAAGTACGGCCGCCGCAGCACTTCCTTCCACAGCCAGTACGCCAGCCGCTCGCCGCGCCCCGACTTGTGGGCGTGTTGCAACTCGCGCAGGCCGATCAGCATGTGCGGGATGTTGATCTTGACCGGGCACGCCGCCTGACACGCGCCGCACAACGAAGACGCATGCGGCAGGTCCGGGTTCGCGCTGACGCTGTCGTACAGCGGCGTCAGGATGCTGCCGATCGGGCCGGAGTAGACGCCGCCGTAGGCGTGGCCGCCGATGCGCCGGTACACCGGGCAGGCATTCAGGCACGCCCCGCAGCGGATGCACTGCAAGCTCTCGCGGAACGGCGTCGCCAGCACGCGCGACCGGCCGTTGTCGAGCAGCACCAGGTGAAACTCCTCCGGGCCGTCGATCTCGCCGGGCCGGCGCGGGCCGGTGATGAGCGTCGTGTACACCGACAGCGTCTGCCCCGTGGCGGCGCGGGCCAGCAGCTTCAGGAACACCGGCAAGTCTTCCAGGCGGGGGATGACCTTTTCCATGCCGACCAGGGCGACGTGGACGCGCGGGCAGGTCGTCGTCAGCCGGCCGTTGCCCTCGTTGGTGACCAGCACGGTCGTGCCCGTCTCGGCCACCGCGAAGTTGGCCCCAGTGATCCCCATGTCGGCCCGGCGGAAGCGCTCGCGCAGCACGCGGCGGCCGGTCAGCGCCAGGCTGCGAGTGTCGTCGGGCAGCACCTCACCGAGTTTCTCCGAGAGGAGGCGGGCGATGCTCTCGCGCGTGTGATGCACCGCCGGCGCCACCAGGTGCGACGGCCGCTCCCCCGCCAGTTGAATGACGTACTCGCCGAAGTCGGTTTCCGTCACCTCGATCCCCGCCGCCTCAAGGGCCGGATTGAGATGGATTTCCTCCGTGGTCATCGACTTGGATTTGACGACGCGGCGGCAGTCGGTTTGTTGAGCGATCTGGAGGATGATCCGCCGAGCCTCGGCCGCGTCGGCCGCCCAGTGGACGTGTCCGCCGAGGCGCAGCACGGAGGCTTCGAGCTGTTCGAGGTAGCGGTCGAGGTGGGCGAGGGTGTGCTCCTTGATGCGCTTGGCGTGATCGCGCAGCTTGTCGCTGTCGGCGAGGGCGGCGTAGCCGCGGCGGTTGCCGGTCAGGAGGGTGCCGGTCAAGCGGACCAGGGCGGCCTGCAGCGGCGGGTCGGCGAGGGCCTGGCGGACGGCGCCGGGGAAGTCGTGATGCTCGTGGCGTGCGTAGTCGTTGGTCATGACGCCATCATAGCGGCGGCGTCAGGGGATGTAATCGATCTGGTCGAGATAATTAGCGGGGTCGCCCGCATGGGCGATCAGTTCCAGAGCAGCAACCAGGGCTTGCAGGCTGCTTGACGGAACGATGAGGAGCAACCCCGGCGAATGATGCCCGGCCTGAAGATGGTGCCGAAAATGGCGGGGCATCGTTCTCGCGTCACGAGTAATCAGAATCCTCCCGGCACGTTCCGCCCAGAGCAGTAGGTCGGGGTCGGCACTCCCAAGCGGCAGGTCAGGCGGGTCGCCGACGCACACCACGTCGGTGAAGGGACCGCCGAGGGCGTTGCGGTTCTGGATCGCCTGCCACAGCACACCACGAAGGTGTTCATCCAGCAGGAAGGTCAGGGGCATGTGGGGTCGGCCTTGCCTAGCGTCCTTGCAATTTCCCGGGCGCGCTCCGGGTAGCGCTCCGCGAACCGTTTGAGCAGCGCGTCGAAATCGATGCGGCTGCCCTGCGCCGCCTGACGAGCTAACTCGGCGTCGTACTCGGCCACGTACTCGTCCACCGCAGCCTTGTTCTCCAGGTAGAAGGCGACAACTTTCCGGACGAGGTCCAAGGGCACGGTGTCGTAGTAATCCACGATCCCTTCAGGCGAGTATCCCTCGTTGTAGCGGCTAACGACGGCGTACAGGTTGATGCGGTAGCCGGTCAGCACGATCTCGTTGCCGGGCCATTCGCTCAGAAAAGCGGGCAATGTCATGGCGGTGATCCTCGAAAACTCGTTCCCTCACCACTCTACCAGAGGAGGGGACTGCCGCAGAAGGTCGATTGCTCGCCCCGCGTCGCGCGTGCCGGCCGGGCCGTGACCCCCTCGGGCGAGGTCCCGTCTTCACCTTCCCCCGGGGCGGTGCTATGTTGGCAGGCATCCGCGAATCCCGCGGTCTCCCCTGACCCCGACCGGCAGACGGCCCCATGACCATCCCCCCGACGGAGCGCCCGCCCCTCGGCGAGCCGGCCGCGGCGACCCTCCGCCAGTACTGGCTGCTGTTGGGGGGGATGGTCCTCGTCTGGCTCGGCTGCGAGGCGGGGGCCCTGGCCGGCTGGCCCGCCGCGCCGACCTGGTTCGCCCTGGGCCACCTCGCCCGCTTCCCGTTTTTCGCGCTGGGGCTCGGCGGGCCGTTCTTCCTCCATTTCGGCTCGCGGCCCGGCTGGAGCGTGGCGGCGGCGACCGCGGCTCTCGGCCTGGGCCTCGGCGCCCTTTTCTACCTGCTCGGGCCGCGAGTGGGCCTCGAGGTGCTGCCGGTCAACGCGCCCTTCGCCGGGCTGGGGGCGGCGAGCCTCGCCGTCCTCGCCGGGCGGGCCTGTGTCAGCCGCGGCCGCCGCCGCGCCGGGACCCTGGCGGTCCTCCTCCCCGCGTGCCTCCTCACGGGCCTGACGGTCCTCGGCGTCCACTTCTTACGCCTCAGCGTCGTGCTTTGCCCGACGACGGATGACGGACTCCTCTACGCGGCCGACGACGCCCTGGGCGGCCAGCTCAGCTTCGTAGTCGGGCGGCTGTTCAACGCGGTGCCCCTGCTCGGCCTCGCCGCGGTGCTCACCTACGTCTCGGTGGCGGGCGCCTTCGTCCTCCTGCTGATCCTCCACCAGCGCGCCGACCCGTCCCAGCGGTGGACGCCGCTGCCGGTGTTCGTCGTCGCTTCGCTGGTGGGCTACTTCGTCTATCTGCTGTTTCCCGCGGTCGGCCCCGAGGGCGTCTTCGGCCCGGCCTTCCCCGACAGCCCCCCGCCGGTGGCGGCAGTGCTGGCCGACCCCCCGGCAGCCGGCCCCCAGCCGCGCAACTGCGTCCCCTCGCTGCACCTGACCTGGGCGCTGTTCCTGTTCTGGCACGCCCGGCCGCTGGCCGCGTGGTTTCGCGCCTTCGCCGGCGCCTTCCTCGTCCTCACTCTGCTGGCGACCCTCGGCCTCGGCCAACACTATGCCATCGACCTCGTCGTCGCCTTCCCCTTCGCCCTGGCCATGCAGGCGGCGTTCGCCCCGGCCGGCCCGCGCCCGCGTCTGGCCGCCGGGGCGCTCGGTTTAGCCCTGTTCGCGGCGTGGCTGCTGCTGCTCCGCTTCGGCCTGCCGCTGCTGGCCGCTTGTCCTCCGCTGACCGGCGCCGCCGCGGTCGCCACCGTGGCCGTCTCGTGCCTGGCCGAGCACCGCCTGTATCGGCTCACCGCGCCCCACCTCCCCCTCGACCCGGGTCGCTCCGCCGCCACACCCAGTACGGCACCTCGATGAGCAGGTTGCCGGCGAGGATCGAGCCGCCGCCGAGAAACAGTCGCCCCGTCAGCGCGTCGTGACCCCAGAGCACCGAGAAGATCGCCGCGAACAACGGCTCCAAAAGGTAGATGAGGGCCGCCCGGCCGGCGGAGACGTGCGGCTGGTACGTGTTCATCCAGTGGAAGGCGAGGACGGTCGGCAGAAGCACCAACAGGAGCACGTCGCGCGTTACCGCCGGCCGTTGCAGCAGGTCGGCCAGCCACGTCAGCCAGGCGCCCAGGCCCGGCCCCGCCGCGGCCAGCGCCAGCGCCAGGGCCGTCGCCAGCAGCCCGGTCACGCCCAGGAAGGCGACCGTCAGGTGCTCGGAGCGCACGCGCTTCCCCAGGCGGTCCAGCAGGAGAATCTGGACCGCGAACATCACCGACCCGAGCAGCGTTCGCAACTCGCCGCGGCCCAGATTCCAGCCGCCCTCCCAGTCGAGGCCCAACACCGCCGTGCTGGCGACGCCGAGGCCCAGCCCCAGGAGCGTGACGCCGGCCACCGGCATGCGGAGGAAGACGAAGGCCAGCAGCGGCACCCAGGCGCAGCCGAGGCTGGTGATAAACCCCGACCGGGCCGGCGTCGTATCCGCCAGGCCCCACACCTGAAGGGAGAAGCCGATCCAGAAGACGAAGCCGATGACGGCCCCGATGAGGTGCTCGCGGCGGGTCGGCCCGCGCAGCAGGCGCGGCCTGGCCAGGGCGAGCACCAGCAGGGACAGGGGCATCCGCACCGCGATCAGCGTGGTGCTGGCCAGTTCCTTGCCGCCGGGGCAGTCCTTCGCCGCGTCCTGCCAGCTCTTCATCAGGGGAAAGGACAGGCCCCAGAACAGCGTCACCACGACGAGGATCGCCGTGGCGCGGCGGGCCGATGTTGGCTCGGGGGCGCTCACGTCGGCTCCAGGACCTGGGCCAGGTGCAGCGCCCGCACTCGACTGCCGCGGCGGCGCAGGCAGCCGGCGATGTTCATCAGGCAGCCCGCGTCAGTGGCGACCACGGCGGCGGCGCCCGTCTTCTCGATGAAGGCGACCTTGTCGTTGACCATCGCCCCGCTGATGCCCGGGAAACGCACCGCGAACGAGCCGCCGAAGCCGCAGCACTCGTCGGCGCGCTCCAGCGGGACGTACTCCAGGCCGCGCACCTGCCGCAACAGCCGCTCCGGCTCGCTGAACAAGCCGAGGCTGCGCAGATGGCAGGCCATGTGATACGTCACCTTGCCCTCGAAGCGGGCGCCCACGTCTTCCACCCTCAGCACGTTGACGAGGAAGTCGGAGAGTTCATGGGTGCGGCCGGCGAGGTCGGCGGCGCGGGCGTGGCCTGCGGGGTCGTCGTGAAACAGTTCGGGATATTCGAGCTTCACCATCGCCGCGCACGACCCGGCTGGCGTGACCACGGCTTGGCCGTTGTCGAAGGCCGCGATGGTGTGGCGGGCGAGGTCGCGGGCGTCGCCCGGGAAGCCGCTGTTGAAGTGCGGCTGGCCGCAGCAGGTCTGCGCCGGCGGGAAATCGACCGCGACGCCGAGCCGTCGCAGCAGCCGCACTGTTGCCACCCCCACGTCGGGGAAGAGGGCGTCGCCCAGGCAGGTCACCATCAGGGATACTTTCACGAACGTCTCCGTGAGGCCGCTTGCGGCTTAGCGTTCGCGCGAGGTATCGTTTCGCGAAACGATACCTCGCGCGAACGCTAAGCCGCAAGCGGCTACAACAACCGCCGCCCCTGCTGCACCAAGCCCGCGTGGACGAAGCGCAGCGCCCGCTCGGCCATCCGCTCGAAGTAGCCCCACGAATGCCCGCCGGCGCGAGTGCCGCCATCGAACTCGTGAGCGATCCCCAAAGCGCTCAATTTCTCGTGCAGCCGGTCGCTGCCGCGCGACCACGGGTCGTCGGGATCGACGGCGAAGAAGAGGTGCGGCGGGGCGTGCGACGGGTGGACGTGCAGCGGCACGGTATCCTGACGGCACTGCTCCTTGCTGTCGTAAATCTCGTCCAGGGGCGTGCCGCGGCCGTACAGCTCGTAGTAGTCGATGGCCGGCGCGACGGCGGCCGCGACGGCGAACGTCTTCGGGTGCCGGAACGCCAGCCGCAGCGCCCCCTGCCCTCCCATGCCGGCACCCAGCAGCCCGATTCCGGGCGGCCCCACCCCCCAGCGTTCGCCGAAGTAGGGCAGCACGCGGTCGAGGAGGTAGCGCTCCGGCGTCAGCGGCAAGTCGAAGCCGGGGCAGGCGCGATCGACCCACCACGACGGTCCGCCCTGGGGACAGACGCAACCTAGACCCAGCTCGTCGAAGAGGCGCGTGAACGCCGGCCGGTCGCGCAGCGTCTGGCCGTCGGCGTCGTGCAGGTGCAGCACGGCGAGGCGCGGCGGGTTGGCCGGGTCGTAGACGTCGGCCGGCCGGCCGGCGATCTCGGTGGTGGTCCAGGTGCCGTTCATCCGGTCATTATAGCAACGCGCTCAGGCCGCACGGTGGGCGTTCCAGTCGTCGATGATCGGCCGGCAGGCGGCGATGTGCTCTGGCGTCGTGCCGCAGCAGCCGCCGACCATGCTGACGCCGGCCTCGAGCAATTCGGGCAAGCGCTCGGCCAGCGCCTGCGGGGTGAGCGGGTAGACCCAGCGGTCGCCCTCGCGCGTCGGCGTGCCGGCGTTGGGTCGGGCGAAGAGCGGCAGGTCGGTCACGGCGCGGTAGCGGCGGACGATCTCGATGACGTCACCCATGCCGATGTCGCGGCCACAGTTGACGCCGAGAGCAGCGGCGCCGTAACCCTTGGCGCGACTGGCGAACCACTCCGGCGAATGGCCGCTAAGAGTGACCAGATCGCCCGTCTGCTCGCGTAAGTAGGTCATCGATAGGAGGATCGGCTCGTCACTCCACAGGTGGAGTCGGCGGATGGCGAAGCGCGTGCGGGGAGAGGAGCAGGTTTCAAGAAGTACTGCGTCGGGGTACTTCTCCTCTTCAAGCGTCGGGTTCTGGCCACCCAAGAGTAGGAAGGGCACAAACAGCTTATTGAGCGGGTCGAACTCGCGCTCGGCACTTGACCCAAAGAGCGGCCCGACCGCAGCGAGCCGATATGGGGCATTCCCGGGAAGAACATGGTACGCCGCCCTCCAGGACGTAAATGCTTCGTAGATGTGCCCAGCTCGTTGGAGTGTGGCTGCGTAGGTGTCGCTTTCGATCATAAAGGTATTCGTCAGGAACACCTCGGCCCCGGCGTCACGATACGCCTGATGCACGGCCCGCACGCGCTCGGGGTGGAGCAGGTTCCACGCGGCACCGTTCTCATCGTCGCGCAGGCCGGCCTTCTGCAGTTCGGTCCCCATCGCGCCGTCCATGAGTAGGACGC
>DATFNV010000543.1:0-16902 GCA_035266225.1 Gemmataceae bacterium
CCACCCGCTCGCGCAGCCCCTCACGCTCCGGCACGGCACGATCATGATAAATCATCGCCACCAGGTACGACAACAGCTCTAACCAGCGGTCGCGCTCCGCCGCCGGCATCTCCTCCAGCTGGGACACGACCTGCGCCACCAGCGTTGCGAACGACTCGAACGGCGCCGACCGTTGCTGCACCAACTCCAGAATCCAGCCGAAGTAGCCGCCCTCCTTCTCCAGCCGCTCGGACGGCAACCCCGGCAAGCTCACGAACAGCGGCCGAAACTCCGGCACCAGCTCGGCCAAGAGCGCGCCGCCGTCCACCTGCTCGACGAGCCGGCCCAGGTCGTCCCAACGCTGCAGGCCGGTGTACAGCACCACCGGCAGGACAGGTTGAAGGCGGAAGCCGGCGAGCGAGCGATGCGTCCTCAGCCAGGCGCGCACCTGCCCCTTGTAGACCTGCACGAGATACTCCAGGACGCGCAGGATCATCAACGGATCGGGCTCGGACTGATGCTCGATGAGGATGTACAGGGTGAGCGTGCGCCGCCGACCGTCCTGGCGCGTGCGGAACGGCACCTTCAGCACTAAATCGGAGGCGATATGACGATAATCGGCGGCGACGTAGCTGGTGGGATCGACCGTCAGGTGGCGGAAGTCGATGTCGGGCAGCAGCGGCGTGCGCGTCAGGGCGAGCAGGTCGCGGACATTGGCGGGGCGTTGCAGCAACACCTTCAGCCCGTTCTCGCGGAAATGGCGGACGATCTCTTCGATGCGCGGCGCCATCAGGTCGGGTCCTCCGAGGAATTGGCCGGAGTCCTTATCGGCTGGGGCGTTTGGGCGGGCTGGCCAGGTTCACGTCGGGCAGGTGCTGCTGGGCGTACTCGACGAACTCCCAGTGATCGCGGAACGAGTGGTTGCAGCGGTATTGGAGATAGTCGAGGATCACGCGGCGGGCGCGGCCCAGGCAGGTCGGCATCTTGAGGAGATCGACCAGCTGTTGCGTCGAGAGGCGACACGGCAGCGGCTCGCCCGCCGGGCCGAGCAGGGCGAGGGAGGCGACCGGCCAGCCCGTACCGCCACAACCGCCGATGGCACCCGTTAAGGCCGATACGCGCCGGGAAATATCAGGCGGCTCACAACCGTTGAGGACAGCCGACAGGCACGCAGAGACTGGGTCTGGTGAATACTGAATCTCGTCGGGATCGCCAAGTTGACTCGGGATGCCAAAAAGAAGCGGGTTGCTGCCGCTGTAGTTCATCCTGCCGATGGCCAAGGTAAGGGTGGCCGCGACATCCGCAGCCGCCTCAGGTTTCAGCCAACCGCTACCTCCGACAGGCGCTCGGCCAGCAAACTCAGGGCACGGGCATTGGTCGTCTTGCTCATGGCCTGGGTGAGGACGGCGGCGGCCTCCGCGCTGACCCGGGCCGCCGCCTTTGACTCCATGCGCCCCGCCACCGCCGACAGGCTCTGCGCCAGCTGATTCAGGGCGTTGGCGTCGTTGGTCTTGCTCATGGCCTGGGTGAGGACGGCGGCGGCCTCCGCGCTGACCCGGGCCGCCTCCTTCGACTCCATGCGCGCCGCCACTGCCGACAGGCCCGACGCCAGCGGGGAGAGGGCGTTGGGATCGTTGGTCTTGCTCATGGCCTGGGCGAGGACGGCGGCGGCCTCCGCGCTGACCCGGGCCGCCTCCTTCGACTCCATGCGCGCCGCCACCATCGACAGGCCCTGCGCCAGCCAATTCAGGGTGTAGGCGTTCTTGGTCTTGCTCATGGCCTGGTCGAGGACGGTGGCCGTGGCAGCGGCCTCCTTCGGCTCCATCCGTGCCGCCACCGCCGACAGGCCCGACGCCAGCCGGGACAGTTCGTTGGTGTAGCTGACCTCGCTCATGGCCTGGGTGTAGTTGGTCTTGCTCATGGCCCGAGCGAGGACGGCGGCGGCTTCGGCGCTGACGCGGGCTGCCTCCTTCGCCTCCATGCGCTTCGCCAACCCCGACAGGCGCCACGCCAGCTGGGAGAGGGCGTCGGGATCGGTCGTCTTGCTCATGGCCTGGGCGAGGACGGCGGCCGTGGCAGCGGCTTCCTTCGGCTCCAGCCGCGCTGCCACCGCCGACAGGCCCGACATCAGATGGGACAGGTCGTTGTGCTCCAGGGTCTTGCTCATGACCTGGGCGAGGACGGCGGCGGCCTCCGCGCTGACGCGGGCGGCCTCCTTCGGCTCCAGCCGCCCCGCCACCGCCGACAGGCTCTCGGCCAGCGAACGCAGGGCCCAGGCGTCGGTGGTCTTGCTCATGGCCTGGGCGAGAACGATGGCGGCCTCCTTCGGCTCCAGCCGCGCTGCCACCGCCGATAGGCCCAGCGCCAGCGACGACAGGGCGTTGGCATCGGTCGTCTTGCTCATGGCCAGGGCGAGGACGGCGGCGGCCTCCGCGCTGACCCGGGCCGCCTCCTTCGACTCCATGCGCTCCGCCACCGCCGACAGGCCCGACGCCAGGTGGGAGAGGGCGTTGGGATCGTTGGGCTTGCTCATGGCCTGGGCGAGGACGGCGGCCGTGGCAGCGGCGTCCCTGGCCTCCAGTCGCGCCGCCAGCGCCGACAGGCCCTGCCACAGCGAAGAGAGGGCGTGGGCGTCGTTGGTCTTGCTCATGGCCTGGGCGAGGACGGCGGCGGCCTCCGCGCTGATGCGGGCGCCCTCCCTCGGCTCCAGTCGCCCCACCACCGCCGACAGGCCCTGCGCCAGCGACCACAGGGTCTTGGCGTCAGTCGTCTTGCTCATCGCCCGCGTGAGGCGGGCGGCCGCGGCGGCAGCGTCCTTCGGCTCCAGCTGCTCCGCCACTAACCGCAGGCTGTTGATGAGCACTTCCAGGGCCTCGTTGTCTTCCCTCCGGTCGATGGCCGCGGTGAGGACTTTGGCGACCGCGGCCACGTCCTGGGACTCCAGTCGCCCCGTCAGTTCCGACAATTGGAGTGGGAGCCACCACGAACCCAATTCGAGTTCGTTGACGCCGCTACCCCCCTGATGCCACGGCGGCAAAGCGGAGGCGCTCAGCCGGCCGGCCGCCCGGGCGACGGCCTCGGCGGCGGCGGCCACGTCGCGGCGCTCCAGCCGATCCGCCATCGCCACCAGCCCCTGCACCAGCACCCAAAGGACCTCGGCGTCGTTCGTCTGGTCCAGGCCCCGGCCCAGGATTTCAGCCACCTGACTCGCTGCCGCTGGGGTCAGGTCGTCCATCGCCGCAGCGATCAGCGCCACGTTGTTCCGCTGCTCGTCCCCCAGGGCCGGATCTTGCATCCGTTCCAGCAGCAGCCTCTCAACCGCCGCACGCTGCGCCGGCCCCAGGCCGATGGCGGCGTGCAGCGCGAAGCCGGCCTGATTCCGCAACTGCCGCGTCGTCACCGGGCCGCGCAGGGCTTGCTCCACGAAGCGGAACCGCGACTGCTCATCGCGGTCCTCGGCCACCTGCCACAAGGCAGCAATCTCCGGCTCGGTGAGGGGCTGCCACTTCCGCAACCCGAGAGGGCCAAGCCAGCTGCGGGCCAGCGACACCTGCGCCTGTTCCCGCGCTGCCTCGGCCTCCTTCTCCTTCTTCCGCGCCTGTTCGGCACTCTTTTCGGCATCGTCAGCGCGCCGGTCCGCCTGGATGGCGAAGTACGTCGAAACCGCCAGCAGCAGGACCACCGCGGCCTGCAAGCCGGCCAGCGCCGGATTGCGCCGGCACCAGCGCCACAAGCGCTCCGCCTTCCCCACCCGCCGCGCCAGCACCGGCTCGCCGTTGAGGAAGCGGCGCAGGTCGGCCGACAGGTCCGCCGCCGTGGCGTAGCGCTTGGCCGGCTCCTTCTGGAGACATTTCAGGCACACCGTCTCCAGATCGCGCGGGATGGCACGGTCGAGGCGGCGCGGCGGCTTGGGGTCGTCGCTCATGACCTGCATCAGCATCATGATCTTGCTGCCGCGGAAGGGCAACTCGCCGGTCAGCAATTCGTAGAGCACCACGCCGAGGGCCAGACGTCGCTACGGGCGTCGGCCTGGTGGCTACGGCCAGCCGCCTGCTCGGGGCTCATGTACGCCGGCGTGCCCAGGACGTGGCCGTCCTGCGTCATGGTCACCTCGGCCTCGGTGCGCAGGGCCAGGCCGAAGTCCATCAGCAGCGGCCGCCCCAGCTGCGGAGCCAGTCGGCCGGGCGCGGGCGGGTCTAGGGCGTACGGGACCATGATGTTGGCCGGCTTCAGGTCGCGATGTACAACGCCCATCGTGTGGGCGTAATGGACGGCATCCGCGGCGGCCAGCAGCGTCGCCGACTCCTGGGCGGTCAGCCGGCGCGTTTCCAGCAGGTCCTTGAGGGGCACACCGGTGACGAAGTCGCTGACGATGGTCGGCAGGCCGTCGAGCATCAGCACGTCGTAGACCGGGACGATGCCGGGGTGGCGCAGCTGGGCCGCCGCCCGGGCCTCGCGCTGGAAGCGCTCCAGTTCGTCGGCCGATGTCAGCAGGCCGCTGTGCGGTATCTTCAAGGCGACGGTGCGGTCCAGCGTCGTGTCGCGCGCCTTCCAAACGGCGCCGAAGCCGCCGACGCCGACACGCTCCAGGAGTTGGAACTTGCCCAAAGGCCGCATCGGCGCGGCACTCGTCGTCCTCCGGCCCTCGCCCAGCCGGAAGGTGTGGCCGCAGGCTGGGCACAGCACCTCGTCGGAATGGTCGTCGGCCAGCTGGATGGGGTTATGGCAATGCGGGCAACGGACGCGCTGCGATGGGGGCGTGCCGTTGGTGGGCGGCGCCTGCGGCGGCGCGGCCGGCTGGGTGGGAAGCGGTTCGGTGGGATGGAGGGGCAGTTCGGGCATGGCGACTCTCCACGGACAGCGGGCCGAGGTGTACGGCACCCCGCCGATTGTAAAGGAGAGTCGCTGCCTTCGCAAAAGGAATCGGCATCAGGCGGGCGGACCGTTGGTGGACGCCGGTGAGGCGACTGGCAGGTCCTCCAGGGCGACGACATGCACCAGCGCCACGCGCACGATACGGTCGTAGATCGTCGGAGTGGCCGGGTCGGGCGTCCCGATCGTCAGGTCCCGCCGTCCGACGAGGATCAGGTCGGGATGTTCGATGTCGAATCGCAACCCCTCACTGGCGATAATCCGCAGCGGCTTGAACGGCCGCTGCCGGAGCCGTGTCTGGATTTCCTCAGCTGTAAACATGAGAAGCCCTCCGGCAAAGATGCCAACCTTGCTATTCTAGCGACGGGGGCCAGGCCTCGCTCACAACAAACGCAGGAACCGCGGATACGGCATGCTGCCGTCGCGCAGAGCGTGCCGGGGGGTCTTGCCCTCATTCGACCTTCAATAGCCCAGGATGAATTGATCGCCCGGTCCGTTGAGGACGAAGAGGCACTGGCGCAACACGTCCAGGCCGATCAGCACGTCGATGTTCGGGAGAGGAACGGCCAACTCCGTGACGAGCAGATTCGGCCACACGAGAAGGGAGCCGGCGACCCCTGTTGGTCCATAGACGCTCAGGCTGATGCGGTACAAGTTGACCTGAACCGACCCTCCGGCCGTCTGCGTGCCGACCTGCTTGACCCTCACCAGCCCTAGTTGTCGGGCCACAGGACCGGCGATAGCTGTCAGGTCAGCAGCGGAGTCGAGCAAGGCTCGGACCGAAACCGGGCGCGGGATCGGCTGTCCTGCCTGCACCAGGGCGGCCGTGGCCTGATCATTCAGACCGACCAACCCCGGCACCGCCGGACCGTCGGGACTCAGCGGGAAGGTGAAGTGCGGCATGGCCAGAACCGCCAGGCTTGAAAGATGATAGGTTCCCACTCACGGATTCGTTGTACCAGGAACGACTGCATCAGGTACTTCTGATACCCCACTCGCAGCGCCTCGTCCTCGTCGGCGAAGAACTCTATGATCTCATCGCCCTTGATGAGTACGACCTGACCCTCACGGCCCTCCGCAAGAAGCCGCGGCAGTTCACGCCGGTATGTCTGGGACTCCTGGTCGAGCGGGCTGTCGGAGGGGAAAGTGGCCGCCTTCGTATAGTGAACCTTCGGCCGTGATTCCAACCACTCCCAACTTGTCATGTCGCTACCCTCCTTTCGAGAAGGACTATACCCGAACCCGTCCCGCGAGGCAGCGCCACTTTGACTGCGGGGCTCACACCATTCGCAGGAACCGTTGATAGGGCTCGCCCCAGCGCTCCGGCTGGCGCGGCTCGAAGCTCGTCACGTCGAACGGGTATCGGTCGATGCCGCGATGTGCTACGATGTTCGGTTAGTTGCGTGCTAAGCCAACGGAGGAGAGCCATGGCGAAGGGGAAGAAGCGGGTCACGGGGATTCCAGATGAACAGCCGGGGCGCGCCAAGCTCACGGCTGAAGAGTCGCTGAAGCGCATGCAAGAGTTTGCCAGGCGAAAGGAGCAATTCGTTGCCGCTGTCCGAAAAGGCAAGAATCGAGGTGTATCTGCCTGACGTGCCGAGGCCGGCGTACCAGGACCTTCTAGGCGTCGTGTTCCAGGTTTACCACGCGGAGTGAGGCGACCCGCAGAACTTGGCCCTGCTGCTTGCAGCAACGCCTGGGGGGCTTCTCTCAACAGGCACGCGGCGGCGGTGTGCGGTTGGAGTCCCGGCTTTAGCCGGTTTTGGCGCTCCCCACCGGCTAAAGCCGGGACTCCAACCGCACACCGCCACCGGGCACGTGGATCACAGCAACCCCAGGAAGCGCCGATACGGCTCGCCCCAGCGCTGCGGCTGGCGCGGCTCGAAGGTCGTCACCTCGAACGAGCGCCGCACCACCTCGCGCCCTTCGGCCAGCGAGCCGATCAGGCCGAGGCCGATCATCTGCACCAGCACGTTGCCGATCGCCGTCGCCTCGACCGGCCCCGCCAGCACCGGTCGGTCGCAAGCGTCGGCGGTGAACTGGTTCAACAGCGCGTTCTGGCCGCCGCCGCCGACGACGTGGATGACGTCGAGGCGCCGGCCGAGCAATTCCTCGAGCCGTTCCAGCACCCAGCGGTAGCGCAGCGCCAGGCTCTCCAGGGCGCAGCGCACCACCGCCCCCGGCTCGGCCGGCACCGGTTGGCCCGTGCGCTGGCAGAAGTCGCCCAGGGCGGCGGGCATGTTCGGCGGCAGCCAGAATGACGAATGATCGGGATCGACGAGGGAGGCGAACGGCGCCGCCGCCTCGGCCAGGCGCGTCAGCTCGTCGTAGGTGTAATCGCGGCCGGCCCGCTCCCATGAGCGGCGGCATTCCTGCACCAGCCACAGCCCCATGATGTTCTTCAGGAAGCGGATGGTGCCGCCGACGCCGCCCTCGTTGGTGAAGTTGTACCCCAAGGTCTGGTCGCTGATGAGAGGCGCCGGCAGTTCGGCCCCCATGAGCGACCACGTCCCCGAGCTGATGTAGCACCACGACTCGTCCCGCGCCGGCACCGCCGCCACCGCCGACGCGGTATCGTGCGACCCCGGCAGCACCACCGGCACCGCCGCGGCGCCCGTCTCCGCCGCCACCGACGGCCGCAAGTGGCCAAGGACCGTCCCCGGCGGCACGATCCGGCCGAGGATGTTCGCCGGCAGACCGAGCGCTTGCAGCAGCCCGTGCGCCCAGTCCTTCGCCGTCGGGTCGTACATCTGGCTGGTGCTGACGTCGGTGAACTCGTTCACCGCGGTGCCGGTGAAGAAGTAATGGAACAGGTCCGGCACCATCAGCAGCGACTCGGCCACGTCGAGCAGCGGCGAGCGGTCGCGCCGCAGCGCCAGGAGCTGGTAGAGCGAGTTGAAGCGCATGAACTGCAGGCCGGTTTGGCGGTAGATCTCGCGGCGCGGCACCTTGTCGAAGGCCGCTTCGGGGTAGCCTTCGGTGTGCGGGTCGCGGTAGTGGCGCGGGTTACCGAGCAGAGTGCCGCCGCGGCCGAGCAGGGCGAAGTCCACGCCCCAGGTGTCCACGCCGAGGGCGTCGAGGCTGCCCTTCTCCGCGACAGCCTTGCGCAGGGCGACGAGCATCTCGCCCCAGAGGCGGAGCACGTCCCAGTGCAGGCTGTCGAGGGTGCGCACGGCCCCGTTGGCGAAGCGGTGGACGACTTCGAGCTGCAGTCGCGAGCCGTCGAACAGCCCAAGGATGCCCCGGCCGCTCTCGGCGCCGAGGTCGTAGGCGAGGAGGTTCTTGGTCTTGGTCATTAGTCAGTAGTCGGTAGTCAGTAGTCAGTAGTCGGCAAACCGCCGTCAGTGTACAGTGAGGAGGAGTTCGGTGCCACTCATCCGCACGCAGCGGCGATCATCGCGGTCGGGCTACTGACTAATGACTAATGACTAATGACTAATGACTAATGACAAGGCATTTCGTGAAGCAGTTGGCCGACGGCGAGACCATCGAGGAAGTCTTCCTGGTCACCGACAAGCAGCTGCGGGCCAACCGCAACGGCAACCTCTACCTGCAGGTCGATCTCGCCGACCGCAGCGGCACCATCAACGGCCGCCAGTGGAACGCCGGCGAGCCGCTCTTCAAATCGTTCGACGTGGGCGATTTCCTCCAGGTGAGGGGGAAGGTGCAGCTCTTCCAGGGCGCGCTGCAGATCATCCTCAATCACGTCGAGCGGGTGCAGCCGGAGAAGGTCGGCCTCGACCTCGGCGACTTCCTGCCGCACACGACGCAGGACATCGATGATCTGCTCAAGCGGCTGCGCGGCGTGCTGCTGAAGCTGACCAACCCGCACCTGCGGGCGCTGGTGGAGTGCTTCCTGATGGACGCCGACTTCGTGCGCGACTTCTGCCGCGCCCCCGCCGGCATCAAGAACCACCACGCCTACCTCGGCGGCCTTCTGGAGCACGTCGTCACCCTGCTCGACGGCGCCGAACGTCTGCTGCCGCTGTACCCGCACCTGGACCGCGACCTGCTGCTGATCGGCGTCTTCCTGCACGACGTCGGCAAGGTGCGCGAGCTGACCTACGGCCGCAGCTTCGGCTACTCCGACGAGGGGCAGTTGATCGGCCACCTCGTCATCGGCGTGGAGATGCTCAACGAGAAGGTGGCGAAGGTGCCGGACCTGACCGGCGAGCCGTTCCCGACGGAACTGCTCTTGCGGCTGAAACACATGATCATCTCGCACCACGGCACCTATGAGTTCGGCAGCCCCAAGCTGCCCATGACGCCGGAAGCGGTCGCCCTGCACTACCTGGACAATTTCGACGCCAAGGTGCATAGTGTTACTCGCGACATCCGCGAGGACCGCAACGCCCTGTCGGCGTGGACGCCGTTCAACCCGCAGACGCAGCGGAAGCTGTTCAAGGGGAGCGTCCAGGGAGAAGAGTCGTATACGCCGACGCTCGAAACGGCCGACTGAGGTGCTGAGACACCCGCGAGTCGTTCTCAGGTACAATACAGTCGTTGTCGCTGCCGAACTGTGCCCGCAGAGGAGTGGCCATGTCAAGCGTCACCACCTGGGACCCGGTCGCCCCGGCAAGGCCGGCGCCGCCCGAGGATGCCCTCTACGAAATTGTCGATGGGCACTACGAGGAGTTGCCGCCGATGGGCACGCAAGCCGGCGTAGTCGTGTCGCGCCTGGCGCGGAAATTGGGGGTGTATGCCGAGGAGAACCAACTCGGCGAGGTCGTAAGTGAAATCCTGTTCGGCCTGACGCCGCGGGCGCGGCACAAGCCACGGCCGGACGTGGCCTACGTCTCCTACCTGCGTTGGCCCAAAGGCCGCCTCTACCCGCAGGGCGACCCGTGGCCGGTGGTGCCGGACTTCGTCATTGAGGTGGTGAGTCCCACGGACATCGCCAAGGCCGTTCAGGCGAAGGTCAAGGAGTACCTCGACGCGGGTGTGTCGCTGGTGTGGTTGGTGTACCCACAGGTCGGGTGGGTCGTCGCCTACGAGTCACTCCACCGGATGCGCGGCTTCACGATGGCGGACGATCTCGAAGCGGAGCCCGTGCTCCCCGGATTCCGCCTCCCCATGACCGAGTTGTTCAGCGATTCGGCCGCACCACCAACGAACGGCGAGGCGCCTCCCGAACCAGAGCCAAACGGGTAAAGGATCGGCAACCCTGAAAGGACACGACCCTCACTCCGGCCAGGCTCGCAACGCCATCGCCACAACCCGTGCGGCCCGGTGCGAATTCCGTCGCGCCGCCTTCAAGAATCGCCGGGCCGCGGCGAAGAAGAAAGAGTGTGGGTGTGGTCGTGTCGGTTGACTCCCGTTGTCGGGACCGATACCCTGAAATCTTTCTCCCGTGCCTTTCGGTAACCGACCTCTATGGCCGAACAGTACATCCTCACCCTCGAGCGCCTCAGCAAGGCGTACAACAAGCGCGAGGTCATCAAAGACATGACCCTCGCCTTCTTCCCCGGGGCCAAGATCGGCGTCATCGGCGGCAACGGCACCGGCAAGAGCACCCTGCTGCGCATCATGGCCGGCGTCGATACCGACTACCTCGGCACCGTCCGCCACGCCAACGGCATCCGCATCGGCTTCGTGCCGCAGGAGCCGCGCCTCAGCGAAAACAAGTCGGTCCGCGACAACATCGAGGAGGCCGTCGCTCCCACCCGCGCCCTCCTCCAGCGCTCCGAGGAACTGGGCGCCAAGTTCGGCGAGGACCTGCCCCCAGCCGAGATGGAAAAGGTGCAGGCCGAATTCGACCGCGTGCAGGACCAGATCGCCGCCGCCGACGCCTGGGACATCGACCGCCACGTCGAAATCGCCATGGACGCCATGCGCCTGCCGCCCGCCGACGCCATGCCGAACACCCTGTCCGGCGGCGAGCGCCGCCGCGTCGCCCTGTGCAAGACCCTCCTCCAGAAGCCCGACCTGCTGCTACTCGACGAGCCGACCAACCACCTCGACGCCGAGTCGGTCGCCTGGCTCGAACGCCACCTGCAGGAGTACCCCGGCACGGTCATCGCCGTCACCCACGACCGCTACTTCCTCGACAACGCCGCCGAGTGGATCCTGGAGCTGGACCGCGGCAATTACTACCCGTGGAAGGGGAATTACTCGGGCTGGCTGGAGCAGAAGCAGAAGCGCCTGGAAGTCGAGGAGAAGCAAGAGTCGGCCCGGCGGAAGACCCTGGCGCGCGAGTACGAGTGGGCGAAGATGGCCCCGCGGGCGCGGGTGGCCAAGAGCAAGGCCCGACTCAGCGCCTACGAATCCCTGGCGGCGCAGGAGGTGGACGAGCGGCAGGGCGAGCTGGTCATGCAGATCCCGCCGGGGCCGCACCTCGGCGACATCGTGGTGCGGGCCGAGCACGTCCGCAAGGGCTACGGCGACCTCCTCCTGATGGAGGACCTGACCTTCGACCTGCCCCGCGGCGGCATCGTCGGCGTCATCGGCCCCAACGGCGCCGGCAAGACGACGCTGTTCCGCATGATCGTCAGCCAGGAGCAGCCGGACGGCGGCCGCCTGCGCGTCGGCGACACGGTGGTGCCGGCCTACGTCGATCAGGGTCGCGACACGCTCACCAACACAGCCACGGTCTTCGAGGAGATCACCGGCGGCGTCGATTACTTGCAGCTGGGCAAGCGCCGCGTCGCCTCGCGCAGCTACGTCGCGCAGTTCAACTTCAAGGGGCCCGATCAGCAGCGCAAGGTCGGCGAACTGTCCGGCGGCGAGCGCAACCGCGTCCACCTGGCGAAATTGCTGCGCGGCGGCGGCAACCTGCTGCTGCTGGACGAACCGACCAACGACCTCGACGTGGACACGCTACGGTCCCTGGAAGACGCGCTGTTGAACTTCGGCGGCTGCGCCGTGGTCATCAGCCACGACCGCTGGTTCCTCGACCGCATCGCCACGCACATCCTGGCCTTCGAGGGCGACAGCAAGACCGTGTGGTGCGAGGGGAACTACCAGGTGTACGAGGCGCAGCGCAAGCAGCGGCTCGGCGTCGAGGCCGACCAGCCGCACCGCATCCGCTACAAGAAACTGGCGCGATAGTGCGCGGGTATCTTTGACGTCCAATCCGCTTGCGGCTTCGCAGACCAGACTGCGAAGCCGCAAGCGGCAGCACGGGTAAGCCAGCATGATGGAGTTACGGGAGGTCACGAAGGTCTATAGCCAGGGGCGGCGCACTGTGCGGGCGGTGCGCGGTGTCAGCCTGCGCGTGGTCGGCGGCGAGTTCGTGGTCATCATGGGGCCGAGCGGCTCGGGCAAATCGACGCTGATGCACCTGCTCGGCGCCCTCGACACCCCCACGACCGGCCAAGCCCTCTTCAATGACCGCGATCTGCGAGCGATGTCCGACAAGGAGCGCTCGCTGTTGCGGCGCAACCGCATCGGCTTCATCTTTCAGTTCTTCAACCTGCTGCCGACGCTGACCGCCGTGGAGAACGTGGGCCTGCCGCTGCTGCTCGGCGGCCAGGGTCGGAAGTCGGCCCGCGGCACGGCGTTGGCCGCCCTGGACCGTGTCGGCCTGGGGAACCGGGCCGACCACTTCCCCGAGGAGATGTCCGGCGGCGAGATGCAGCGTGTCGCCGTCGCCCGCGCCCTCATCACCGAGCCGGAAGCGATCCTCTGCGACGAGCCGACCGGCAACCTCGACTCGGCCAACAGCAAGGAAATCCTGTCGCTGCTGCGCAGCCTCCCCGAGGCGGGCAAGCGTGCCGTGGTCATGGTGACGCACGAACCCGCCGCCGCCGCCTATGGCGACCGCATCGTCCACATCCGCGACGGCCTCATCGACAGTGAGGAATCGCCCCGTTTAACCGCCGCCCTCGGGGCGGCGCGGGCGGGAGCGTGACGGTCGCGCCGCCCCGAGGGCGGCGGCTCAACGGGAGACGCCATGTTTGCGCTGTACCGAACGCTGAGCCTGCGCTACCTGCGGCTGCGCTGGGCGCTCAACGCCCTGGTGGTAGTGAGCATCGGCCTCGGCGTCAGCGTCTGGGTCGCCACGAGCGCCCTGTACAAGAGCCTGGAACAGTCGATCCTGGTCAGCGTCAACCCGATGGCCGGCGTCGCCGACCTGCAGGTCAGTAACGGCGACGCCGGCGTGCCGCGCGACCTGGAACAGCGCCTGGCCCGCCTCCCCGGCGTCAAGTCGGTGCGCCCCCTCGTCATCGAGTCGGTGCGCGTCGTCCTGAGCGACAACAGCCGCCACCCGGCGATGCTGTTCGGCATGGACCCGCCGCGGGACGAGGGTGCGGACCCGTCTTCTGAGGGCGTCAAGCTCCACTACGACCTCAGCGCCGGCTTCGCCTTGTTCGGCCGTCCGCCGGTCCTGGTGGGCAGCGGACTCGACGCGATTCTGCCGCCGGGGACGACGCGCTTCAAGGTGCTGGCCGCGGGCAGTACCCACGAGGTCGCCCGTGCCGGCACCGTCGAGGCGAGCGGGCCACTCGCGGGGTTGGGCGGCAACGTGCTGGTGATGCAGTGCGAGCCGGCCGCCAAGCTGCTGGACCGCCCCGGCCGCGTCAGCCGCATCGACGTCCTCTTCGAGCCCGGCAGCGATCCGGCCGAGGTGACGCGCGCCGTCCGCGCCGAGCTGAACGGGCCCGCCGAGGGGCAGGCGCGGACGCCGGAAGCGCAGGACGGCCGTGTCCGCGAGGCGCTGGCCCCGCTCAAGGTCGGCGCGCTCATCGTCAGCACCGGTGCCCTGGTGGTTGGCATGTTCCTCGTTTACAACACCCTGTCGGTCAGCGTGGCGGAGCGCCGTCACGACATCGGCGTGTTGCGCTCGCTGGGGGCGACGCGCGACCAGGTGCGCCGCCTCTTCCAGGGCGAGGCGATCTTCCTGGGCCTGCTCGGCTCGCTGGTCGGCATCCCGTTCGGACTGTTGTTGGCCCGGCTGCTCCTGGGCCCGATCGGCCGGTTGGTCGTCGAGTCGCTGGGGACGGCGGCCATGCGCGTGCCGTCGCTGGGCGACCTGTGGGTGGTGCTGGTGAGTTCGGCCGGGGCCGGCATCGCGACGTCGGTGGCGGCCTCGCTGGTGCCGGCCCTGCGTGCCGCCCGCGAGGAGCCGGCCGACGCCGTCCGGCGGGTGCCGCTCGTCGCCGGCCTGTCGGCGCGGGTCGCGCAGGTGGCCGCCTGCCTGCTGCTGATCGGGCTCGGCGTGGCTATGGTGGGCGGGCGGGAGCACCTGCCGTGGAAGCGCGCCTGCCTGTTCGGCGGCATCGGCGTCATCTTCCTGGCGGCGTTCCTGGCCATCGCCCTGTTCTCGGCCGTCTGCGCCCGCGTGCTGCGCCCCTTCGCCCAGCGTCTCTTTCCCATCGAGGGCCGCCTTGCTTCCGACAACCTCGTGCGGGTGCCGGGCCGCACCGGACTGGTCATCGCGGCCGTGTCGGCCTGCGTGGCCCTGATGGCCCACACCGCGGGCATCATCCGCAGCAACGAGACGGCCGTCATGGCCTGGCTGGACCGCGCCCTCACCGCCGACCTGGTCGTCACCTCCGGCGGGCCGGTCAGCGCCACCGGCCAGACGACGTCGATGAAGGAAGAGGTCGGCGACGACATCGTCAAGCAGCTCCCCGGCGCGCGCGCGGTGCCGATCTCCTGGCGCTTCGTCGAGTGGCCGCACGACGGCGAGGACGTGCAGGTGACGATCGCGGCCATCGACGCCGCCACCTACTGCGAGGCCAGCCGCGAGCGGCGGGCCGACCTGCCGCACCTGCCGCTCGTCCGCCGGCTCGCCGACGAGCCCGGCACGGCGATCGTCTCGGAGAACTTCGCGGCCCTCTACCACGTCAGCGCCGGCGACGTGATTCACGTCCAGGGGGTCGGGGGGCCGCTACGGCTGGAGGTCATCGGCGCCATCGAGGATTACGCCGCCCCGCGCGGCCTGATCCTGGTCCATCGCGACCATTACGCCGGCGAACTGGACACGAAACTCGTGGACATCTTCGACGTCTACCTGCCGGCGGGAACCGACCCGGCCGCGATCGAGCGGGCGCGCGATTCCCTGGCCCAGTCGCCGCTGGCCGCCGAGCATGCCCTGGTGCCGCTGACCGGCGCGGAGGTGCGGCAGCACATCCTGGTCGTGATCCGCAAGGTGTACAGCATCGCTTACCTGCAAGAGGTCGTCGTCGGCGTCGTCGCGGCGCTGGGGGTGGTGGCGGCCCTGCTGATCTCGGTCATCCAGCGCCGCCGCGAGCTAGGCCTGCTGCGCGCCGTCGGCGCCACGCAGGGGCAGGTGCTGCGCTCGGTGCTGTTCGAGGCGATGCTGATGGGGTTGATCGGCAGCGCCCTGGGCGTGCTGTTCGGCCTGCTGCTGGAGTGGTACGCGCTCAAGGTGATCCTGCTGGAGGAATCGGGGTTCCGCTTCCCGCTGACGCCGCCCTGGCGCGAGGCGGGGATCATCGCCGCCCTGGCCGTGACGACCGCGACGCTGGCCGGCCTGCTGCCGGCGATAAGAGCGGTGCGGCTGCGGATTGCCGATGCGATCGCCTATGAATGATGCAGCCGCTTGCGGCTTCGCAGGGCATGCGAAGCCGCAAGCGACTGAAACATCTTCTTGCAACTCGCCCCCCTCGCTGTGCGATTATCATTCCCATCAGTCTGCGCGACTTCCTGAACCGGATCCGAGGGAAACCATGAGCACCCTGACTATCGAGCTACCCGAGTCGTTGAAGAAGCACATCGAAGCGCTCGCCGCGAAGGAAGGCTACTCGGTCAGCCAGTTCCTCGCCAGCGCCGCCGGCGAGAAGTTGGCAGTCATGTTGACGCTGGACTACCTGCGCCGGGAAGCGGCAGCCGGGCGCCGCGAAGACTTCGAGAAGTACCTGGCGGCCGTGCCGGACGTCGCGCCGCCGGAGCACGACCGCCTCGACTGACGCGGCGTCGGCGGTCACGTGGACGATAAATCGACGTCCAGTTTCTGCCCCAGCGCTTCCGCCCACTGGTGCAGTGTCGCGAGCGTGGGGTTCAGCATCTTGCCCGTCTCCAATCGAGACAGGGCCGGCGGATCGACCCCCGTCCGCCCGGCCACCTCAACCCGGGCATTGAGGACGAGCCGATCACGGCAGCGACGATAGCGGGACGATGAAGAGGAACTGAGCTTGGAGGTTGTTCAAGAGACGGGCGTCCGTCGTCACCAGTTCACAGCCTTCCTGCTCGGCCAGGGCCACGTACAAGCAGTCGTAGACGCCGAGGCGAGCGGCTGACGAGATCTGCTAGGCGCGCGGCAGCAGCGGAAGCGACGGGAAGAGTGGCGGGAGCGTGTTCAGCATGTCGCTTCTGAGCTGCGCCCCCTCCGCCGGGGTGATGCGCCCCTGGCGCTCGGCGCGGGTAAGGGCATGGGCAACCTCGACGGGGAAGACGTCAGGGGCGAGCAACTCGTGGATGGCCTGGCGGTACTCGTCGCGGAGCTTGCGGGCCTTGTCGGTCTCCTGCTCGATGACCAGCCACTTGAAGCCGACGCACGAATCCAGAACGTAGATCATTCGGCCTCGCGCAATTCTCGGATGGCAGGGGTGCCAATGTCCAGCACGCCGTGCCTCTTGCGGAGCTGCTCACTGATCCGGTCCATGCGCTCACAGGCTTGCCGCATGGCCTCGGGGTCGCGAACGACCTTCGCGGCGCGCTCAGCTGCCTGGCGGAGTTCGGCCATGAGGTGCGAAGGAATGCCGGAGCCTGTCATGTCTGCAGTGTCCATCTGGTTCCGTTAAATCGGTGGATAAATCGAGACGGTAGCAACATCGGTGAGGGAAACGGACCCCTGCCGGCTTGCCCGGCAGGTGACGCAGGTCGCCGGCTAACCTGGCGCAGCGCTCCTGCCTTCGACCCCTGCCGGCTTGCCCGGCAGGTGAAGCAGGTCGCAGCCTAGACCCGGGGAACAGAGAAGGCGTTTCCGCGCCGCCCTTCTAGCCTGCGACCTGCTTCACCTGCCGGGCAAGGAGATCGTCCAGCTTATGGAGCGTTTCGTGCCAACGGTTTACGTCGATCCGGGGTGGACAAAGATGGGGGGAGCAGCTGCCATGACGGGGTTGCTACACCATCGTCCCTTGCAGG
>DATFNV010000544.1:0-15706 GCA_035266225.1 Gemmataceae bacterium
CTCTTCTACGACCTGGTCCGCATCGCCCGCCGCAACCGCTACTACCTCATCCGCGTCCTGTACGCCAGCTTTCTGCTGACCATGCTCTGCTGGGTGTACTTCGCCTTCACCGCCGGCGGGCAGCTCGACCGAACCGTCCCGCCCAAGGAGGCCGCCCGCTTTGCCAATTCGTTCTTTTACATGTTCATGGGTGTGCAGTTCCTCGTCGTCACCGTCGTCACGCCGGCCTACGTCGCCGGCGCCGTCGCCGAGGAAAAGGAGCGCAAGACCCTCGAATTCATCCTGGCCACCGACCTGCTCAACCGCGAGATCGTGCTCAGCAAGCTCGCCTCGCGCGTGCTCAACCTGGTGCTCCTGATCCTCACGGGACTGCCGGTCCTGGCCGGGCTGCAATTCCTCGGCGGCGTCGATCCGATGCTGGTGATCGCCGGCTTCGTCGTCACCCTGCTCACCGTCGGCAGCCTGGCCGGCCTGAGCATCCTGGCTTCCGTCCTGTGCCGCCGGGCCCGCGACGCCATCGTCCTGAGCTACCTCATGGCCGTCGGCTACCTCGGCCTGTCCGGCCTGAGCTGGCTGCTGACGATGCCCACCGGCTGGGCCAACTTCCCATCGACCCCCTCCTGGCCGAGCCCCGTCACCGTTGAGGACCTCGTCAAGTGGCTGAACGCCGGCAACATCGTGTCGGTGCTGATTCGGCTGACCACCGAGACGGCACGGCCGGGCAGCCGCCCCCTCGCCGAGGTCTTGCCGGTCTACCTGCGCAACTACGCCCTGTTTCACGCGGCCGTCGCCCTGCTCGCCCCGCTGTGGGCCGTGCTGCGGCTGCGGGCCATTGCCCTGAACGAGACCGGGGAGCCGGCCCGGCGGCGGCCGCCCATCCTGGCCCTGACCCGGCGGCCCCGTCTGGGCGAACACCCGATGGTCTGGAAAGAAGTCTTCGCGGACCACGGCTTGCGCGTTCACTGGCTTGGCCAGGCGATCGTCGTGCTCCTGGTGCTGGCGAGCTTCGTCCCTGTGGTCGTCATCGCCTACCAGTTCCTGGGAAAGTACGTCTACAGCGGCAACGCCTGGGAGCGGCTAGGCGAGGACACGCAAACCTGGGTGGTGCGCGTGTCCGGCACCGGTGTGGCTTGCCTGCTGCTGTTGTCGGTGGCGGTGCGGGCGTCGGGCAGCATCACCGGCGAGCGCGACCGGCAGACCCTCGACGGCTTGCTGACGACGCCATTGGACAGCGACACTATCCTCTTTGGCAAGTGGCTGGGTGCCGTGCTGAGCGCGCGCCGCGGCTGGCTGTGGTTGGGGGCGCTGTGGGGCGTCGGCCTGGTGACGGGCGGGCTGCACCCGCTGGCGCTGGTCCTGCTGATGCTGACCTGGTTGGTGTACGCGGCCTTCCTGGCGGGGCTGGGGACGTGGTTCTCCACGGTCAGCCGTACCACGCTGCGGGCGACGACCTGGACGCTGGTGTGTACCGTGGCGGCGGCCGTGGGGCACTGGGTGATCTGGATGTGTTGCGTGCCGTGCCTGTTCGCCCGTTCGCCCATGCTGCCGGAGGAACTCCTGACCTGGGTCGCCAAGTATCAGGCCGGCCTGACGCCGATGGTGAACCTGGGCTACTCTTCGTCGTTCCGGGCGGAGGACTTCGGGCACCGGTTCGGGGGTTCCGACGGGATGGGGGAAATGGTCGCCTACGGGATGGCGGGGACGGCGACGTGGGCGGTGCTGGCCGTGCTGCTGTGGGGGGCGACGAGCCGCCGCTTCCGTCAAATCGCCGGCCGGGTGGCGTTCGAGCCGGAACGGGGCGTGCGGCCGGCGCCCCGCGCGAAGCCGCGCCCGAAGGTCGTCGAGGTCGAGGAGGCTCCGGAGGTCCTGCCGGCCGACCCCGAGCCGTTGAGCGGCGACACGGACGAGGATCGGATCACCGGGCCGCAGCTTCCGTAGAACGAACGTCATCCGGCGAGCGGGGGGCGTTAGCCCCCCGGTGAGTGACTGTTACCGGGGGGCTAACGCCCCCCGGTGAGTGACTGTTACCGGGGGGCTAACGCCCCCCGCTCGCCGGCTTAACGGCTGAAGGAGCCGAGCCCATGTCATTGCTCCGCAGCGTCCGCGACCACGTGCGCGGCAACCTCGTCGAGTCGGCCACCCTGGGCGCCCTGCTCGCCGGGGCGGTCGCCCTGGTCGCCCTGTCGGGGACCCTGCCGCTGGCCTACCAGGTCGTGCTCTGGGGGCTGCTGCTGGCCGCCCTCACCATCGTCGGCCGGCTCTTCGGCCCGGTCCTGTACTACGACCTGGTGCGCTCGGCCCGCCGCCTGCGCTTCGTCCTGGTCCGCACCCTGTACGCCCTGCTCGTCGCCTTCGTCCTCTGCTGGCTCTTCTTCATCCTGGTGATGGAGCGGGGTTGGCGGATGCCCCACGAACGGATGTCGGAGTTCGCCACGACGTTTTTCTACACGTTCCTCGTCATCCAGTACGCCACTGTGAAGCTGCTGACGCCGGCTTACACGGCGGGGGCCATCGCCGAGGAGAAGGAGCGCAAGACGCTCGAATTCATCCTCGCCACCGACCTGCGCAACCGCGAGATCATCCTGGGCAAGGTGGTGTCGCGGCTGCTCAACCTGTCGCTGCTGCTGCTGGCGGGCGTGCCGATCCTCGCCTTCCTGCAGCTGCTCGGCGGCGTCGATTTCACCCTGGCGCTGGCCGCCTTCGCGGCCACGGCCCTGACGATGTACAGCCTGGCCGGCCTGAGCATCCTCAACTCGGTCCTGTGCCGGCGGGCGCGCGACGCCATCGTCCTGACCTACCTCATGTCGGCCGCTTATTACATGCTGGCCAGCGGGGCCCTGATTATCAATCCCCTGACCGCCGCCGGCGTGACCCCGGGCCTGGCAGATTTCCCCTCGACCGACCACTGGAAGAGCCCCGTGGAGCTGCGCGACGTGGTCGAGTGGCTCAACGCCGGCAACGCCGGCCTTGCCGTCTTTCGCCTCGGCAGGGGCAGCGGGGCCAACACCGTCCTCGAGGCGGAACTGCCCGGCGTGCTCGGCCGCTACGCGCTCTTCCACGGGCTGGCCGGCACCGCCTGCCTGGTCTGGGCGATGATGCGCCTGCGCGTCCTCGCCCTCCGCGAGACGGTCAAGCGCACGCGGCGGAAGAAGGGGGCGATGACGGGGGCGGCGCGCCGGCCGCGCGTCGGCCGCTTCCCCATGATCTGGAAGGAGGTTTTCGCCGAAGGCGGGCTGCGCTTCAACGCCCTTGGCCGCATCGTCGTCGGCGTGCTCTTCCTGGCCAGCTTCCTGCCCGCGGTCATCATCTACTGGGAGTACCGTACCGGCGGCTTCCACTGGGGCAGGGAGGATCCCTGGAAGCAGGCGACCATATGGGTGAACGTAATCCAGATGCGCATGGTGGGCACCACGGTCGCCGTCCTGATGCTGCTGGCCATCGTCGTCCGCGCCGCCGGCAGCATCCGTAGCGAGCGCGAGCGGAACACCTTCGACGAGTTGCTCACGACGCGCCTGACCAACAGCGAGATCCTCTTCGGCAAGTGGCTGGGGGCCGTGCTGAGCGTGCGCTGGGGCTGGGCGTGGCTGGGCCTGATCTGGCTGATCAGCGCGGTCTTTAGCGGCGTGCAGGTCGCCGCCCTGCCGTTAATCCTGGTGACGTGGGTGGCCTACGCGGCGGTGGGGGCGGGGGTCGGACTCTGGTTCTCCGTCGGCAGCAAGTCGGCGCTGCGGGCGACCGTTGCCGCCCTGGCGACGATCCTTTTCCTGTTCGGCGGGCACTGGCTTCTGGGGTTGCTCTTCTGCTACTTGCCGATGGCCGCGATCCCCAGTCTCCGCGGCATGGAGGCTTCCCGGAACTTCTACTGGATCCCCTTCCTGCAACTGGGGCAGACGCCGCCGTTCGTCCTGGGCCTATTCGCCTACCACGGGGACGAGTTCGAGCGCACCGGCGGCATGAAAGAGATGGTCGAGCTGACGATCACCTCGCTGTTCGGCGCCGGCTGCTGGGGGGCGATGCTGCCCGTGCTGTGGATCCTGGTAAAGCGCCGCTTCGAGAAGGTCACGGGGCGCGTGGCGGAACTGCGGCCCGAGCGCGTGGCTCCGCGGCGGCGCCGGCCCCCGGTCCCGAAGAAGGCCCTCCTCATCGACGCGGACCCGGTCACGAACGGGCAGGACGAAGAACGGATCCTGACGGTACTGCCGGTGGACGAGAAGGAGCCGGAGGAGAAGGGGCCGACACCGTCGTGACAGGCGGCACCTGCTTTCGTCCCTGGAGGAACGTGCCCATGTCCGCAGCCGCCGAACCGATGACTCCGACCCGCCTCGCGCGCCGGCTGCCGCGGTGGCGCTACGTCAGCATCTTCACCCTCTTGCCGCTGGGTGCAGCCACCGTCCTGGCCGCAGGGAACGCGGGCATCCCCGTGTTGCCGTTGCTCGGCATCGGCGCCCTCTGTTGCGGGGCCGCGATCGTCCTGCTGCGCCCGGTCCTGCCGCCGCTGTGGGGCCCGATCCTCTTCTATGACCTCCTGGGCACCGCCCGCCGCGGCCGCTACGTCATCGTCCGCTGCGTCTACGTCGTCGCCCTCCTGGCGATGCTCTTCCTCCTCTACGCCAAGTGGTTCGGCAAGGGCCAGGGCATCCTCGGCATCTTCACCGCCGAGACCATCGACCGCAACCAGGTCAGCGCCTTCAACGACTCGTTCTTTCAAATGTTCATGGCGGTGCAGTTCCTCGTCATCCTGCTGCTGACGCCCGGCATCACCGCCGGGGCCGTGGCCGAGGAGAAGGACCGCAAGACTCTCGAATACCTGCTGGCGACCGACCTCGGCAACCACGAGATCATCCTGGGCAAGTTGGTGTCGCGGCTGGCCTACATGGGCCTGGTGCTGCTGACCGGGCTGCCAGTGCTGAGTTTGCTGCAGTTGCTGGGAGGCGTCGATCCGAACCTGATGCTGGCGGGCTTCGTCGCCACCGCCATGACGATGCTCAGCCTGGCGGCGCTGAGCATCCTCAACTCGGTCTACGCCACCAAGCCGCGCACCGCCATCGCCCTGACCTACGTGCAGGTGGCCGCTTACCTCGCGCTGACGACGGCCAGCCTCTGGGTCTGGGACCCCATCCCGCGGCCCAAGTGGCTGCACGCGGTCTGCGCGGGAAACGCCTACGTGGCCGTTCAGGAACTGGACGCCTGGGCGATGGTCTCGAACATCAAGCCGATCGCCCTCGGCGGCGCGCCGCTCGTTTCCGGCAGCGGCACCTTCTCCCCGATGCTGCTGCCGATCGTGGGCCATTACGTGGCCTTTCATCTGCTGTTGACCCTGCTGTGCCTGATCGGCTCGCTGGTGGGGTTGCGCTTGTGGGCGCGCTGGCAGGCGTCGGGCCGGTCGCGCAAGGCCTACGTCATCGGCTTCACCCAGAGGCGCCTGCCGCGCGTGTCGGGCCGGCCAATGCTCTGGAAGGAGCTGCACACCGAGCCGCTCTTCCGGCTGGGCGAGGCGGCGCAGATCATCATCACCACGTCCGTCACGATCGGCCTCATCTTCTGCGCCTTCGTGCTCATCTCCGTCGTGGCAGTCGGCCTCATGCTGGGCAACATCGAGCCGTCGATGAACGCGACCGTCCGCGTCATGGGGACGACCCTTGCGATGCTCATGGTGCTCGGCACGGCGGTGCGCTCCGCGGGCGCGATCAGCGGCGAGCGCGACCGCCAGACGATGGACACGCTGCTGACGACGCCCATCGCGAATGACACCATTGTCTGGTCGAAATGGTGGGGAAGCGTCCTGGGCGTGCGCAAGGCCGGCTACTGCCTGCTCTTGTTGTGGCTCGTCGGGGTCGGCACCGGCGGCCTGAGTCCGCTAGCTGTCCCGCTGCTGCTGCTGGCCCTGTTCGCTTACCTGGCCTTCGCGGCGAGTCTCGGCCTGTGGTTTTCCCTGCGCTGCCGCACCACCCTGCGCGCCACCATCTGGACGCTGGTGACGCTGCTCGGCGTCAGTCTCGGCCACTGGCTGCTGACGTTCTGCTGCGGTCCCCTGCTGCCCTTCTCGCAGCCAGGCCCCGTCCGGGGCCGCCCGTTCTCCGACTCGACGCCGCGCCTGCTGCGTGTGCTGTCGGCCGCGCAGGCGTACAGCCTGACGCCGCCGGTGACGATGAACGCCCTGGCCTTCTCCAACCGGCAGATGACGCGCTCCGTCTCGGGCGGCCACGGCTTCGATCCGGAAGACGACGACGACGACCCCAGGTCCCCGAATACGCTCATGCGAGTGGCGCTGGGCTTGTCGGGGGTCGCGCTGTACGGCCTCGCGGCGATCGTACTGCTGCTGCTGACGAGGGCCCACTTCACCGTGGTGACGGGGCGACTGCCGCTGCCGGGGGCCGTACCGGGACGGGCGCCGCGGCGGAAGCGCAAGGTCGAACGGAGGTGACTGAGTACTCAGTACCCCCTGCCGCGGAAGGACCGATCCCGTGAACAGAGAGCCCATCCCCTGGACGCGCCGACCGCCCCCGGAGCCATTCGACTGGTATCGTCTCGGCGACCGGCTGCGCCGCGAGCTGACGCCGTCCGCCTTTCGCCGGTCGTGGCGCCCGCGCCTTGGCTGCGGCCTGCTGCTGGGCGCGGTCGCCGTTCTCGCCTGGCTCGGGGCCGCGCTGGCGCCGTGGCAGCAAGCGGCCCTGTGGGGCGCCCTGCTTGTGCTGGGGGCCGTCCTCGGACGCCGCGGCTGGCTGAAGCTGTTCGGCCCCGTGCTCTTCTACGACCTGGTGCGGCTCGCCCGGCAGGGTCGCACCTTTCTCCTGCGCGGCACCTACGTCCTCGCCCTGCTGGTCGTGTTGTTCCTTGTCTCCTCCAGCTACATCGACCGGGACGACCTGTTCCGCGAGGCTCGCGTCGATATGCAGGAACTGGCCCGGTTCGCGTCCGCCTTCTTCCTGACGTTTCTCGGGGTGCAGCTCGGGGCGGTCTTCGTGCTGACGCCGGTCTTCACCGCCACGGCCATCGCGGAGGAGAAGGAACGGAAAACGCTCGAATACCTCCTCGCCAGCGACCTGCGCAACCGCGAGATCGTCCTGGGCAAGCTGGCCTCACGCCTGCTGGCGATGCTGCTGCTGCTGGTGGGCGGGCTGCCGGTGCTGAGCTTCGTGCAGCTCCTCGGCGGCGTCGATCCGAACCTGGTCCTGGCCGGCTTCGCGGCCACCGCCGTGACGATGCTCAGCCTGGGGAGCCTGGGCATCGCCAACTCGGTCTACGCCCAGCGGCCGCGCGGCGCCGTCTTCTCCACTTACGTCCTCGCCGGCGCTTACCTCCTCGCCTCGAGTTGCTGCGCGCCGGCGGCCGGCGGCACCCCCCTCAACCCGCTGGCATGGATCGCGGCCGGCAACATCTTCGTGGCCTATGGCCAGGTCGCCCTCAGCGCCGGCTCGGCGGGCGGCACCACCGGCGCCGCGGTGCTGTCGGTGCTGGCCGACTACGTCATCTTCCATGCCGTCGCCGCCGCGGGGCTGGCCGGCCTGGCGACGCTCAAGCTGCGCGCCTGGAACCGCGAGTCGCGGCCGCAGTCGGAGCGCCAGGTCATCTTGTCGCCCAGCGATGCAATGCTGAGCAACCGCATGCGACCTCTGCTCGCGCGCCTGCCGCGCATCGGTGACGACCCCATCCTCTGGAAGGAGCTGCACGCGGAGCACCCCTACCGGTTGCACCCGCTGGCGCGCGCGCTGCTCCTCTTCGCCGGGGGGGCACTGCTGGTGGTGGCTGGGATGGCGTACCTGTGCGGCGTCGCCGTGTCGCTGGCGTCTCGCGACCCCACCGAGTTCGCCTCCAACTGGGTCCGCGTCGTTGGCACTGCCGTCGCCTGCGCGATGATCGGGGCCGTGGCGGTGCGTGCCTCGACGGGCCTGGCCGGTGAGCGCGACCGGCAGACCCTGGACGGCCTGTTGACGACGCCGCTGTCCAACGCGGTCCTCCTGCGCGGCAAGTGGCTCGGGGCGGTGCTGAGCGTGCGGCAGGGGTGGTGGTGCCTGGGGGCGGCGTGGCTGCTCGGGCTTCTCGCCGGCGGACTTCACGTGCTCTCCCTGCTGATGCTGCTGGCGGCGTGGTGGACCTTCGCCGCCTTCGCCGCCGGCCTGGGGCTGTGGTTCTCCCTGCACTGCCGCACGACCTTGCGAGCGACCGTGTGGACGCTGGTGACGTTGCTCGTCGTGTGCGGGGCGCCGGTCTTGCTGTGCGGTAACGCTGGCCTGGCGCTCATGAAAAGCCCGTCGCCGAACGGGACGACCTCGGCCGCCGACCTGTTCGCCCTGACGCCGCCGGGGGCGATGGTTAACCTGACGTTTGGTTGGGGCGAATGGTACTCGTTCGGCAAGGAGTTGAAGGCCTCGGTCGGCCCCGTCGCCCTGGCCTGGGCCTGCGTCTGCAGCTATGGATTGGCCGCGGTGGCCCTCTGGTTCGGCGTGGCGGCGCGCTTCGGCCCCGTGACCGGGCGGATGCCGCACGGGTAAACGGCCCCGTCGTTTACCGGCCGCCACGCCAGCACCGCTCGCGGCTGAACGCTCGCGCCGCCCTGCGAGGGGCCGCTAAACGAAGGTTCAGGAGCGGTGTTGGCCCTTGTTTCGGGCTTGCCGGGAGGAGTCGCGGAAAAAGGCTTGACTTCACCTGCCATGAACACTATAAGTAGCTGCATGCTTCTCAAGCCTCCTTTACTTGATGACATCCAGACCTTCTTGGGAAAGCCCTTTTGCGCCGGAGATGGGTATGCCATTTACTGCGCCGATTGTCTACCAGCCTTGAGGCAATTGCCTGGCGAGGTGTTTTCCCTCACGGTTACGAGCCCTCCCTACAACATTGGGAAGGAATACGAAAACCCGCTGCCTCTTGAGGAATACCTAACTTGGTGTGAGCAATGGATGAAGGAGGTCCATCGAATCACGCGACCCGACGGCGCATTCTGGCTGAACGTCGGATACGTAGAAATCCCGGGGAGGGCGAAAGCCATCCCGCTGCCGTATCTGCTTTGGAACAGATCGCCATTTTACTTGATCCAGGAAGTCGTGTGGAACTACGGTGCCGGAGTAGCGGCTCGGAAGGCTTTATCCCCCAGGAATGAAAAACTTCTTTGGTACGTCAAGGATCCAGAGAGCTACACATTCAATCTCGATATCATCCGAGACCCCGACGTGAAGTACCCGAAGCAAAAGAAAAACGGCAAGCTGAGGTGCAATACGATCGGCAAAAACCCGTCGGATGTGTGGCAGATAGCAAAGGTGACTTCAGGAGAAGATCGCGCCTCTCCGGAGAGAACTCCACACCCCGCGCAGTTCCCTTTGGATCTCGTGAATCGAATCGTGCTCGGGTACTCGAATCCGGGGGACTTGGTGCTCGATCCATTTATTGGGTCAGGTACTGTGGCTGTGTCTTGCCTCGAGCATGGACGACGAGTTCTTGGGATTGAGGTCAAACCCGCTTACTGTGAACTTGCGGCGAGACGAATTGACAGATTTCTTGCCGACAAACGGTCGAGGCTCTTCGGTTAATGAGGCGGAATATCGGCGCATGTATCCAAGAGGCTCCGGTTCTTCTCCATAAGGCGGGTAAGGCGTTTAGGAAGTTCTCCTTTGAAGCTGAGGAGGTCGCCAATAGTCCTGATGCCGAGTTCGGCGAATTGTGCCTCAGTTGCTGGGCCGACACCGTCAAGCAGCAAGACGGGTGCTTTTTGACGATAGGAGCCGGGGATTGGGATGAGCTTGTAGTCATAAACGGCTTTTTTCAGGCCCGCCATTTGCCCCCTCGGTGATTCCTGTGGGTCCCAGTCGGCAGCGTCAATCCAGCCGAATCGGATCAGAGTCAGAGTTTGATTGAAGAAGTTAACCGTGATGTAGAACCCCGATTTCTCTTTCTTGACGAGGAATTCGCTCCCCGCTTTTTGGCCATAGCTTCGGTTTCCGTAAACCTTGAAGCCCGCTTGGCCGGAGGTCTTGATCTCGACAGAGAGTGCTGGGTCTGGAAGGTAGACGAGATCCTTTTCGTCTTTGGATTGGTTTCCGCGCCAGAGTTTTGGGGCGGCGCGCTCCAATTCGCGGGCAAGAAGGATTTCAAAGAAATAGCCAACAATCGTGGCAGGAACTTTGAGGTCTGTGAGTTTTACGGAAAGCGGGCCGGCCCCTACGGTTGTTTGCCAGAGCGTAGCCCACGCGGTGAGCGCCGCTTCCAGCAATCTGGCTGGCTTCAGCGGGTGTTGGCTGACAAGTTCGTGCGTAATGCCGAGCCAGGACGATTCTGGCATTCCAGAATAGGGGTTGGTTGTCATTGTGCTTCCGGCTCGTCGAACAGGTCTCGTGGGTGAACGCCGAGAGCCGCGGCCAGACGAACGATGTTTCTCAGGCTAATGTTGCGTTCCCCGCGCTCCACGCCGCCCATGTAAGTCCGATGAATTCCCGCTTGGGCCGCGAGAGCTTCTTGGCTCAATCCAGTTCGCACTCGCAGGGCCCGCACTCGTTCGCCAAACCGCTTCAGGGGGTTGTCTTGCATCGTTAGGCAGTTTGAGCGGATGAACACAATGAGTCTACACCTTATGAGTAGCAGACAAGGTGAGGGGCCGGGGTGTTCTGTGGAGAGCCTGGGGTAGTTGCCGCCGAACCAAGTGCCGCACCTGATCGCGGCGTTTCGGGCTTCAACGCCACGCCAACCGCCGCGGGACGTAATCTTTATCGATCGATCATGCCGCACATCCTCTTCGTCACCGGTAAGTTGGCCGAGCCGGCGCTGCGGCGGGCGCTCGCCGACCTCGCCCCGCAGGCCGGGTTCGAGCCCAGCGTTGCCGTGCTGCCGATCACCGTCGCCGCCCTGATGACGGCGCCGTGGGTCGCGCGCCACCTCACCGTTCCGCCCGCCATTGACCGCGTCGTCCTACCCGGCTGGTGCGCCGGCGACCTGGCGGCGGTGGAGGCGGTCGCGAAGGTAGCCGTCGAACGGGGGCCGAAGGACCTGCGCGACCTGGCGGCGTTTTTCGGCAAGCAGGCGGGGCCGCCGCCCGGATACGGCGCTCACGACATCGCGATTCTCGCCGAGATCAACCACGCCCCGCGCCTGCCGCCCGCCGAACTGCTGGCCAAGGCCGAGGCGCTGCGCGAGGAGGGGGCCGACCTGATCGACGTGGGCTGCGACCCCGCCGCGACGTGGGCCGGCGCCGGCGACGCGGTCAAGGCGCTGCGCGACGCCGGGCTGCGCGTGTCGATCGACAGCTTCGACCCCGCCGAGGTCGAGGCCGCGGTGAAGGCCGGCGCCGAGCTGGCGCTGAGCGTCAACAGCACGAACCTGGTGGCGGCGCGGTCGTGGGGTTGCGAGGTCGTGGCAGTGCCCGACGTGCCGGCGACGCTGGAGGGGTTGGACCGCACCGTCGAGGCGCTGACGGGATGGGGCGTGCCGTTCCGCATCGACCCCGTGATCGAGCCGATCGGCTTTGGCTTCGCTACGTCGCTGGGGCGCTATCTCGAAGTGCGCCGCCGCTACCCGCAAGCCGAGATGATGATGGGTGTGGGCAACTTGACGGAATTGACCGACGCCGACTCCGCCGCCATCAACCTCGTGCTGCTCGGCTTCTGCCAGGAGCTGGGCATCCGTAGCGTGCTGACCACGGAGGTTATCAACTGGTGCCGATCGTGTGTGCGCGAGCTGGCGCTGGCGCGGCGGTTGGTGTATCACGCCGTCACCCAGCGCGTGCTGCCGAAGCATCTGGAGCCGGACCTGGTGCTGCTGCGCGACCCGCGCTTGCAGGAACACGGCGAAGCGACACTGACGGAGTTGGCGGAGCGCGTGACGGACCGCAACTTCCGCCTGTTCGCCGAGCGCGGGTTGATCCACGTCATCAACGGGAAGATGTATCTGCAAGGGGTCGATCCGTTCGACCTGTTCCAGCAGATGGGGTCGCGCGAGGAGATCGACCCGCCCCACGCGTTTTACCTGGGATACGAGATGGCGAAGGCGGTGACAGCGCTGACCCTGGGGAAGAATTACGTGCAGGACCAGGCGCTGCGCTGGGGCTTCTTGACGCGGCCGGAAGAGAGCCATCGGGACGAGATTGCCTGAGCCGGACAGGGCCGTTACGATTGAAGCATCGGGAGGGACGGACCCTGAAAGCGCATATCATTCGCATCGGCAAGTCGCATGGGATTCGGATTCCCGACGCGCTCCTCGAGCAGGCCGGCCTGAGTGGCGAAGTGGAGATCAGCGCTGAAGGGAATGCCCTCGTAATCCGCCCCGCCCCGGCAAACAGGTCAAGTCAGAACGTCGGCGGCGTCAGCAGGAAAGGAGTGCCTCCTCTGCCGCCGTACGCCAAGTTGAAACGCCTGGCGAAGAAATCTCCGCCCCCAGCAAGCTGGTTTGACGAGGAAGGGAAGCCCTTCTGATCGACAGGATGCGGTGTGCCGAATGAGGAGGCCACAATGTTCGGCTGGTTCCGCCCTACTTGCCCATGCGACCCCGCTGCAAAGCCGTGGGTTGAGGATCGCCTCCGCTGGCTCACTGGGCAGTTCGGCCTGCACGTCCTCCTCGAACGGCCCGTCATCCTACCCACCGAGGAATACTTCCCCGACCCGTGGGACGGCTCGCCGAAGGCCGCCCAGGCCATGTTCCGCCGCGTCTGCGAGTACATGGGCGTGGAGCCGGACGCCCTCGAGTTGCAATTCTTTGACGCGAAGCCCACCTCGCTGCACGCGCTCGACCCGAGCCTCGGGATTGCCGCCGGGACGTGGTCGGGTGCTGAGCAGCCGTGGGAGCGCGGCGTCATCCGCATCGAGAAGGGGGGCCTCGACCGCCCCGCTGACCTCGTCGGCGTTATGGCGCATGAACTGGCTCACCAGCGGCTGCTCGGCGAGCGGCGGGCCGACGCTGACGCCTTCGACAACGAACTGCTCACGGACCTCACCGCCGTCTTCCACGGCTTCGGCGTCTTCCTCGCCAACAACCCGCGCAAATCGACCGGGCAGCTGAGCCACTGGCCCGGTAGCAAGCTCTATCGGCCGGAATATCTCTCCGAGCCGATGCTCGGTTACGCCCTGGCGCACGTCGCCTGGCACCGAGATGAGGCGAGCCCCGCCTGGGCGAAAGCGCTGCGCTGGGCACCCCGCGCCGTCTTCGGGCAAGGGCTGCGATTCCTCGACAAGACGGCCGACTCGTCGTTTAAGCCCGTGCGGTTACGCGGCGCCCGTCCGAGTGACGGCTGAGCCATGGCCAACTCGTACAATGATCGCTGGATGCGCCCTCCCTCCCGACGAGGTATCCTGCCGTGTACCTGCCGCGCACCTGGGCCGCCCTCCTTCTCCTCTGCCTACCGATTCTGGCGACCGCCGCCGACCGGCCGGACGTCCTCATCGCCGACTTCGAGGGCGAAACCTACGGCGACTGGAAGACCACCGGCGAGGCGTTCGGCAAGGGGCCGGCCCGCGGCGCCCTTCCCGGTCAGATGCCCGTGTCCGGCTTCCTCGGCAAGGGGCTGGTCAACAGTTTCAACGGCGGCGACAAGTCCACCGGCACCCTGACCTCGCCCTCGTTCAAGGTCGAGCGCAAATATATCAACTTCCTCATCGGCGGCGGCAAGTACCCCGGCAAGACGTGCATCAACCTGCTCGTGGACGATAAGGTCGTCCGCACCGCGACCGGCCCCAACGACCAGCCGGGCGGCAGTGAGGCGCTCGACTGGCACGCCTGGGACGTGGCCGACCTGGAGGGCAAGAGCGCCGTCATCCAGGTCGTGGACGACGCCACCGGCGGCTGGGGACACATCAACATCGATCACATCGTCCAGGGCGACCGCAAGCGTACCTCCGAGCCGCTGTGCCGCGAGATCACCATCGACAAGCGCTACCTGAATTTGCCGGTCAAGAACGGCGCCGCGAAGCGGCGCGTGCGCTTCGAGGTCGGCGGCGAGACGGTGCGCGAGTTCGATATCGAGTTGGCCGAGGAGAAGCCCGATTTCTGGGCGTTCGCCGAGGTGTCGCCCTTCCGCGGCAAGAAGCTCGTCATCGAGACGAAGCTGCCCGACGGGTCGAAGGCGCTGGAGGCGGTCACGCCGTCGGACGAGGTCGCCGGCGCCGCCGACCTGTATCGCGAGAAACATCGTCCGCAATTCCACTTTACCTCGCGCCGCGGCTGGCTGAACGACCCCAACGGCCTCGTTTACGCCGGCGGCGAGTGGCACCTGTTCTACCAGCACAACCCCTACGGCTGGGACTGGGGCAACATGCACTGGGGCCACGCCGTCAGCACCGACCTGTTCCACTGGCAAGAGCTGCCCGACGCGCTGCACCCGAGGCGTTACGGCGACTGGTGCTTCTCCGGCAGCGCCGTGGTCGATCACAACAACACTTCCGGCTGGCGCAAGGGCAAAGGGCCACTGTTGGTGTGTGCCTTCACCAGCACCGGCCGTGGCGAGTGCATCGCTTACAGCAACGACCGCGGCCGCACCTGGGCCGAACACGACGGCAACCCCGTCGTCAAGCATGGCGGCCGCGACCCGAAGTTGATCTGGCACGCCGCGAGCAAGAAGTGGGTCATGGCCGTGTACGACGAGAGTGGCGGGGGGCGAGACGTGGCCTTCTACGCCTCCCCCGACCTGAAAAAGTGGGAGTTCCAGAGTCGCATCGCGGGCTTCTACGAGTGCCCCGACCTGTTTCCCTTGCCGGTCGATGGCGACGCGAAGACGGTCAAGTGGGTGCTGTCCGCCGCGGACGGCCAGTACCTCATCGGCCAGTTCGATGGGACCAAGTTCGTCAAGGAATCGGGAAAGCACCAGGTGTGGTACGGCAACTTCTACGCCGCCCAGACCTACGACAGCGCCCCGGACGGCCGCCGCGTTCAGATCGGCTGGGGCAACGGCATCGCCTTCCCCGGCCAGCCGTTCAACCAGCAGATGACGGTGCCCGTCGAGCTGACCCTGCGCAGCACCGAGGACGGCATCCGCCTGTTCGCCGTACCGGTCAAGGAGATCGAAGCGCTGCACGACAGGAAACACTCCTGGACCGACCTGACGCTGAAGCCGGGGGCGAACCCGCTCGCCGAGGTGAAAGGCGAGCTGTTCGACTTCGGCGCCGAGTTCCGGCCGGGCGGAACGGAGCAGATCATCTTCAGCGTGCGCGGCGTGCCGGTGGTCTACGACGTGAAGAAGGGCGAGGTGAACTGCCAGGGCAAGGCGGCGCCCTTGAAGCCGCGCAAGGATGGCTCGGTGCGGCTGCAAATCCTCGTGGATCGCGGCTCGGTTGAGGTGTTCGGCAACGACGGTCAGGTGGCGCTGTCGGCCGGTGTGCTGGTGCCGGTAGACAATCGCTCGCTGGCTCTGTCGGCGAAGGGGGGCCAGGCCAAGGTGAGCGAATTGAAAGTGAGCGTGCTGAAATCGGCATGGCAGTAGGTGCATTTTCGTTGACTCACCTCGGGAGCACCCCCCAGAATGGCGTGATTGGTGAGCAGATGGCCCACGGCCCCGCGGCCGGGGCCACGCGACCTCTTGTCAAAGGGAAGCTGAAATGACTCGCCACTTTTCTCTGACAACGCTCCTCGTTTTGACCGTCGGCGCCTTCCCGGCCGCTGCCGACCCCGCGCCGAATCCGTTCGCGGCCATTGACCGCCACGCCCTGAAGGCGCCGCCGGAGGCGGAAGCCTCGGTGACGGCCCTCGCCGAGTACCTCGTGAAGCCGGCCAACAACGACAAGGAGAAGGCCCGGGC
>DATFNV010000545.1:0-11311 GCA_035266225.1 Gemmataceae bacterium
GCTTGAGCATCCCCACTACCGTTGAGGTTGTGTTACCGTGATGATGGCTCAAGCTCATGTGGAGCTTCTACTGACTTTTCTCGGCGCAACTCCTCAAGCTCAACTGCCCAGCAAGTCCCAGAATCGGTTACAGTAGAACTACTCCGACCCGATAAATCGGGTCACTACCAGCGCGCGAGGAGCGCGGCTCTGCGAGCCGCCGCTAAACGGACACCCGTATCGTCGTGAGTCACATCGGCAGCAGGTACGCCCCGGTGTCCATCTCGGCTGGGGTGAGTCCGCCGTGATGGCCGAGGTAGTGCATGTCGAAGCGGCCTTCCTCGTACCAGTAGACCGACTCGCCGTCGTAAGGCAGGATGACGAGGTTGCCCAGGCGCTTGCGCAGGCGCTCGCTCGGGGCCGGGCCAAAGAAGCCCTGGCGCAGCAGGTCGTCCACGCGCCACACCTCGCCGCGCTCGCCGACGGCCCGGCGCAGCTTGGCGTACACCTCGTCCAGCGCCTCGTCCTGGACGTACAGGAACAGGTCGCGGCAGGACCCGCCGAACTTGATCGGCTGGCCGTCGCGCGGGCTGCGCCGCAGGTAGTTCTCGATGTCGGATAATTCCGGGAGGCGATTGACGTAGAGCGTGCGCCGCGGATCCACGCACACCTGCCCGTGGTCGGCGGTCATCATCACGAGGGTGTTGCCGACCTTTCCCGCCGCCTTCTGGTAGAAGAGCCGCTCCAGCAGGGTGAAGACCGCGTCCACCTCGGCGGCGAACTGGTCCGAATCGGGGCAGTACTTGTGGCCGAGGTGATCGATGCCGTCGGTGTACAGGAAGAAGTAGCGCTTGGCCGCGTCGGCCGGGGCCTTCAGCTGATGCACCAGGTTTGTCAGCCCCTCCGCCAGCGTCTTGAAGGGCCAGACTTTCTCCGCGCCGCGAAAGGCATAATCGGAATAGGTGGAGGGTGTATAGTCGCTGTGCTGGAAGACGTAGGACGCGACGCCCTGGCCGGCCAGGTCCTGGTAGAGGGTGCCGGGGGGGAAGATGTCGGCCGCGGTCAGCCCCTCTTGCTTGAGGGTGTCGCGCTGCTTGTCGCCGGCGTAGCAGAACGGCAGGGGGGCGATGACGCCGCCGGCGCGCGGCTCGTAGTAGAACCACTCGAAGATGCCGCTCTGCCCCACCGGGACGCCGGTGTGGATGCAGGTGACGTGAGCGGCGGTCGTCGAGGGGAACTGCGACGTGATCGGCGTGGCCCGCCCCTGCCGCTGGAAGCGCTGCAGGAACGGGTAGTCGCCGGCGAACTTCTCGAAGAAGTGCCAGCCGAAGGCGTCGATGAAGAGCAGTACGACGGCGTCGTACTGCTGCGGCAGGCCGGCCCAGGTGTCGGCGGGCAGGGCGCGGGCGCCGTCCTCGTCGCGGCCGAGGAGGAGGTACTTGATCGTCGCGGGCAGGCGCGAGAAGCAGTACGAGTCGTAGAGCGGGCGGCGGAACCGTCCCTCCTGGCCCCAGGTGGCCCCGGCGATGGCACTGCCCGCATTGCTCATGACCGTCCCTTTCTCGGCGCGACCGCGGGGTTGATTTCCCTCCCTGGTCATGATACGGATATGGGGCAAGCCACAGGATGGGAGCGTCGGCGGAGGCTGCCATGCCGCGCCTTCTCGTCTTTCTCCTGGCCAGCGACGTAACGACGCCCGGCAGGCCGTCAGGCGGGTCTCCGTCTTGCTGGTGTTCCAGGGCCGAAAGGGGTAGGATTATTCAGGAGGAACAAGGATGGAACAGCCGACACGACCCGGCGGGGATGAGCCGTTCGATCTGGCCACGGCGATGGGCGCCGATCCCGGTTTCAGCGTCCAGTGCTTCACGGTCTACATCCCGAACAAGGACAAGGACGATCAGGAAATAGGAACTCAACGCCGCTGGGTGCTCGACGCCATCCGACTGCTCTCAGAGATCAACGGCGGAGCTACTGCCCTCCCGGCCGAGGGCGCGTGGCTCAACGACGAGGGTAAGATCATCCTCGAAAATCCGGTGATCGTCTACTCGCATGTTAAGAATTCGGCCGAGTTCCGGAGCAATCTGCCGCGGCTCAGGGAATTCCTGCACCGCATGGGCCGTGAGACGAAACAGGGCGAGGTCGCCTTCGAGTTCGAGAACCAGTTCTACCGTGTCCGCCGCTTCGACCCGGCCTGAAAGGAGGTCGTGATGATCCCAAAGAAGCTTCGCGTCGTGGAGTCCACGCTGAAACCAATCCGCACCACCCCATCGACGGTTCAGCGACTGGATCCCGACGAGGTGGCGAGGGCTCTCGGGGCCGAGCCCTCGGCGGTGACAGTGCCGAGCGGTCTGGCCCCAATCGCCCTGTACGCGGTCCGGATAGAATTGTTCAAACGCCTCCGATCTCAGGGCGCGGCGTCCGGTTCGGAGGCCGCCGCCCCACCGGGGCAGATTCCGCTCAGCGCTCAGGACTGGCGCAAGCTCGAAGATCTCGCCGCCAGGATCGCCGCATCGACCGGGCTCTCTCCTTCGCCCGAGCAGGTCGGCCGCGCCCTACTGTCAGTCGCCCTCCGATCAGTCACCGACGAGGTGCCGGGGAATGGCGGGGGCGGGGACCCGGCCGCGCTGGTCAACGAATTGACTATCGGCGGCGATTCCTCCGATGATCCGACGGCGGGCCGCGCGGCGGGGAAGTGAGCCCCGCCTCTTTCCGCTCACAGTTTTTCGACGATCAGGTTCCCGGATTCTTCTTCCAAGAAGACCGGGTTTCCAGCGAATTACCAACGGGAGCCCAGAGTCTTCGGGACTCGGCGAACGACGTGGACAGGCGTTCCTGCCGAGACGACGGCGACTGGGCGGCGCGGGGCCGCACAACCCGCAGGGAACGGGGCGCCTGCCCCGTTTCCCGCGCCGCTGCCCGTGAATTGTGTTGACGGGGGCTCTCTCCACGACGATCATGAGTCTCGTTCATCTCCACGTTGAGCGTCGCCGCACCGGGCATCCTGTCCTTCGAGGGAGGCTGTGGTCATGCACCCCGAAGTCTTGCACAACGTCTTCCTGGTCTGTTTCCTGCTCGGCGGGACTGTCATGCTGTTGCAGTTCCTCCTCAGCCTATTCGGACTGGGGGGGCACCACGACGTTGGCGGGGACGGCCACGACATCGGCGGCCCTGAGTTGCACGACATGGGTGGGCACGACGCCCCCGGTCATGACGCCCCCGGTCATGACGCCCCGAGCGATGACGGCCACGACGGCCACGGCCACGCGCCGCACCACGCCGGGCCGAGCAACTGGCTGGTCGGCGTCCTGACCTTCCGCACCCTCGTCGCGGCCCTGACCTTCTTCGGCCTGGCGGGGCTAGCGGCCTCGCAGGGCACGCGCGATCCCTGGTTGGTCCTGGCGGTGGCCCTGGCCGCGGGCGCCGGGGCGATGTTCCTGGTGGCCTGGGTGATGCGCTCCCTGGCCCGCCTCAACGCCGAGGGGACCGCCCGCATCGAGCGGGCCGTCGGCAAGAGCGGCACCGTGTACCTGACCGTGCCCGGCAACAAGGAGGGCGTCGGCAAGGTCCAGCTCAACCTGCAGAACCGCACCGTCGAGTGCCAGGCCGTCACCGCGCACCCGACACTCGCCAACGGGACCAAGATCGTCGTTACCGCCGTCATCGGCCGCGATACGGTGGAAGTCGCACCCGCTCCTGAAACGGAGAAAGCCACCCATGTCTAAGCTAGCCGTTTTCGCCGTCGATCTGCCGCCGGGACTCGAATGGTGGGTCGTGCTGGTCGTCTTCGTCGCCATCTTCGCCTTCAGCACTCTGCTGCTGGTGGTGAACCGCTACAAGCGCTGCCGCAGCGACCAGGTGCTGGTCATCTTCGGCAAGGTGGGCGGCGGCAACACCTCGCGCTGCATCCACGGCGGCGCCTCCTTCGTCTGGCCGCTCATCCAGGACCACGCCTACATGAGCCTGGAGCCGATCCAGATCGAGATCCCGCTCAAGGGCGCGCTGTCGGCGGAGAACATCCGCGTCAACGTCCCCAGCGTCTTCACCGTGGCCATCGGCACCGACCTGGAGACGATGACCAACGCCGCCATCCGCCTGCTGCGCCTGCGGACCGACGAGGTCAAGCAGCAGGCCGGCGACATCATCTTCGGGCAGCTCCGCCAGGTCATCGCCTCGATGCACATCGAGGAGATCAACCGCGACCGCGACAAGTTCCTGCAGAGCATCCTGATGTCGCTGGAGCCGGAGCTGAAGAAGATCGGCCTGGTGCTGATCAACGTCAACATTACCGACGTCACCGACGAGTCGGGCTACATCGAGGCCATCGGCCGCAAGGCCGCCTCGCAGGCGGTGCAGAAGGCCAAGGTGGACGTGGCCGAGCAGGAGAAGCTCGGCAACATCGGCATCGCCGAGGCGGAGCGCGAGAAGCAGATCTCGGTGGCCAACGCCCTCAAGCTGCGCGAGATCGGCACCCGCGAGGCGGTGCGCGAGCAGCAGGTACGCCTGGCGCAGCTGGAGAAGGAGCAGAAGGTCGGCGAGCAGACGGCGGGCTTCGAGCGCGACGCCCAGATCAAGCAAACGCAGCGGCAGCAGGCGGTGCGCATCGCCGAACTGGACAAGGAGCAGAAGGTCGGCGAGCAGACGGCGGGCTTCGAGCGCGAGGCCCAGGTCAAGGATGCCGAGCGGGCCATGCGCATCGCCCTGGCCGACGCCAACGCCAAGGCCATCGCCGGCGAGGCCGAGGCCCAGGCGCGCGTGGCCGGCTCCCAGGCCGGGTTGCAGGTCAAGCAGGCCGAGGCGTACCAGCTGGGTGAGACCCGCAAGCGCGAGGCCGAGGCCGCCGTGCAGGAGGCCCAGAACCGCGCCATGGCCAAGGCGGCCCTGGCCCAGGCCGAGCGCGTCGAGGCCGAGCGCCGCGCCGCCGTCGAGGCGCCGGCCAAGGCCGAAAAGGCCCGCGTCATCGTCGAGGCCGAGGCCGAGGCCGAGAAGCGGCGCATCGAGGCCGAGGGGCAGGCGTCGGCCATCTTCGCCAAGCTCCAGGCCGAGGCCCGCGGCCAGTACGAGATGCTGGCCAAGAAGGCCGACGGCCTGCGGCAGCTCATCGAGGCGTGCGGCGGCGCCCCGCAGGCCTTCCAGCTGCTGATGCTCGAACACCTCGACGCCCTCGCTCATTCCTCCGCGCAGGCGATCTCGAACATCAAGTTCGACAAGGTGGTCGTGTGGGAGAACGGCAACGGCCACGGCACCGGCACGACCAACACCGCCCAGTTCCTGCAAAGCCTGGCGCGCGTCATGCCGCCGATGATGCAGGTCATGAAGGACATCGGTGGGGTGGAAATGCCGGAGTACGTGGCGCGACTGGCGCCGGAGGCGCCGGCCAACGGCAGCACTCCCCCGAACGGCGCGCGGAGCGACGACATGCCCGACCCCCGGCCCGCACCACCGCCCAAGGGATGAGCGGGGCCCGGGGCAATCCATCGGTTCGGGAGTCGTAACGTGGCGGTTACGACTCCCGAGTTCCGCCCAAAACCCGGACCCGGTCCCACACCACCAACAGCGCCAGCACGGCGACGGCCGACGCCAGGCAGGCCAAGCCTTCCCCCGCCAGCACCGGCGACACACCCCAGGTGTCGGCCCCCCAGCCGACGCACAGGTTGCCCGGCGGCATGGCCCCGCAGATGATGATTGACCAGATACCCATCACCCGGCCGCGGTTATCGTCGTTGGTGCTGAGCTGCACCATCGATTGGCTGGTGGCGTTGAACAGCACCAGGCCGAACCCCACGACCGCGCAGCCGGCCACCGCCGCCACCATCTCCCGGACCAATGCCAGGCCGCACAGGCCGGCGGCGGCCGCCGCCACCGCGGCGATGAGGAACGGCCGGCGCCAGCGCGGCCCGGAGAACGCCGCCAACGTGAACGCCGCCAGCAGCGCCCCGCAACCGGTGCCGACCAGCAGCTGACTGTAGCCCGCGCCATGCTCCAGGGCGTCCGCCCCCGGCGCCTCCGTCAGGGCCGTCCCCTGTCCGGCGAGCGTGGAGTCGGCGAGGGCGGGCAGCAGGGTCAGGAACGGCCAGCCGAACAGCGAAATGAGCCCGGTCATCGCCATCAGGCAGGCCAGCGCCGGCCGGCGGGCGACGTGGCCCCAGCCGTCCAGCAGCGCCCGCAGGCCGGGCCGCGGCGGGCTGCGCGACGTGCCGCTGACGTCCATCAGCGCCAGCGCCGCCAGCACGGCGACGAAGCTGAGGCCGTTGATGAGGAAGCAGTGTCCCGGCCCCAGGCGGGTCAGCATCAGCCCGCCGATCGCCGGCCCCATCACCCGCGCCGCGTTGAACAAGAGAGAGTTGAGGGCGACGGCGTTGACCAGGTCCTCGCGCCCGACCATGTCCATGACGAACGACAGCCGCGCCGGCAGGTCGATGGCGTTGACCACGCCAACAGCCAGGCTGATGGCCAGCAGCTGCCAGGTCGTGACGTGCCCGCTCAGCACCAGGCCGCCCAGCAGCACCGCCAGCAGCAGCAGCGCCGCCTGCGTCGTGAAGATGAGCGCCCGCTTCGACACGCGGTCGGCCAGCGCCCCGCCCCAGGCGCCCAGGAAGAACGTCGGCAGGATTTGCGCCGTCGCGATCAGCGCCGGCCACTGCGACTGGCCCGTCAGGCGGTAGGCCAGCCACATCAAGGCCGTCGTCTGCACCCACGAGCCGATCACCGAGACCAGTTGGCCGAAGAAGTAAAGCCGGTAATTGCGGTGCCGTAAGGCGCGGAAAGGGAGCGCCCACCAGGGGAGCGCGGAGAGCAGGGGCGAGTCTTCGCTCGATGTCGATTCCGGGGCGGCTGCGGCAGTGCTTCCTTCGGCGACCATGAGGTCAGGCTACCGCGGCCGCGCGGGGGGTCAAGGCCAACCGCCGCGGGCCGGGCAGTTGGCCTTGCGGGGGTCGCGGGCCGTGGCTAAAACGCCCCGCTCGTTTCCCGGTCCATGTCGGTGTCGCCGTCCGTCCATCCAGGAGGGAGCCGCCGTGCTCGTGTTCGCCGACTCCACAGCCCCCGTGTCGCCCTTCCTGCCCGGCCTGGTCTTCGTGGCGGAACTGTGTGTGGTGACCCTCAGCACGGTCCGCATCATCTGCCTGGGCCGCGGCCAGAAGGTGCTCGCCTCGGCCATCGGCTTCTTCGAGGTCAGCATCTGGCTGTTCGCCATCGGCCAGATCATGCAGAACCTCAGCAACCTCGGCTGCTACCTCGGCTTCGCGGGTGGCTTCACGGCCGGCAATTTCCTCGGCGTCCTGGTCGAGAAGCGCCTGGGCATCGGCACCCTGGTCGTCCGAGTCATCACGGCCCGGGAGGCAGTCGGGCTGGCGGAGCGGCTGCGGGCGGCGCACTACGGCGTCACCTCCCTCGAGGGCCGGGGGGCGGCCGGCCCCGTCACCGTCGTGCTGACCGTCATCCCGCGCAAGGAACTGGCCGGGGTCGTGGCCATCATCAAGGGGTTCGACCCGCGCTGCTTCTACTCGGTGGACGACGTCCAGTCCGCCGAGGCGGGCGTTTTCCCGCGGCCGCGCGGCGGCCTGCGGGGCGTGGTCCCGGCCCCTCTGCTCCGGCTCAGCGCGCGCCTGCCGCGGGCCCTCGCCCGGCCGGCCCGCGTGGAACTGGCCCGCGTGTGCGTTCCCCTGCCGGAGTCGGTGCCCCTCGACAGCTCGGAAGGTCCAGCGGAAGCCCCGTGACAAGCGGACGGCCGACGGGGCGCTTTTTTCGATTTGTTGCTTGACGGCCTGTGCCAACCTGGTATCTTCATATTCGGTCCCGCCGTTGAACGACTTCGGTGATTGGGCGACGCCGAAGCTGCTCCGGCGGGACTCTTTTTTCCCCTTTTCAAATCTCCTGTCCGCAATTCTTCATCAAGAAAACTTAGGTCGATGCTTGACCCGTCAGCCGCCGGCGGTTAAAGTAATATTCGCTTTGAATACCCCTGCCTGCCCACCCTGCCTCACCGGACAGAAACTCTGCGAACACCCTTTACAGAGAAGAGGCGTGACCATGCCGTTGCATACCCCCAGCCACCCCCAGAACGTGACCTTCGACGGCCCCAGGGCGGTAATTCGTGTCAGCGACGCCCACCTCGGCAGCGCCGGCGACACCGCCCCCGGTCAGCGGCTGTACCGGCTGATCGAGGGCCTGGACCGCTCCGACGTGGCCCTGGACTTCGAGAACGTCCGCTTCCTGAGCAGCATCGGTCTGTCGGTCCTGCTGACCCTCCACAAGCAGCTGCGCGCGGCCGGCGGACGGCTGGCTATCCTCAATGTCCAGCCTCCCATCTGGGAAATCTTCGTGGTCACCCGCCTGGTGACCGTTTTGGACGTCCACCCGAAGGACGCGCCGGCGCCGGTCTGACCTGCGGCGCTCCGCCTTGCCGTGTCGCGAAAATAAGGCGACCTCTGCCATCGTTTTCTTGACCCGGCCCGAAACGTGACCTATGACTGACGGGTCCGGCGGGAATGCTCCTCGCGCGGCCCCGCAGGTCTCGAGGCCGGGCCGTGCGAGGGATTACACTCCTCAGGAGAATGGCATGCGCCAGGAAGAGATCGTGCCGTCCGCCCCCCAACCCGCGACCTCCCCGACGGCGCTGCACGTCTTGCTCGTCGAGGACGACGAGTTGGTCGCCTTCAGCCTGGCGACGCTGCTCCGGCGGAGCGGCCATCGGGTGGACGTGGCGCACACCGGCGAGGCGGCCCTGGAAGTGGCCTCGGCGTGCCGGCCGCACATCGCCCTGGTGGACCTCGGCCTGCCGGACATGGACGGCTACGAAGTGGCCGGTCGTTTCCGCGGCCAGGAAGCTCTGCGCGGCGTCCTCCTGGTGGCCCTGACCGGCTGGAGCGACGACGAGAGCCGCCGACTCGGCGAAGAGGCCGGCTTCGCCTACTACCTCGACAAGCCCGTGGACTTCGCCGGGTTACACGGCGTGCTGGTGCGCGCCGCCGCCTCCTCCCTCCCGCCGCGCTGACCCTTCCTCTTACCCTCGAATCGGCACCCGATTTGCACCCTGTCTCAGCGGCAAGTCGGGTGTCGGCGTCGGTCCCGTCCCCGATGGCCAGCGATACGGCCGACGGCATCGGGAGGCAGAGGGTCATGGCGACGGCAACCCATCGCGCGACACTGGTCGGCATCTTCGACACGCGGGAGAGCGCTCACCAGGCGGTTGAGGCGCTGCACCGGGCGGGCTTTACCAATCACCAGATCACGATGGTGATGCACCACAAGGAACAGGCGAGACTGCAGGTCACCGACCTTGACGCCGCGAAGGCGGCGCAGGTGACCGGGGAGTCGAAAGCGGGCCGGGGGTTGGCCTACGGGGCGGTGGCGGGCGGCCTGCTCGGCGGGGCCATTGCCGCCGCCACGGTGCTCATCCCCGGCTTCGGCTGGGCGTTCCTGGCGGGCGGCTTGATCGCCCTGCCGCCCATCGCCAGCGTGGTCTCGGGCGTCGTCGGCGGGGCGGTCGGCGGCGGCCTCGTCGGCGCCCTGGTCGGCCTCGACTTCCCGGAACACGAGGCCATCCTCTACGAGCGCGAGCTGAAGGCCGGCCGTGTTCTGGTCGGCGTCCGCGCGGGCGACCGGGCCGACGAAGCCTGGGACATCCTCCGCCTCTGCGGCGGCCGGGAGTTGGAACACGACCTCGTGCCGCCCCCGCTGCCCGAGGACACGGGGGTCTGATCGCCGGACGGTGCCGCTTGCGGCTTAGCGTTCGCGCGAACGCTAAGCCGCAAGCGGCTTCACGTCGTCACCGCCCCTTCCGAGGCCGAGCGCACCGTGCGCGCGTACTTGGCCAGCACGCCGCGCTTCACGCGCGGCTCCGGCTTGGTCCAGCCCGCGCGCCGCTTCGCCAATTCCCCCTCCGCTACCTCCAGCGTCAGCGCCTTGGCGTCGGCGTCGATGGCGATCGGGTCGCCGTCCTTGACGAAGGCGATCGGCCCGCCGACCCACGCCTCCGGCGCGACGTGCCCCACCACCAGGCCGTGCGTGCCGCCGGAGAAGCGGCCGTCGGTCACCAGGCCGATGCAGTCACCCAGCCCCTGCCCCACCAGCGCCGCCGTCACCGACAGCATCTCGCGCATGCCGGGGCCCCCCACCGGACCCTCGCCGCGGATCACCACCACGTCGCCCGGCTTGATATCGCGCTTCTGGATGGCCGCGAAACACACCTCCTCGCCGTCGAACACCTTCGCTGGGCCAGTGATCTTCCGCTTCTTCAGCCCGGCCACCTTCGCCACCGCCCCCTCCGGAGCCAGGTTGCCGTGCAGGATGACCAGGTGTCCCGAGGGGTACACGGGGTCGGCCAGCGGCTTGACCACGTTCTGCTTGCGCCGGTAGATGCTCGGCACCTTGTCGAGGTTCTGCGCCAGTGTCCCCCCGGTGACGGTCAGGCAGTCGCCGTGCAGGAAGCCGGCCTCGAGCAGCGCCTTCATCACGGCCGGGGTGCCGCCGACGCGGTAGAGGTCGTTCATGACGTAGCGTCCGGCCGGCTTCAGGTCGGCCAGGTGCGGCACCTTGCCGCCGATGCGGTCGAAGTCGGCCAGCGTCCACTCGACCTCGGCCTCGCGCGCGATGGCCATCAGGTGCAGCACCGCGTTGGTCGAGCCGCCCAGGGCCAGCACCACCGTGTAGGCGTTCTCCAGAGATTTGCGAGTGATGACATCGCGAGGCTTGACGTCGCGCTCGATGAGGCGAAGCAGCGCCTGCCCGGCCAGGAAGGTTTCGCGTTCCTTGGCGGCGGACACGGCGGGGTAGACGGCGTCGTAGGGAAGCGACATGCCCATCGCCTCGATGGCGCTGGACATGGTGTTGGCGGTGTACATGCCGCCGCAGGAGCCGGCCCCGGGGCAGGCCTCGCACTCGACGCGGTAGACCCCCTCGGCGTCGAGCTTGCCCGCCTGGTACTGCCCGACCGCCTCGAAGATGCTGACGATGTCGATGTCGCCGCCGTCGGGGCCGGTGCCGGGCAGGATGCTGCCGCCGTAGACGAAGAGGCTCGGGATGTTGAGCCGGGCCATCGCCATGACGCAGCCGGGCATGTTCTTGTCGCAGCCGCCGACCGCGATCAGGCCGTCATGGTTCATGCCGGCCGCGACGACTTCCAGGCTGTCGGCAATCACCTCGCGCGACACCAGACTGTAGCGCATCCCCTGGTGGCCCATCATGATGCCGTCGGAGGCGGTCGGGGCGCCGAACAGCTGCGGCACTCCGCCGGCGGCGCGGACCCCTTCGTAAGCCTTGCGCGCCAGGCGGTCGAGGTGAGCGTTGCAGGGGGTGATGTCGCTGAAGAGCGAGGCGACCCCGACCATCGGCC
>DATFNV010000546.1:0-2335 GCA_035266225.1 Gemmataceae bacterium
AGACACCCAGCGCCCGGCCCGCAAGCCGCCCGCCCGGGAGTTGCAGCCGATGGATGCCACCGCCTCGACGCTGATCCCCGCCAACCGCCGCCAGAGCCTCACCGCCTGGTTCGAGCTGTACATGGCCATCGAGGCCGGGCCCAAAGACGGCAACACCTTCAAGGCCAAGAAACGCGATCTCCAGGAATTCCTCAACTACCTCACCGCCGCCGCCGGCACCGACCACCCCGACCAGTGGACCCGCTCCCTCACCGAGGGCTTCCTCAAGTACCTGCTCAAGGACCGCCGCCTCGCCCCCACCACCGTCAACCGCGTGCTCGCCACCCTCAAGCACGCCGCCGCCTGGGTCCACAAGCAACGCCCCTTCCTGGCCGGCCAGCCCTGCGCCCGCGTCCAGGAAATCACCGTCGAAGACCCGGAGTGGCGCGGCCTCGAGGACCTGCAAGTCAACCGCCTCAAGTCGGCGGCCGAGCAACTGATGCACCTCAGCAAGCGCGCCAACCAGAACCCGCTGCGCGACTACACGGTCCTGCTCGTCCTGCTGCACACAGCGCTGCGCGTCTCCGAGCTGCTGGCCCTCGACCTGGACCAGTACCGGGACAAGCACCTGGTCAACATCCGCCGCAAGGGCAAGAAGGTGACCCGCGAACTGCTCCTGGCCAAGCCGGCCCGCGAGGCCCTCGACCGCTATATCGAGGAGGTACGGGGGCGGGAACCGGGCCCGCTGATCCAGTCGCAGTCGGGCGGCCGGCTGGCCCCGCAGAACATCGACGACGCCCTGAAGAAGATCGCCGCCCAGGCCAACGCCACCCTGCCCGAGGGCGAGCGCATCCACCTGTCGGCCCACATGCTGCGGCACACCGCCCTGCGCAAGGCGGCCGAGAAGGAGGACATCCGCTACGCCATGAAGCTGTCGGGGCACACTTCCAGCAAGTACATCTGGCGCTACACCGAGCCGTCACGCCAGGAGCAGGAGCAGGCCCTGGAAGAGTTGTTCTGAGGGCGGAACGCCGGCCCTGGCGCCCGGGACCGTTTCGGGCCATAATGACCCCGGAGGACCGGATGAAGAACGTGGACCTGATCGAGGTGAGTCTGGACGAACTGGGCGGCATGCCGCCCGAGGCCGGGGCCGAGGTCGTCCTTAAAGGCGTGCGCTACCACGTGCTCGGCGTGACGCCGCCGAAGGGACAGCCGCCCCAGTGGAGCCGGAAGCGTGCCGCCGGCCAGGCGGGTGAGTGGAAGCTCCTGCTGTGCGCGCCGGAAGCCGCCGCGGCGGACGACGAATTCCGGTGAGGGGAGTCAGGGGGCGGCGCGTGGTCGGCGGAAGAGTGGGCCCCGGCAGGTGGTTGCATGCCGCAACGCACATTCTGTGCAATCGGCTGGCCGGTCGCACTTGATCCCGAAGCAGCAGGCACCCGGACCTGGAAACACCGGTAAGCTATAATGCCGCCGTCAGGCGCGGCCGCGCTTCGCGGCCGGTTTCACCCGCAGTCGCACTTTGGAGAGGGCGACAACGACTCCTGGCACCCGCGGAGGCGGTCATGAGCCATGACGATCAATTGGCCGAGCGCGTCCTGGAAGCGCACGCCCGCTTCGAGGCGGCCCTGCACCGCCCGGGGCCCTTTCCCGAGGACGAATTTGAGGGGCTCTTCCAGGCGGTCTGGCGCTACGCGGAGGCCACGAAGGGACAGGAGCGGGTCCACCGCAAGGTCGCAGCAACGCTGTACGGCCTCGGGGAAACCTTGCGGCTCGAAGCCCTTCAGGTCCCTGGGAAAATCCTCACCGCGGTCGATCGGCTCGGGGCCCTGGTGTTCGCGGGGTACGACCCGCAGTTCAAGGGACATGAGCCGCCAGGGCTCTGAGCCGGGCGGGCCCAGGAACCGCCGGGCGTGCGTCGCGACGCCCCTCGCGTCAGCACCGATTCCTTCCTCGTCGCCCTACCGAATGTAACGCGCGCCGTCTTTCTCGGTCGCACGACTACCCGACCGACGGCGAGACCTGTCCGGCCCGCGTCGCCGCGTTCGGCGCGTAGCTCCGCCCGGATTGTCCTTGACGGGTGGCCTGCCAACCGCCCGCCTTCGCGTGAAAACCGGATGCCTCGCGGAAGCGCAACCAAGCTCAGAAGCTGATCTCGTATCAGCCCAATAAGTCTGGGGGAGAGCAGCTGCGCCGGGCTTTCTGCTGCGTAGAATGGGGCATGACCCTGGCGCTGCCTGACATCCCCGAATCCGAGCGCACCCCGCTTGTCCTCACCCTGCTCGACCTCATCCACCTGCGGGATGAGGAGATCGCGCGCCTCCGCGACGAGATCGCCCTCCTCAAGGGCCTCAAGCCA
>DATFNV010000547.1:0-9590 GCA_035266225.1 Gemmataceae bacterium
AAATCGCCTGCTGCCGGTCGGTGGGGATCCCCGACCCGGTGTCGCGCACCGCCAGTGCCAGGCCGCCCGCGACCGAGGCCAGCGTCACCTCGACCTCGCCTTGCTCGGTGAACTTGAGGGCGTTGTCCAGCAGGTTCGCGAGCACCATCCGCACCAGCTGGCGATCGCTGTGCAGCGCCGGCAGCCCGGCCGGGGCCGTCAACCGCAGCCCCAACCCTTTGCTCTGGGCGCGCACGCGCACCTCCTCGGTCACCTCTGCCGCCAGCGCCGCCACGTCCACGGCTTCGACGGGACCGGGAGGCCGGGCGCCTTGCAGACCCGCATACTCCAGGATCGATTCGATCAGGTTGCGCAGGCGGCCGGCGGCCTCGGCGACCTTCCCGACCAGGGTTGCCTGCGCCGGCGTCAGGGGGTTGACACGGTCGCGCCGCAGGGTGCCCAGGTTGAGGATCAGGGGCGTCAGCGGCGTGCGCAACTCGTGCGACACCATGCGCAGGAAGTAACTCTTGATCCGGGCGGCGTGCTCGGCCTGCTCGCGGGCCATCCGGGCCACTTCCAGCGCCGCCTCCGCCTCGTGCTTGCGCTGACTGACCTCGCGCGCCAGGAACTCCAGTCCGGCGTGACGGTCCTCCGCGTCCTGGCGCAACACGTCGCGGGTCCGCTTCATGCTCACCAGGTTGCTCACGCGCGCCCGCAATTCCTCCGCCCCGAACGGCTTGACGAGGAAGTCCGACGCCCCGTCGCGCAGCATCCGCACCCGCAATTCGTCGTCGGCCTTGGCGGTCAGCAGCACCACCGGCACGCCATCCAACTCGCAACGGGCGCGGATCTGTCGCACGAGTTCGTCGCCACTGTGCCCCGGCATCATCACGTCGCTGAGCACCAGGTCGGGCCGCAGCTCCAGGGCCTTCTGAAGCCCCTCCTGGCCGTCCTTGGCGGTGGCCGTGCGGAACTCTCCCGCCAGCGTCTCGGCCACGAAGTCGCGCATGTCGGGGTTATCCTCGACCACCAGCACCAGCGCCTCGCCCCGGCCGCGCATCCCCTGGGCCTCGGCCGGCCGCGCCCGCAGGGCTGCCGCCTCTTGCCGGGCAGCCTCCGCGCTCCCCGCCCCATCCCCCGGTTCTTCGATCGTGGCCCCCAGGGGGGCCGCCAGGGGCAACTCGACGGTGAACAGGGCGCCCCCCTCCGGCGCCTCGCCGACACTGATCGTGCCGCGGTGCAGCTCGACAAAGTCCCTGGCGATGGCCAGCCCCAGGCCAGTGCCGCTGTGAGGCCGGCCCGTGCCCCCCTCGCCCTGCCGAAAGCGCTCGAAGATGACCGCGCGCAGCTCTGACGCCACACCCGGCCCGCTGTCGATGACGGTGAGGACGGCGTTCGCACCCTCGGCCCGTAGCGACACCCGGACACGGCCGCCGTCGGGCGCGAACTTGAAGGCGTTGGACAGGAGGTTGAGCAGCACGCGCTCGACCTTGTCCGCATCGACCTGGGCGGGGAGCGACTCCGGCGCCTCGACGCGCACCTCGATCCGCCGTTCCTGCCCCAGCGCCTCGAAGTGGGCCGCCCCCAGGCGCACCAGCCGGCCCAGGTCGGCGGCCGCGTAACGGACCTCCATGCGCTTCGCCTCCAGGCGCGACAGGTCGAGCAGGTTGTTGACGTGCTTCAGCACCGTGCGGGCGTTGAGAGCGACCGTCTTCAGGGACTGCCGCTGCTCCGGCGTCAAGTCGGCCGAGGCGAGGAGTCGCTCCGTCGGGCCGATCACCAGGGTCAGCGGCGTGCGCAGCTCGTGGCTGACGTTGGCGAAGAATTCCGTCTTCAACCGGTCGAGCTGCTTCACCTGCTCGTAGAGGCGCCCCAGTTCGGCGTTGGTCGTCTCCAGCCGCCGCCTGCGCCCCTCGGACAACTCGGCGGCGCGGACGAGGGCGATGGCCCTGGGGATGAGCGGCGGCAGCAGGAGGGCGGTTCCCACCGACGACACCGCGGTCAGCGCCTTGATGAGCCCCTGCAGCCAGTAACGTGCGTCCCAGACGACCACCACCTCCAGGAAGTGCGTCAGGCCGCAGGAGACGATGAACACCCCGAAGGCAATGAACATGCCGTAAAAAGGCAAATTATGAATGCGATAAACGAGGTACGCCAGGGACAGCGAGATGGCGACGTAGGACAGGCCGATGAGCAGGTCGGACGTGACGTGCAGCCAGATCAATTCCGGCAGGTCCAGGTAACAGTGCCTGTGTGGGCTGAAGGGGGCCCCGGCCAGTCGTTCGAGCGCTTTCAACATAGGACGCTCCCGCGGCGGGCGACGAGGGGATCCGGTGCGGGATATGGGGATCGAGCGAGTGGAAAGTCGATGGAAGCGTTCCGCCGGGTTGGATCGCGAAGGAGCTGCGTCGGCCCTTGGCGCCCCGGCCGGAACCCGCTTATCGTAACCCGCCCAGGCACGGCTGTCCAGGACCGGAGCGCGGCGCGGCCGTCCAGCCGCTTGCGGCTTGGCGTGGGCGCAACCGGGGTTGCGCGAACGCCAAGCCGCAAGCGGCTGGGCGGGGCGCGGTTTTTCGTGGGGACTCACTTTTCTGCTGGCGTCGCACGTTCCGATCAGGTAGAACTTTCCCCGCGGGCCGGTCCCCGGGATGAAGGGTCGTCTGTCTCTCCCCGGGTGGCAATGGGGCCGGCGATCACGGCCCGCATTCATTCACGAAGGACCGTGTGATGATGGACGAACGCCCGTTCGAGGGCTGGTTCTGCCTCCAGGGCGGAGAAGTCCTCGGGCCGCTCAAGCGGGGGCAGCTCCGCAAGTTGGCGCGCGAGGGCCGGCTGCGCCCCTCGGACACCGTCTGGGAGTACCGGCTGCCCGACGGCGAACTGCTGGCCCCCGTCGGCAGCGGCGACGTCCTGCGCCGCGACCGGTTCGCCGTCCTCATCGTGGACGACGACATGATCGCGGCGGGCGCCCTCGCCCGGCTCCTCCGCGAGTGGGGCGCCGATCACTGCGTGGCCTGTACCGGGATGGAGTCGCCCCGGGCCACCAGCGCCCTCGAGCCGGACGTCGTCTTCCTCGATCTCGATCTGCCGTGCCCGGCCGGTTACGCCCTGGCCGTTGCCCTCCGCGAGCTGCCACGCCTGCCCACCGTCGTGGCGCTCACCGCGGAGGCCGGCGCGGCACGACGGAAGAAACTCCGGGACGCGGGCTTCCGCCACTCGCTGGCGAAACCGCCCGACCCCGACCGCCTGCGCGAGGTGCTGTGGCACATGGGGCGGCCGACCCCGGCACGGGGGTAACCGTGGCGGGGCAAGCGAATCACCGCCGTGAGGAGTGACACCATGACCCGCAGGAGCAATCAGCGAATGACCCGACGTGGCGCGCTGCAAACGGGAGTAGGTCTGGCCCTGGGAGGGGCGCTGGCTTCCGGGGAACCCGCGCCGGCCGCTCCGACCGGCCCCGGCGTCTACGAGGCCCTCGGCGTCAAGCCCGTCATCAACGCCACCGGCACGGTGACGGTGCTGGGCGGCTCGCTGATGCCGCCCGAGGTCGTCGCCGCCTGGGTGGACGCCGCGCGCCACTTCGTCAACCTGGTCGATCTCCAGGACAAGGTGGGCGAACGGATCGCGAAGCTGCTGGGCGTCGAGGCCGCGCTGGTGACCACGGGGGCCGCGGGGGCGCTGCTGCTCGGCACGGCGGCGGCCGTCACCCGCGGCGACGCCAAGCTGGTCAAGCGCCTCCCCGACACCGCCGGCATGAAGAACGAAGTCCTCCTTCAGAAGGCCCACCACAGCTGCTACGACAACCAACTCACCGACGTCGGCGTCAAGTTGATCGACGTGGAGACGGCCGACGACGTCAAGCGGGTCGTCAGCGAGCGCACGGCCCTGATGTTCTTCATGAACGTGGCCGAGCCCGACGGCCGCATCAAGCGCGCCGAGTGGGTCGAGCTGGCGCGGCGGCACCAGGTGCCGACCCTTCTCGACGCCGCCGCCGACGTGCCGCCGCTGGAGCGGCTCTCGGAGTACAACAAGATGGGCTTCGACCTCGTCGCCTTCAGCGGCGGCAAGGCGCTGCGCGGGCCGAACAATACCGGCCTGCTCCTGGGCCGCAAGGATCTCGTCGAGGCCGGCAAGCGGAACGCCAACCCGCACTGCGGCACCATCGGCCGCATGATGAAGGTGAGCAAGGAGGACATGATCGCCCTGCTCGCGGCCGTCGAGCGCTACGTCCGCCTCGACCACAAGGCGGAGTGGCGCGAGTGGGAGCGGCGCCTCGCGGTCATCGAGCGCGCCCTGAAGGACGTGCCGACGCTGGAGTGCGAGCGCGTGGTGCCGCCGATCGCTAACCACGTCCCGCACCTGATCCTGTCCTGGGACGAGAAGCGCGTGAAGATCACGCGCGAGCGGCTCACGCGGGAACTGGCCGAGGGCGAGCCGCCGATCCTGATCGGGCGCGTCAGCGGCACCGGGGACAAGGGCGTGCTGATATCCGTATTTGTGCTCCAGGAGGGCGAGGACCGGGTCGTCGCCGAGCGGCTGCGGGCCATCCTGGACAAGGCGGCGGGCGGCGCGGGCCGCTGACCAGAGGAGAATGCCGATGCCAAAGACGATCAAGGTGGGCGTGATCACGCAGGCTGAGGGCGCCCACCTGGCGGACTATTTCGAGTCGCTCGCCAAGATCGAGGAGGCGGAGGCGGTCGCCCTGGCCGACCCGAGCGGTAAGACGGCGGACGCCGCCCGCAAGGCGCTGGGCGGCAAGCTCAAGGAGGTCTTCAAGGATCCCGCCGAGATGCTGAAAGGGTTCGAGCCGCAGATGGCAGTCGTGAGCCTGGAAGCGGCCGCCGCCCCGCCGGCGATCGAGGCAGCCCTCGACGCGGCCTGCCACGTCTTCGCGGAGAAGCCCTCCTGCACCCGAGCCGCCGACTTCGAGAAGCTGGTACGCAAGGCGCAGCAGAAGCACCGCCACCTTATGCTGGCCCTCGCCAACCGCTCCCACGCCCCCGTGCGCGAGGCGCGCCGGCTCGTCCGGGCCGGCAAGCTCGGGAAGGTCTACGGCGTCGAGGTCCACCTGGTGACCGATCAGACGCGATTGAAGAACGAGGAATACCGCAAGTCGTGGTTTTGCAGCAAGGCCCGCGCCGGCGGCGGACAGCTCATCTGGGTCGGCATCCACTGGCTCGACCTGGCGCTGTACGTCACCGGCCTGAAGGTCAAGCAGGTGGCCGGCTTCGCGGGCGTCGTCGGCGGCCAGCCGATTGACGTGGAGGATTCGGCCGCGCTGAGCCTGCGCTTCGACAACGGCAGCTTCGGTACGATGACCTCCGGCTACTACCTCGACAAGGGCTACCAGTCGCACGTGCAGGTCTGGGGCGAGCACGGCTTCTTGCGCCTGGCGGCCGTCGAGGAGCTGCCGCTGGAGTGGTACAGCAGCAAAGACGCGAAGGACGCGAAGGTCGAGCGCTTCGAGTATCCGAAGGGGGAGCGTGGCTACCTGGCGTTCCTGCGGTCGGCCGTCCGCGCTAGCGCCGGGCTGGAGGAGCCGCCGATCACGGGAGAGGAGAGTTTGCATGTCCTCAAAAGCATTTTCGCGTTCTACGAGGCGGCCGGGACCGGGCGGGTGCAGACCGTTTAGAAACCGTAACAACAAGGACTTGGCCGCTTGCGGCTTCGCAATCGTTCCTGCGAAGCCGCAAGCGGCAAGAGGCTTGTTGATACCGTTTCTTAGCGCTCACCGCCGCCCTCTCCGGGAAAGGGCTTCCACGGGCCGCGCGATGCAGGCGGGGCACACCACCCGGCCCTGGCGCGTCGCCTCGAAGGCGTAGGTTGGCCGGCCGCACTCCGGGCACGGCACCGCTTCCAGAACCTCCAGCAGCGGATCCCAAACCAGCTCCAACCGGCTCGGCTCCCGGTCCGGCGTCGTGAACAGGGCGTGGACGAGTAACTTCGGTTGCCGGATCATCGCGACCTGTAACAGGCGCAGGTGGACGCGCAGCGTACTCTTCTGGCGCAGCTCGGCGACGCGCACCTGCTCTTCGCGGTCGATGGCCACACGGCGACTGGCGAGGCGCTCCGCCGCTTCGTCCTTGTCCCGCGTCCGGCGGCGCTGTTCCTCCAGTTCCTCGCGCAGGTCGGCGTAGTAGCGGCGCATGCGGGCCACCTGGCGCTCCAGCCGCTCCGCCAGGTCGCGCTGACGCACGCCGGCCATCGGCGCCAGGCTCCGCAGCACCTGCTCCCGCGCCGGCGGGTAGACCGCGGCCAGGCTCGACCGCCGCGCCTCCGGCAGCCACAGCGGCGGCTGTTCCAAGAGCCGCGAATGGTCCAGTAACTGGTCGAGGTGGCGAACCTCCCGGCCGTAGTGGAGGTCGATGGCCACGGCCAGGTTTTCCTGCTCCTTCTGGTCGCTGACGAATTCGGCGTGGAACCAGAAGACCGCCACGGGAAAATACAGCGCCCGGACCCGCTCCAGGCGGAACTCCAGCGGCGGCGCCAGGGTCAGCGAGCGGCGCACCCGGGTTGCCAGGTCGTGCGGCGCCAGGTTCAGACCGGCCAGGTAGAACTGGGCCGAGCGGCCGCGTTCCACGGCGTCGGCCAGCAGCCGGTCGATGAACGGGGTGCCGAAACTGGCCAGCTGCGCCCCGGGGTGCTCCGGCAGCGCTTCAGGGTCGAAGGTGATCCGCAGCAAGCCACCCGGCGCCTCGCCCGGCAGCATCACGTCGTAGACCTGCGGCTCGACCTCGTCCCAGGCGCCGCCGGCCGTCTCCAGGTAACGGCGCACGAACTCTTCCAGCGGCGACGACGGATGCAGCGGGTCGTTATTGATGACTTCCACCATGCCGCGGTCCCTCCAGACGCCGCTTGCGGCTTCGCAAGTCCTGCGAAGCCGCAAGCGGCTAGCGATCCGGGGCGAACAGGTCGCCGAACAGCTTCTCGTCGTGGCTGCGCTGGCGCAGGTACGCCTCCTTGGCCGCCAGCAAGCGCTGCCCCAGTTCCTCCAGGTGCCGGTTGAAATCGCCCAGGTCGGCCGACTCGGCCCACAGGTCGGCGACCACGTCCTGGAACTCGCGCTCCTCGTCGAGGTTGCCCAGGATCATGTCGATCTCGCCGATGACCAGCTCGAACAGGTTCAGCTTCGCCTCCAGCAGGTGCAGCACGGCGGCCTCGACGGTGCCGACGGCCACCAGGTTGAAGACGTGGATGTCCTGCGTTTGGCCGATGCGGCTGAGGCGGCCGATGCGCTGCTCGATGCGCATGGGGTTCCACGGCAGGTCGAAGTTGCACACCGCGTGGGCGAACTGAAGGTTGCGGCCCTCGCTGCCGGCCTCGGTCGCCAGCAGCAGCCGGGCCGGGCCGCGGAACTGGTTGATGGCCGCCTCCTTCGCCAGGCGCGACAGGCCGCCGTGGAACACCGCCAGCGTGTGCCCCGCCTGCTCCAGCCGCTGCCGCAGCATCTCCTGCGTCGCCCGAAACTGAGTAAAGATCACCACCTTGTCGGGATACTCGTCCAGCAGCTTCAGCAGCTGGTCGGCCTTGGAACTGGCGCCCAGGTTGCGGGCCCGGTCCGCCAGCTCGCGGATGGCGTCGCGATCCTCGGCCGTCAGGTCCGGCGTTTCCGACAGCGTTTGCAGCGTGCCCGCCGCGGCCTGGCTGGAGCTGCCCAGGGCCATCTGCAAGGCGATCAGGGCCATGCGCGAGAAGCCGCCCTTCTTGCCGGCCGCGCGCAGGTGCCGGCGCACCAGGTCGGCCACCTGCGTGTACAGGGCCTGCTCGTCGGGGGTCGGCGCGACGTACAGCGTCCGGGCCAGGCGGCGCGTGAACTGCAGGCCGACGGTGCTGCGCCGGTTGCGCACCATGACCTCGGCGAGCAGGCGGTGCAACTCATCGACGTTGCGTGGCGTCAGCTTGTCGCGGCGATCGACGAAGTGCCGTTGGAACTGCCGGGCGGTCCGCAGCAGCCCCGGCTCGAGCAGCGTGACGAGGTTGAACAGCTCGTCGAGGTTGTTCTGCACCGGCGTGGCCGTCAGCAGCAGCATGAACTGCTTCTGCAATTCGCTGGCGAAGCGCCAGGCCACCGTGTTGCGGTTGCGCAAGTGGTGGGCCTCGTCGATGATGACCAGGTCCCACTTGCGGCCGAGGATGGCCGAGCGGTGCGGCTCGCGCTTGGCCGTGTGGATGGAGGCGATCACCAGGTCGAACTCGCGCCAGGCGTCGGGGCCGCGCTGGCGGAATTGCGGGTCGTCGTGGCTGACCAGGTCGATGCGGAACTTGTGCCGCATTTCGCCCTGCCACTGTTCGATGAGCGAGGGCGGCACCAGGACCAGGGCGGAGCGGATGAGGCCGCGCAGGAGCAGCTCGTCGAAGGCGAGGCCGGCTTCGATGGTTTTGCCCAGGCCGACCTCGTCGCACAGCAGGGCACGACCGCGGAAGCGCTGCAACACCGTCCGTGCCGTGCGGACCTGGTGCTCCAGAAGCTCCATGTCGCGGACCAGCGGCAGGCAGATGAGCTGGTCGAAGCCGGCGTGGGTGGCGAGCTGGGCCGCCCGGAGCGACAGGTCGAACTCGGGCAGCGCCGCGGTGTGGGCGGGCGGGCCGTGGAGGAGGGTCGAGTCCTCCGGGTCGAAGGCGATGGGGACGCCCTGTTCCGTGAGGACCTCGGTGGGGCCCGCCGCGGCCGGTGGATCGACGATCAGGCGGAAGCGACCCGGGTCGCGGAATTCCAGCCACAAGGTCGCCTCCGGGCCGGCCGCCAGGCGGGCCGGGTCCGCGACGATCACCGACTTCTCCGCCGGCTGCCACTCGGCTTTCAGAGAGTTGCCGAGTTCGTCTTCCAGTTGCGACGGGACGGGGGACGCCGGGAAAAGGTCCGGGAGGATGAGTTTGCCGTCCGGCGACGGGTGCGCGACCTCGAAGCGGTCGCCGGGTTCGAGGGTGGTGCTCGGCGTCAAAGGAGAGAACGAGCCTGCATGAGCCATGCGGATGACCTCGCCGACGAGCGGATCGCCGGAGTCCCCCTGGGAAGGTGCCGTCCCGGCGGAGACAGACAGCACCGGGGGTATTGTACATCGTCGTGACTCCTCGGGGCATCATCCCCGCCGCGCAGCGTGTCCGCCTGCATCCCGAGCCATTCCGCGGAAGGGGCAAGGTTCACGTGCGCGTGCGGCTGGGGAACACTGCTGCGGCCCGGCCGCCCGGCCCGGCGCCGCCCCAGCCGCACCGGGCGTTCCTTCGCCCCGTCCGGGATGCCACGGGCCGATTCGTTTCACCGGTCGGTGAAACGAATCGCGTTTCCCGATGTCCTTGTCCCACCACGCCTTGCGCCGCAGGAAACCCATTCGTTTCACCACTTTGGTAGACACCCTTCGGGGGGGCAATGAAACGATTCGCCAGGGAGGAAATTTGGCTTAACCTCCAGCTCAACCGGTGAGGGCCCCCGCCGACTGTCACCCGCTTTTCAACCCGGCCTGCTTGGCAACGCGGCCACGTAGGAGTCGGCACGCTGTCCCATCAGCCGCCGCGCCGCCCGCGCTGGCTCAGGACTCACGTCGCGCCAGATCTTCCTGGCGATGTGCTGACTGTGCGTCTCCGGCACAGGGGACTGTGCGGTGCCGTCCCAC
>DATFNV010000548.1:0-5840 GCA_035266225.1 Gemmataceae bacterium
CCGGAGTCATGCTACGGGCGGGCGGCCGGAAGTCAGCGACCGCGGTGTCTTTCTTTGGTGTGTTTGGTGTGTTTCGTGGTTCCCTCCTCAGCCGCCAGCGGCTCCCGTACAATCATAGGGTTCATCATCCCGCGCATCGAAGGGGGGCAGCACGCATGCGCTACGTTTCCGCCGGCCTCGTTGTCTTCGCGTCGGTGGTGGCCCTGGCCGCCGACGCGCCCGCCAAGCGCTTCGGCGTCGAGGCCGACCTGAAAACCTTCCCGCAGGCCACGCCCGAGGAGGCGCTCGCCTCCGTCCTCAAGGCCATCGAGATGAAGCGCCCCGATTACATCGTCGCCCAGCTGGGCGACCCGGACTTCGTGGACCGCCGCGTCAAGGAGACGAGCTACGACGAGCTGCTGGCCGAGACGACGGCGAAGCTGGTTTCCGACCCCGGCGCCGTCAAACAGCTGCGGGCCTTCCTCGAAAAGGGCACCTGGGACAAGGAGGACGCGACGGCGTCCGTCACGCTGAAGGAAGGGACGGAGCGCCTGGCTTCGTTCCGCAAGGCCGGCGGGCGCTGGTTCCTCAAGCAGCCGTCCAGAAAGCCCGTGCCGAAAACCGAGCGCGAGTAGAGCCACTAACAGAACGGCGAGCGGGGGGCGTCAGCCCCCCGGTGAGTGACTGTTACCGGGGGGCTGACGCCCCCCGCTCGCCTTAGGCATCACCCTCCGAGCGAGAACACTCCATGCCGGATATTATCGATCTGCGCAGCGATACCGTGACGAAGCCGACACCGGCCATGCGCGCCGCCATCCAGGCCGCCGAGGTCGGCGACGACGTCTTCAACGAGGACCCGACCGTCCACCGTCTCGAAGAGCGCGTCGCCGCCGTGCTGGGCAAGGAGGCGGCGCTGTTCGTGCCGTCGGGCACCATGTCGAACCAGGTCGGCATCAAGGCGCACACGCAGCCCGGCGACGAGATGCTCTGCGACGTGAACTGCCACGTCTACAACTACGAGGCCGGCGGCCCGGCCGTCCTCAGCGGCGTGACCTGCCGCACCGTCGAGGGCGATTACGGCGTCCTCGACGTCAGCCAGCTCGAGGACAAGGTCCGCCCGGTCAACGACCACCTGGTGCGTACGCGCCTGGTGTGCCTGGAGAACACGCACAACCGCGGCGGCGGCCGCATCTACCCCATCGAGAAGATCCAGGCGATCAGCGAGTGGGCGCGGAAGAACGGCCTCATCATGCACCTCGACGGGGCCCGGCTATGGAACGCCGTCGTCGCCACCGGCATCCCCGCGAAGGAATGGGCGAGGTACTTCGACACCGTGTCGGTCTGCTTTAGCAAGGGGCTTGGGGCACCCATCGGCTCGGCGCTGTGCGGGCCGCGCGACTTCATCGGGCGGGCGCGGCGCATCCGCAAGCTGTTCGGCGGCGGCATGCGCCAGGCCGGCGTCGCCGCGGCGGGGGCGCTGTTCGCCCTGGAGAATCACGTCGAGCGCCTGGCCGAGGACCACCGCAACGCCCAGGTGATCGCCCAGGCCGTCGCCGACACGCCGGGGCTGCGCCTCGATCCCCCCGACGTGGAGACGAACCTGATCTTCTTCCACGTCGATCGTGAAGCCGGCACGGCGCAGGCCGTGGCGGCGGCGCTGAAGGCGCGCGGCGTCCTGGTGCTGCCGACAGCGCCGCAGACGATCCGGGCCTGCACTCACCTCGACGTTTCCGCGGCGCAGGCCGAGCGCGCCGCCGAGGCCGTCCGCCAGACGGTGACGAGGCTGGTACCGGTGCGGTGAGCGCGAAGCAGCGAGCAACAATTCGCCTAAACCTGGGTTGTCGTTACCCGTTTGTTACACCCTCGCCCCGCGGGGCGGGTAAACTGAGAAGGAGGCCCTCGCCCGGCCCTTCGCCGGAGATGTACCGTGACTTGCGCTGCCATCCCGATTCGCCTCGTCTGGACCGGTTTGCTGTTCCTGCTCGCCGGGGCCCTCGTCCCGGGGGTCCGGGCCCAGCAGGCGAACAAGTACGGCGGGCCGCAGCGCGGCGGGGACGACACCCAGGTCGGCGATCCGGTCGCGTTCAAGAGCAAGGACGGCAAGAAGAAGGGCTGGAAGGTCGCGCTGCCCGGCTGCCGGCCGCTGGCGACGCCGGCCGTCGTCGATGGCAAGGTCTTCCTCGGCGCCGGCTTCGGCAGCCATGAGTTCTACGCCTTCGACGCCGTCACCGGCAAGAAGGTGTGGCAGTACCGCACCAAGGACGACGGCCCCACCGCCGCCGTCGTGGCCGACGGCCACGTCGTCTTCAACACCGAGAGCTGCGAGCTGGAGGTCCTCACCGTCGAGGGCAAACCGGTCTGGAAGAAATGGTTGGGCGACCCCCTCATGAGCATGGCGGCCGTCGCCGGCGGCAAGGTCTACATGGCCTACCCGAATAGCAAGGGAGACCGCAAGCACTACCTCGCCTGCTTCGAGTTGAAGACCGGCAAGGACTTGTGGAAGCACGAGATCGCCGGCGAGATCATCACCGCTCCAGTGATCGACAATGATCGGGTGTTCCTCGCCACGCTCGAAGGAACGCTGTACTGCTTCAAGTCCGACGGCAAGCCGGCGTGGCAGGAGAAGAAGAACGCCACCTCGGCGCCGGTCGTTTCGGAGGGGGAGTGCTACTTCAGCTGCCGCGAGCAGACGACGGTGAAGCAGGGGGGCAAGGACGTGCCGCAGCAGAATGAGACGCTGGCCCGGCGGGGCGGCGACCCCCAGGACAAGGCCAAGGAGATCACCGCCACGAGCCGCCTCGCCGACTACCTCGATTACGGCAAGCGGCGCGTCAATTCGCACCTCGAGAGCAGCTACCAGGTGATGGACGCCAACGTCGGCTTCAACGGCCCCAGCAAGGGCGACGCGAAGATCGGCCAGGCGCTCAACCTGGGACAGAGCAGCGTCGCCGGCGTCTGGTCGTACCAGGGGTCGCGGCCCCACGTCGCCGGCAACCACCTCTACAGCGCGATGGGCGACACGCTCAAGTGCGTCGATCTGAAGACGGAAAAGGTGCTGTGGAAGCTCGACCCGCGCGAGAAGAAGGACAAGGGGGAACTGCTCGACGCGGTGCTGACGCCGCCGGCGCTGGTCAACGGCAAGATCTTCCTCGGCACGGCCGCCGGCGAGGTGCTGTGCCTTTCGGCCGACACGGGCAAGCAATTATGGAGCGCCAACGTCGGCGAGCCGATCGTCTTCCAGCCGGCGGTGGCGAAGGGACGCGTGTACGTCGCCACCCGGGCCGGCAGCCTGATTTGTCTGGAGACGGACGACGAGAAGGACGACGGCTGGGTCATGTGGGGCGCCAACGCGGCGCACAACGGGGCGGGCGGTGTGATCCTGGCGAAGTGAGCGCATGAAGATTCACCCCCTGCACTCCTGGGACGTGACCGTGGCCGAGGCGACGATCCTGCAGCGCGAACTGGCCGCGCAGGTGGACGTGCGGCCGCCGCTGAAGAAGTGCGACCTCATCGCCGGCGCCGACATCTCGTACAACCGCTTCTCGCCCACCATGTACGCCGCGGTCGTCGTGCTGCGCATGGACGACCTGAGCATCGTCGAGGTGCGCGGCGCGGTGGCCGAGACGCCTTTCGCCTATCAGCCGGGCTACTTGTCGTTCCGCGAGGCGCCGGCGCTGATCGAGGCGTTCGCCCGCGTCGAGTCGAAGCCGGACGCCGTCATGTTCGACGGCCAGGGGATCGCGCACCCGCGCCGCCTGGGGTTGGCGTCGCACGTGGGCCTGTGGCTGCAAAAGCCAAGCCTGGGCTGTGCCAAGAGCCGGCTAATCGGCCGCTTCGGCACGCTGCCGCGCGAGGCCGGCTCGGCGGTGCCGATGACGCAGGGCGACGAGCAGCTCGGCATGGTGGTGCGGACCAAGACGGGGGTGCAGCCGGTCTACGTCTCGCCGGGACACCTGATCGACATCGCGAGTTCGGTGGACCTGGTGCTGCGCAGTTGCCTCGGCTACCGCATCCCGGAGCCGACGCGGCAAGCCCACCTGCACGTCAACGCCCTGCGCCGCGGCGACGTGGACCCGACATGAGGGGACGTCCGCCGAGGATGGGCATAGTTTAGCGGCGGCACACAAGCCCGAAGCGCCAGCGAGAGGGCCTCCCTCGCTGGCGCTTCGGGCTTGTGTGCCGCCGCTAAACCGAGAGCGTCACCCATGTCCGCCGCGCCGCCAACCCTTCGATCCGATCACCTCTGGCGCGCCCCCCTCGTCCCGGTGGCGCTGGCCGCGACGCTCGGCGTTTCGCTCGATCGATACGTCGGGTTGCCGCTGCCCATCAGCCTGATCGTCGCCGTCGCCGGACTGATCGCCTGGGCGGTGGCGCTGTTCGGTTGCCGCTCCGGGCTCGCGGCGGCTTACCTGTGGCTGACCGTGGCCGCCCTCGCGGCGGGGTATCATCGCTGCCGTCGGGACTGGTACGCGGCGGACGACATCGGCAACGTCGCCAAGCCCGAGCCCCAGCCGGCCCAGCTGCGCGGCGTGCTGGAAGAAGAGCCGGCGGTTCACAAACAGCCGCCTCCCGACTCACTGAGAGGTTTGCCGGAAGGCGATACAACCCTGGCGGTGCTTGCCGTCACGCAGATGCGGCGCGGGCCCGATTGGCTGCCGGTCTCGGGGCGGGCGCGGCTGGCCGTGGAGGGACGGTTGCGCGGGCTGCACGTCGGCGACGAGGTGGACGTGGTCGGTCGTCTGTATGCGCCGCTCCCCCCGGGCAACCCCGGTGAACCCGATCACGCCTCGCACCTGCGCGACGAGGGGATCGGAGCGGTGCTGGCCGTCCGCAAGACCGCGGACGGGGTCACGCGCCTCGCAGATGGTTGGCCGCGGTCGGTGCGCGGCTGGCTGATGGTGCTGCGCGGGTACTGTCGCCGGGTGCTGGAACAGGCGATTCCGGGGGAGAAGGAGCAGGGCCTGGCCATCGCCTTGCTACTGGGAGACGGGACAGCGCTGCCGAAGGCCGAGTGGGACAAGTACAAGCGGACGGGAGTTGTCCACGTCCTCGTGGTCTCCGGCCAGCAACTCACGGTGCTGGGCGGGTTCCTCTGGTTTACGCTCCGCCGCCTCGGCTTGCGCGGGCGGATGGCGTCCGTGGTCGTGGGTGGCGTGCTCTCGGGATACGCCCTCATGGTGGGCGGCGCGCCCCCGGCCGTCCGCTCGGCCGCGCTGGCGGTCGCCGTCTGCGGGGCCCTGCTTTTCCGCCGCCCGGTTCATTTTGGCAACACCTTCGCCTTCGCCTGGCTGGTCGTGGGGGTGTTCAACCCGACGGACTGGTGTAGCCCCGGCTGTCAGCTCTCCTTCCTCTGCGTGGCACTGATCTACTGGGGCGCCCGGCGCTGGTCGCGCGCCGAGGACGATCCCCTGGCTCGGCTGGAGGAAGAAATGCGCCCGCCGTGGCAGCGACGCGCCTTCGCCGTGGGCCGGACAGTGGGCGCAACCTATCTGCTGAGTCTCGGGATCTGGCTGGCCGCGGTCCCCCTGGTGGCCACGCGGAACAACACGGTGGCGCCCGTCGCGGTCCTTATCATGGCGCCGCTGGTGGCACTGGCGGGAATCGAGCTGCTGCTGGGGCTGTTGCTGCTGCTGGCCGCCCCCGTCTGCTGGCCGCTGGCGCTGGCGCTCGGCTGGCTGATGCGCTGGTGTCTGGCGCTGTCCGACCGGATCGTGGACCTGGCCGATGGCGTGCCCGGCGGCCACTGGTACGTCGCCAGCGTCCCGGAGTGGTGGCTGTGGGTGTTCTACGTCGTGCTCCTGAGCGCGCTGATGCTGGAGTCGCTGCGGCGTTACTGGCGGTGGTTCACGCTGGCCGGACTG
>DATFNV010000549.1:0-4778 GCA_035266225.1 Gemmataceae bacterium
CGTGTGGATCGGCGGGCAGTGGGAGGCGTTCCAGGAGCAGCGCATCGAGCGGGAAGTGGAGCGCCTCTATCCTCACCGTGACCTCGTCGCCGGTGAGGCCTTCTTCGCCTTGGCACCGTAGCGGACGGGCGGTTACGCCCACGTGATCGCCAAACCGACGATGACGCCAGCCGCCAACCAGCCCTTCCCCCGGGCCTCCGGAGGCAGCCCCGGGAGTGGGGGCGACGCCTGATCCGGCACCACTTCCACCAGGCCGGGCAACTCCTGGGCTGCAACGGTCAGGTCGAGGAGGCGAAGGTCCAGGCCGCTCTTCGACTGGCCTGTGTTGCCGCTGATTTGCACCCAGCGCACGTCGGCCGCTCCAAATTCGACCTCATCGACGGTGACGAAGTCGGGACGGTCCCCCTCGGCGACGAGGAAGCTGACCTTCGGACCGACCCGCCGAAGCCGGAGTTGGCCTGCCGGGGCCGCAGACGGCTTGGTGTTGACCTTGTGGGTCAGTTTGCCTCCCGCCGGTTTCAACCGGTCCGACATGAACACGGTCTTGCCGTCGGGCAGAAGGCGGCGTGCCAGGGAGACGGCGTCATTCGCATCGGGATCGATCGCGACGTAGAGGGCCACGCCGACACCATAACCGGTTGTCGGCAGATCGGCCTTCAAGATCTCGTAGGCGACCGTGATTTCAAAGTCGCCGCGGACCGTGAAATTTGTGGCGAGGCCGGAGGGGGGCAGGACTGCCTCGCCGGCGGGTAGTGTGACACGCACCCCCGCCGCCTCATAGCGGAGCGCCTCGCCGACCGCGCGCAGGTTGGGATTGTTCAGGTCCGCGGTACGGAGGTCCTGGTGGAACCTGGCCTTTGCTTCTGGGGGGGGACCATCCGCGCCGCCCCCGGCCGCGAGCCGAAGCGCCAGCCCCGACGCCAGGGCCGTCAGCGCGACGAGCACCAGCCACCAGGATCGCGGCCGGAAGCGCTTGACGGCGCCGAGTGCCGACAGCCTTGGAGTCGTCTTGGCCTGAGAATTGAGGAGTTCTGGGGCGAGGACGGTCGTCGGCTGCCGCAGGTGGGCGAGGTAGCCCTCCAGGAGCGTGGCCACCTCGGCGGCACTCTGGAAGCGGTCGCCCGGATCCTTCGCCAACAGCCGAGTGATGACCGCCTCCAGCCAGGCCGGTACATCGGGGTTGAGTCAGCGGACCGGCTGCGGCTCCTCGTCGCTGACGCGGCGCAGCACGGCCACGGCGGAGGAGCCGCGGAAGGGAGGCCGGCCGGTACACATGGCGTACAGGACGCTACCCAGGCTGAACAGGTCGGCGCGATGGTCGATCGCCTCGCCGCGTGCCTGCTCCGGCGCCATGTACTCCGGCGTACCGGCCAGCACACCGGCCTGGGTCAGCCCCACGTCATCGACCATGCGAGCCAGGCCGAAGTCGGTGATCTTGACGCGCGCCAGCCCGTTTTCGAGCAGCAGGTTGGCCGGCTTGATGTCGCGGTGGATCAGCCCCTGCGCGTGCGCCGCCGCCAACCCGGCCGCCGTCTGCATGCCGATGCGCACGACTTCCATCACGTCCAGCGGGCCGGTGCGGTCGATCCGGGCCTGGAGCGACTCGCCGGCGACGTACTGCATGACGAGGTAAGGCAAGCCGTCGGCTTCGTGGACGCCGTGGACTGCGACGATGTGGTCGTGGCAGACCGCGGCCGCCGCCCGCGCCTCGCGCGTGAAGCGCCTGCGGGCGGTGGCGCTGCCGGCGACGGCGGCGGCCATGACCTTGATGGCCACGGGGCGGTGCAGGGCGGGGTCGAACGCCCTGAGGACGACACCCATGCCCCCCTGGCCGATCACCTCCTGCACCTCGTAGTGGCCCAGCGTGCCGAGCAGGTCCGGCCGCTCAGCGGGGCGCAGGAAGTACAGGTCGGCGGGGCCGTCGGCGGCGGCGCGGAGCAGCGACTTGACGCCGTGCAGTCGCTCCAGGAATCGATCCAGGTTCGGGTCGGGGGGCGCGGCGTTCGGGTCGCCGACCTGGCGGACCAGTGTCAGCAGCGTGTCCCGGTGGTCTTCGACGTGGTGGAGCTGTTCCTGACAGGCGGTGCAGGACTCCAGGTGCTGCTCGTACCGTTCCCGCTGCTCGGGGGGAACTCCGTCGTCAAATAGCGCCTGCCAGCACTCGATTTCCGGGCAGCTCAACGGCGCGGACATGGCGGCTCCTTCGGGCGGTCGGGTCGAGCGGCGGGTCGCGCCGGCCATCGGGACTCGCGGCACCTCGTCTTACGTTCCAGTACCGGGACTCCTTGGAAACCTGACACGGCATTCCGCCTTTTTCTCGACCGGGGGGAGAGCGCGAGTTGATTATAGGGACCGCCGCGGGCGGGGAGAATTGGCCGCAGAAGGGAGCGCACGCCAGGACAGTAGGGATAGCAGGACGGGGACAGGCATTGGGCGAAGGCTCAAAGAGCCGTGCGGCTCGGCTTGACCAGAGGTTGGCCCGCGGACGAGTTACGGCGAAGTGCTGTCCGCTTCGCCCGCCGTGATCCCCGGGACGCGCACCGCCTGGCCGCACCCGGGGCACTTGACGTTCTTGCCGACCAGGTCCGCTCGGCCCTTGAGGCGCTTCCCGCAACCGGAGCACGGGAAGGACATGGCAGGCGCGGGTGATGGCGGTGTTTCCTGCCGGTCTGGAACGGCGGCGTGGGTGTTCTCCTTCGCGGCGCGGCTCTGCCGCGCGAGGAGCCACAGTGCCATCCCGGCGAACGAGAGCAGACCAAGGACGCAGAGGGCTATCGCCGTCCACCATCCTCTCGTCCCGGGCGCCTGGGAGGCGTCCGAGGAGGTGGCCGGCATGCCGTTGGCACGGGAAGCCCGAAGGGAGGTCCCACGGACCAACCGGAAGGAGGCGGCCGGAGAGGCCGGCATGCCGTCGGGGAACTGGTCGGCGTCGATTACGAGTTCGCTCAGGCGCACGTCCAGGGCAATCGGCTTGCCGATGGTGGTGATATGTACCTGTACCTCCTCGATGTCGGCGGTCCCGAACTCCACCGACTGAATCTCTCGGAACTCCGGCCCCTCCGCCACGAGGTAGCGGACCCGGGATCCGGCCCGCACCAGCCGCAGCCTCCCCGCGGGGCCGGTCGCCTTCACCTCCTTGGTGTCAAGGTATCGTGTCTTGTCGTCCGGCCCGTAGAGGAACCTGTGGGCCACGTACACATCTCCGTTGGGCCTTGTTAGTCGGCTCACGATCGCGGCCAGGGAGGAAGGCGCGTCGAACACGGCCCGTAACACCACCCCCGCGCCTTCCTTTGGCAGGGGACCACCTGCTGTCAGTAGCTCAAGAGCCAGAGTGATGTCAAAATCGCCACGCAGGCGGTGCGCCGACGTAAGCATGGCGCCGCGGACGTCGTCCCGCCCGTCCGGCAAGGTGAAGCGCAAGCCCTGAGGTTCGGCCTTCGTCACCGCTTCCAAGTCGGGCCCGAACAGGGACAAGGGAGGCAGTTCTTCGACCCTTTCCCGGAAGTTCATGACCAGGTGCTCTTGCTGCCGGGGATTCCCCCGCCCTTGCGGCGCTTGTGCCTTGTCCTTTTCCTCCCGCTCCGACTTCGTCCGGCTGATGTCGGCCTGGAACCAGATGGTGACTCCCACCAGCGCGACCAGGGCTGCCAGTCCCAGACCGACGATCCAGGTTCGCGGCGGTCGAAGGCGGTCCGCGTGGGACGCCGGCGACAACTGCGGCGCGGAGACCAGGGTTGGCTGCCGCAAGTGAGCGAGGTAGCCCTCCAGCAGGGCGGCCACCTCGGCCGCGCTCTGAAGTCGCTGGGCCGGGTCCTTCGCCAGCAGTCGCATGATGAGCACCTCCAGCCAGGCGGGAACGTCCGGGTTGATCGACCGCCGCGGCGCGGGCTGCTGCTCGCTGAGTGGTGCGGGGCGCGGCCGCCGGCTCAGCTCGCGGCAGCGGGTGCCGGGCTCTGTGCCTCCCGCGTGCCCGCGCTCGGCGTCTGAGGCAGGTACGAGAGCAGCCGTTCGACGGCCCAGACCACGAGCAACACCTTCACCCCGAGCAGGGGAGCCGCATACCGTTCGTAGTAACTCGCAACGACATAGGGGAGCAGATAGACGCCATAGACGCTGATCACGGTCCCCTGGGCCCACGAAAGACGTCGGCGGCCGGCCGCGAAGACGAGGAGCAGCACCGCCAGGAACGGCAGCGGGTGGGTCAAACGGCGCGCCCAAAGCACCCAGGGGCTTTTGACTTCCTCGACGCGATCGAAAGGCGAGTACCAGAGCGTTGCACCCAGGAAGCGATCAGCCATGCGCCCGAGAAAATTCAGGGGGTCGGCCCTGACCGCTTGCCAGAACTGCTGGCGTTTTCGGTCCATGAAGGCGGTCTCGCCGAGAGCCGTGTACTCCTGCCGTTGCCTACCTGCCGAGACGTAGGGATGGGCATTGATCGACGTCCGCTGGATCAACCCGTCCGGCTGGAGGCACTGCGACTGGTACAACTCAAATGCCAGGTTCGACTTCACCGGGATCAGGCGGCCGAACACCAGGCCGTTGCGCACGGCCCACGGCGCCAGCACGAGCCCGGCGACTACCACCGCGAGGCCCAGTTGCAACCAGGCGCGGCCTCGTCCGGCGATTGTCAAGGACAGCATGGCCCAGGTCAGGCCGACAACGGGACTGACCAGGGCGCTGATGCCACCGAAGAAGCCCCATCCCGCGGCGGTGCGGTACCGTTCCAACGGCCGCGACCAGCAGGTCGCGGCGATGAGCCCGTCCAGGGTCAACAGTAC
>DATFNV010000550.1:0-19323 GCA_035266225.1 Gemmataceae bacterium
CTCGTAAGCAACCACCTCGCGATGGCGAATGCAGCGACCGGGACCCGTGCAGCGAGGGTGAGCCATGGGGACGCTTCAGATAAGTGGTTTGTCCGCAATCACTTATGGAACAAATCGTCCCGCGGACGCTGACGGAATAAGGGTCGGGTGTCGAATTCATTCGACACCCGACCCTTATTCCGTTAGCGGCGCGCTCGCAGCCACAGGCGCACCAGGTGACGCCGCCGCCCCGGCTCGGGATCGTCCTCGAACGCCGTGCGGTTGTGCAGGATCCAGCGGTTGTTGACGAAGAACATGTCCCCCGGCCGCAGCGCGAACTCGGCGCGCAGCCCCGGCCGGGCCAGTACGCCGTCCAGGACGTCCAGCGCGCGCACCTGCTCCGGCGCCAGCGGCACACCGCCCTTCTCATGTCCCACCTCGATCCAGTAGCGCAGGTAGCGGAACAGCAGCCCCCGCTCGGTCTGCCCCAGCACCGGGAAGAGCGCCGTCGGCGTCTCCCCCGCCCGGACGCCGCCGCGCCGGTCAAAGTGGTAGGGGGCCGACAGCGCCGCCAGCACGTCTGGGGCTTCGCGGCGCAGGCAGTCGCAGACCGCGTAACCGCTCACCACCTGGCTGAGGCCGCCCGCTCGCGCCGGACACAGACACAGCAGGCCGACGTAATCGACGACGGCGTCGCCGAACGAGTTGTCCGTGTGGAAGCTACTCTCGTAGCTCGTCACCGAGAAGCGGGCCCCCTGCGACAGCTGCTGCCCGGTGTCGCGCACGTCGTACAGCAGCACACCCTCCACGTTCTGCGACACGGGCTCGCCGAGCGCCTGCCCCGCGAGCCAGTAGAGCGCCTGGGCCTCTTCGGGGGAGGACCGGTCCGGGGCCGGGCCGCGCACGATGGCGAACCCGGGGCCCTGCTCCAGGGCGTCCAACACGCGGCCCAGTTCGGCCGCACACGCGGAGCGCAGGTCGGCCCCGAGGCGCAGTTCCGTGATCGGGCGCCCGTGCCCGGCCCGGGCGACTTCCCGGAGCGCGGCAAGGCATGTGCCGGGGAGGGCGTAATACCAACCCTGCGAGTCGCCGATGCTGTCGGCCCGCCACGCCCGTGCGTTATTGCTGTTCATCATCAGGTCTCTCGAAGGAATGTGCCGAACCTCGTCAATGCGTGATTCGGGGAGGTGCCTGCCAGCTCCCCAGTACCGCTGGGAACGTGGCACGCAGGCTGGGTTCAAAACCGGGGGACAGTCGGCGGGGCCCGGTCCCCGGTTGAGCTAGAGGTTCACCCCGCGCGTCGCTTCGGCCCAATTTCCTCCCTGCCGAATCGTTTCATTGCCCCCCCGAAGTGTGTCTACCAAAAGCGTGAAACGAATGGGTTGTCGGCGGCGCAAAGCTGGTAAGGACAAGGACTTCGGGAAACGCGATTCGTTTCACCGGCCCGTGAAACGAAACGGCCCCTGGCACACCGGGCCAGGCGAAGCAAGGCCCGGCGCGGCCGGGCTGGCCCCGGGCCGTGTGTGCGCCGCGCCATGCAATCCATTGTGCGGTCGAGCCAAGGTGACTGACGAGCCGCGTGGGTGGCCTGGGGCTCGGGCGCGCGGGCGACCCGCAGGGAAATCGGCGGTCCCCGGACCAATCCTGCGGCCGGGGGCAGGGAAGGCTCCAGACCGCCTCGACCCCTCTCCGGCAGTCCGTCACCGATCGCGCTCCCGTGTCAGTTTCTCTCATCCTCACTCCCGGAATAACCGATTTAATCGTTACAGCGGGCGCCTCCTCTGCCGCGGCGCCGCGCCGTGGCAATTGCGCACGTCGGCACGTCGTCCTCTCGGCAGTCGGGGGAACCCAGGCAATGTGGCGAAGAACCCTTCTCACGGTGGCGGTTGTCCTCTCCGCTCACGCGGTCCACGCGCAGGCGCCGTCCTTCCCAATGCCCGGCCCCCTCGGCAGTCCCGTGTATCCAGCCAGGGGTCCCGGGCTCATGGGCCCCGCGCTGACGCCGGGCCCCGGCGGGGCGCCGACGATGCCCGGGATGCCCGCGCTGCCGACCGTCACGCCGTCCACCCCGTTCCTCACCCCGCCCAGCGGTCCCAACCCCGCTTTCAACGGGCCGGGCTTCGGTTCGGCCCCCGCCTGGCCGCTGGAGAACACCGTCGCCTTCGACCCGAGCCAGGCCGAGTTGCGCTGGCAGGACAATCGCTGGCAACTCGTGGCCGGCACCACCTTTTTGAAGGATTTCGGCCGCTACGAGACGGAAGGCCGCAACGTGCTCCGCGTGGTGCGCGAGCTGCACCTCAACACGCTGACGACGCTCGGCTCGCCGCGGCCGATCATGGAATACTGGCTGGCCAACGGCGAGGCGCCGCACGGCAACGTGGCCGGACTGCACACCCTGCCCCTCGACGTCGCCACCCTCTCGGCCGAGCAGGTGCAGGGGCAGTGGTGCGTCCACGATGGCAGCCGCATCCTGTTCAACTTCGGCCAGCAGGGCGACGCCTGCCGCCAGGCCCTGGCGGCTATCCAGCGCTACGGCTTCAACGAGGTCGGCTACGTCGGCCAGGTGGCCCCCGTGATGCTCGTCTTCCTTGCCAACGCGCCTGCCCCCGCCCCCGTCGCCCCGGTGACGCAGGTCAACAATGTCGCCCAGAATCCGAACCGCTTCCCCGACCTGCATTTCCCCCGCCTCTTCAGCAACTCGGGGCAGGATCCGAAGTCGGCCGCGCCCCAGCAGCCGGCCGCGATGCCGGCGGTACCGTCGCAGCCGTTGGCCGCGCAGCAGGGGATGCCGTTGCGGCAGCCGGGGACGATTTCGCCGGTGTCGTTACGGGTGCCTGGGACGGAGGCCGCCGATCACATCGCCATCGACGCGCGGGGGTTGCAGGTGCGGCGCGACAGTAACGACTGGAAACTGGCGATGGGCAACCACGTCGTCGCCAACTTCGGCCCCAACCAGGCCGAGGCCCAGCTGGCCCAGGCGGCGCTGCGCTACTACCGCTGCACCGAGCAGGTCTTCGTCGGCAACCCCCGTCCGGTCTTCTCCTACTTCCTGTCGAACGGCCAGGCGCCGCACGGCACCAGTTTCGCCTTCAACGCCGTCACCTTTCGGCCGGAGGCGCTGTCGGTGCGGCAGCTGGGCTCGTCGTACGTCCTCTATGACGGCAACCAGGTGGTGCTGTCGTTCGGCGAGCGCGCGACCGAGGCGCTGCAATCACTTCAGGTGATCCAGCAGTACAAGTTCGACCGCCTGACCACCTTTGGCCGCGGCGACCAGTCGATGATGCTGCTCGTGCGGACGAATTGAGGGGGCGGGCCGCTTGCGGCTTCGCAAGACCTGCGAAGCCGCGAGCAGCCCCTCAGTGCCGCATCTCGCGCAACACCGCCTCCTGGTCTCCCTTCAGGTAACGCGCCCCCAGGCAGAAGAACAGCCCGCTCAGCAACAGCGCGGGCAGCGTCACGGATTCGGCCCAGAACAGTGCCTCCTTCGGCACGGTCCCGGTCCTCTGCAGCCAATCGGAAACCGTCCCCATCAGCGCCGGCGACGGGATGTCACCCAGCAGGTGAATGAGGAACAGATTCACGGCAACCGCCGCAGCGCGGATCTTCGGGGACGTGACGTTGACGTTGATGGTGTTCGCTGGGCCGAAGTTGAAGAATGCAAGGGTCAGCCCAAGGAACATGAAGGCGTAAACCGCCAGTTCGGTACGAGCTAGTAGCGCCAGCAGGATGAACGGCGCCGCCGCCAGCGTGCTCAGTCCGCACACCCAGAAGTAGGCCCCTTGCCAGCGCCGACCCAGTCGCTCCGCCGAAAACCACCCCAGGGCCGTCCCGAGGAACCCACTCCCGGCCACAACCACGCCAAGCCAGAGGCCGACGTGTGCGACCTCGTCCTCCTCTCCCCCCGGTGCGAGGTAGGTCGGCGTCCAGGCTTGTAGCCCACCCAGGGCGAACGCCCCCAGCGCCATGCCGAGTGTGTTGAGGACGAACGAGCGGTTCCGCAAGAGCGTGGCGTACAGCGGCCACGACAGCGGCAGCGCTTCAAAGCGCTGCCTCTCGGCCTCGCCGACGCCCTCGGCGGCACCGCGGGCCGGCTCGTGCAGGAAGAGGGCGGCCACCGCGACCGCCAGCCCCGGCAAGCCGACAATGTAGAACGCCGCCCGCCAGCCGAGCAACCAGTTGAGGCCGCCGCCCAGGCCGTAGCCCAGGGCCGCTCCGATCGGGATGGCGAGGTAGAACACCGTCAAGGCAGTGTTTCGCTTGCTGCGCGGGAACAAGTCGGAGATTAAAGACGGCGTGAGCACGGCGTAGGTCGCCTCGCCGATGCCGAGCAGGCTGCGCGCGAAGATGATTTCCCCATACGAGTGGGCCAGTCCCGTCCCGAAGGTGGCCAGGCTCCAGACGCCAACCCCAACGGCGAGCAGGCGCTTGCGCGGCAAACGGTCGCCGAACCAGCCCACGATGGGACTGAAGAGCGTGTAGCTGATGAAGAACGCGCTGACCAACACGCCCGATTGAGAGTCGTCCAGGTTAAGGGCAGGATCCTTGGCCACTGTCCTCAAGAGCGCCTGGAGGATGAAGCGGTCGATATAGTTCAGCAGGTTCATGGCGAAGAGGGCGGCGAGGGTGACGTTGGCCACCGACCTCCACGGTGCCACGGCCGCTGGTGCGCTTCCCATCACGTGAAGTCCTTTCCGCGGCATGGTTCAGAAACGGGCCGTTTCAGGTGGCGCGGGTCCATGCCCGTGCCCGTGCCCGTGCCCGATTCCAGACCGGGCACGGGCACGGGCACGGGCACGGGCACGGGCACGGGCAGAGCGCGACCCGCGTTTGAACCAGCCCCTTTCCGCTGGGGGCGGGTTTCCCGGCGGCGATTGTAGGGCATCGTCTCGGCCGGCACCAGCGGGCTTTGGCGAAACTGGCGCCGGCCGCTATGATCCGTTTAGCGGCCGCCCTCGGGGCGGCGCTCGACGCGCCGCCCCGAGGGCGGCGGCTAAACGACCGGGACCCCAACCATGCGCGACCTCCTTGCGGAACTGACGGCGGCGCTCGACGCCGGGCGCGACTGCGTGTACTGTTCCGTCGTCGAGACGCGCGGCTCGACGCCGCAGAAGGCCGGCGCCGCGATGCTCATCTTTCCCGACGGCAGCCAGCGCGGCACCCTCGGCGGTGGCTGCGTCGAGGCCGAGGTCAAGCAGCGGGCGCTGCGCGTCCTTACCGACCCGGAGCCCCGGGGCGGCGAGGTGCTGACCTTCTGCCTCGACGACAATTACGGCTGGGACGACGGCCTCATCTGCGGCGGCCGCATGAGCATCCTCGCCGACCCCCTCCGCGACGCCGCCGCGGCCGACTACTACCGTCGCTTCCGCGAATTGATCGACGCCGGAGAAGGGTGTACCGAAGCCGTCGTCATCGCCGCCGCGCCGAACCTGCCGAGCGGCAGCCGGTACCTATTCGATAGGCACGGCCAACCGGCGGCGCGTCTCGCGGACGGGCCGATTCCCGAAGCCGTCCTGCGCCACCTCAGGCCACTGAGCGAGCGCCCCGGCCCGGCGACGCGCGACGGCATCGCCTTCCTGCCGGTGCTGCCGCGGATCACGCTGCTGATCGTCGGCGGTGGCCACGTCGGCCAAGCGGTGGCACGGCTGGCGGCCGAGGTCGATTTCGACGTCTGGGTGATGGACGACCGCGCCGCCTACGCCAGCCGCCAGCGCTTCCCCGACGCCCAGCGCCTCATCGTCGGCGACATCGGCCCGACGCTGAAGGAGTTGGTGGCCGCGGGGATCGGTCCTTCGGCGTACTGCCTGATCGTAACGCGCGGCCACAACCACGACGAGGAGGCGCTGTACCACCTCGCCTCGACGGCGGCCGGCTACGTCGGCATGATCGGCAGCAAGCGGAAGATCAAGCTCATTTACGAGGACCTGGTGGCGAAGGGCGTCGCGGCGGACGTGCTGGCCAAGGTGCATGCCCCGCTCGGCTTCGACATCGGCTCGCAGACGGTGCCTGAAATTGCGATCAGCATCGTCGCCGAATTGATCGCCCGCCGCAACCTCGGCCGATCGGAGCCGCAGTCGCGCCTGCGGGTCCAGGTCGGGGGCGTTCGCACATGACGTTCGCCGTCATCCCTGCCGCCGGCAAGAGCGTCCGCATGGGCCGGCCGAAGCTGGCCTTGCCCCTCGGGGATCGCACGGTCCTCGAAAGGGTGGTGGCCTCGCTCCGCGCGGCCGGGGTCGAGCACATCCTCGTCGTCGTCGGCCCCCACGTCCCGGAACTGTTACCGCTAGCCAAACGGGCCGGGACACACGTGGTGCAACTGACCGAGGAAACGCCCGACATGCGGGCTACCGTGGAAGCGGGCCTGCGATGGTTGGAGGAACGCTTCCGCCCGCGGGCCAAGGATCACTGGCTGCTGGTGCCGGCCGATCACCCGACGCTCGATCCCTCTCTCGTGAGGCTGCTTCTGTCGGCCCGCGCCAGGTCGCCGGACAAATCGATCATCGTGCCGGCCCACGGTGGACGGCGCGGGCACCCGACGCTAATCGACTGGAAGCACGTCGCCGGGATGCGGGCACTGCCACCGGGGGAGGGGCTGAACGTCTACCTGCGGCAGCACGCCCGGGAGACGCTGGAGTTGCCGGTGAATTCGGTCAGTGTCCTTTGCGACCTCGACACGCCGGAGGACTACGATCGCTTGCGGGGCTCCTTTCCAACAGAGGTGCCCTCGCCCGAAACGATCCACCTGTTCGTCTACGGCACACTGATGCGCGGCGGCGTACGGCACGACATCCTTCGCAAGCAGCGGTTCATCCGCGAAGCGCTGACACGGCCGAACTACCTGCTGCTCGACCTGGGACCCTATCCGGGGCTGGTCGTTGCGGAGGCGGACGGTCGAGCCATCCACGGCGAGCTTTACGAAGTCGAGTGCCGGCTGATCCCGCGCCTGGACACGATCGAGGGGGCGCCGGAACTTTATCGGTTGGAGGGGGTGGAGGTCGAAGGGGAGGCAGCGGTCAGCGCCTACGTGTACCAGGGTCGGACACCCGGGCTGCCGATCATCGAGGCCAACCGGTGGCACAACTCGTAGAGCGCGCGCCCTACGCATCGACTGCCAACCGCGCTCGCACCTCATTCCAGAATGCCGGCGAAACGTCCGTCGGGTGTTGCCGCGCGATTCGTTCCAACCATTCCTGCGCAGACTGCCCATGCACCCGCGACAGCGCCGCCGCCGCGATGGTCGGAGTACGCTGCATCCCCGCCGCACAGCAAACCAGCGTCGGCGTCCCCGTCCGAATGAGCGCTGCCAGCGTATTGATCGCCAGTGCGAGCAAGTCCGCATCATTCCCGGGGCCGTCGTACAGGGGAAAGCGGAGGTAGGTCATCTCACGCGGCAGCTGCAGCGGCGGCACCTCGACAGCGAGTTGCACGACGGCCTGAATCCCGATCTCGAAGAGCCGCCGGAAGTCGCGGGCGTCGCCCTCGTGTCCCAGCCACAGCGGTGATGGCTCGATGTGGGTCATGATTCGTTCCGGCGAGGTGGGGAACCGCGCTCATTCTACCGCCGGCGCACAGCCGCCGCCATCCGGTCTTGCGTCGCATCGAAACCGTGGCTATAGCCGGACCCTTCCCGCGGCTCTCGCGATTTCGACCACCCGGCCGGTGATGATGTCCGGGTCGATGGCTCGTTTAGCGGCCGCCCTCGGGGCGGCGCTCGCCCCGCCCCGCCCCAAGGGCGGCCGCTAAACGCACATCATCCCCGGGTGGGTGCTCAGGAAAGGATAGCACCGATGGCTCTCCTGGAATCGATCAGGCGGTGGCTCGGCTCGTCGAAGACCGACCAGACGGCGGTGTCGCAGCAACGCTGCTTCCGTCCGACGTTGGAGGGGATGGAGGAGCGGCTACTGCTGTCGTCATCGCCCGGGTCCCTGGCAGCTCCACCGGTGTTGTCCGGGCAGTGGTTCGTGCAGTCCGACGGGCTGGCCGCCAGCATCACCCAGAACGGCAGCCAACTCACACTCACCAACGAGTACGGCCAGCAGACGCTGGGGCAATGGCTGAACTCCACCAGCTTCGAGGCCTGGGGGCAGGCCGCTCAGGTCGTTCAGATCGGTCCCGTCACGCAGATCCTCTGGAACAGCAATACCTGGAGCCAGTCCACCTGGCAGGACGGGGCCCTGTCCGGCCAGTGGTTCGTGCAGTCCAACGGGCAGGTCGCCAGCATTACGCAGAACGGCACCCAGATCGTGCTGACCAACGAGCAGGGCCAGCAGACGACGGGGCAATGGCTGAGCCCCACCACTTTCTCGGCCTGGGGTGAGACGGGCCAGATCGTGCAGAACGGTCCCATCACCGAGATTCTCTGGAACGGCAACACCTGGAGCCAATCCAAATGGCAGAACGGCGGCCTGGATGGGCAGTGGTTTGTACAATCGAAAGGGCTGACCGCCAGCATCGCGCAGAGCGGCACGCAACTCCTGCTGACCAACGAGCAGGGCCAGCAGACGGTGGCGCAATGGTACAGCCCCACCACCTTCTCGGCCTGGGGCGTGACGGCCCAGATCATTCAGAACGGTCCGGTCACGCAGATCCTTTGGAACGGCAATACCTGGAGCCAGTCCACCTGGCAGAACGGCGGCCTGGATGGGCAGTGGTTCGTCCAGTCCGATGGGCAGTTCGCCAGTATCGCCCAGAACGGCACCCAAACGGTGCTGACCAACGAGCAGGGCCAGCAAACGGTGGCGCAGTGGCTAAGTCCCACCACCTTCTCGGCCTGGGGCCAGACCGCCCAAGTCGTCCAGAACGGTCCGATCACGAACATTCGCTGGAACGGCAATACCTGGAGCCAGTCCACTTGGCAGAACGGCGCTCTGGCAGGGCAGTGGTTCGTTCAGTCCAACGGACAGTCCGCCACCATCATTGAGGACGGCGGCCAATTACTGCTGATTAACGAGCAGGGCCAGCAAACGACGGGACAGTGGTTGAGCCCCACCACCTTCTCGGCCTGGGGGCAGACCGCCCAGATCGTGCAGAGTGGTTCGGTCACGCAGATCCTCTGGAACGGCAATACCTGGAGCCAGTCCACCTGGCAGGACGGGGGCCTGAGCGGGGAATGGTTCGTCCAGTCCAACGGGCTGCCCGCCGTCATCGCCCAGAGCGGCAGCCAGCTCGTACTGACCAACGAGCAGGGCCAGCAGACGCTGGGGCAATGGCTCAGCCCTACCAGCTTTGAGGCCTGGGGCCAGACCGCCCAGGTCGTGCAGAACGGTGCGATCACGCAGATCGTCTGGAACGGCAACATCTGGAGCCAATCCACCTGGCAGGACGGGGCCCTGGCTGGCATGTGGGTGGTGGCGTCGAGCGGGCAGCCCGCCAGTATTGTTCAGGATGGGACGCTCCTGTGGCTGACCAACGAGCAGGGGCAGCAAACATTGGGACAATGGTTGAGCCCCACCGCCTTCTCGGCCTGGGGTGTGACGGCCCAGGTCATTCAGAACGGTGCGCAAACGCAAATCCAGTGGAACGGCAATACCTGGACCCAGTTCAGTGTCGCCGCCGGCGCGCCGACCAGCAGTGTGATGGTGCTGCCGGCGGTGGAGAACATTTCCTCGTTCAGCATCGCCTGGTCCGGGATCGACAACACCGGCGGCTCCGGGATCGCCTCCTACGCCATCTACGCTTCCGACAACGGCGGCGCGTACACACTGGTCGTGCAGAGCAGCGCGGCGGGGTCGGCCACCTTCACTGGGGCGCCGGGCCACAGTTACACGTTCTTCAGCATCGCCACCGACAAGGCCGGCAACGTGCAGTCGCTGCCGACGACGCCCCAGGCCGCCACGGCCGTCAAGCTCACGACCTCGCTTGCCGTCACCTCGTCGTCGCCGAACAACGCCTCGACCTACGGCCAGCCGGTTACCTACACGGCGACGGTGGCCGCGAGTGACCCGGCCGCGGTCATCGCCAACCTCGCGGGAGAAACCGTCACGTTCCTGGACGGCGGCAAGGCGCTGGGCACCGGTACTCTCGACAGCAACGGGGTGGCCACCTTCGTGAACGCGACCCCGCCGGCCACGGGGAAGCACACGATCACGGCAGTCTACAACGGCGACTCCGCTTATCAAGGCAGCGGCGGCACGCTCCCGGGCGGCCAAGCGGTCAACCCGGCCGGCACCACCACGGCCGTCAGTTCCTCGGCGCCCAACAACGCCTCGACCTACGGCCAGCCGATCACCTTCACGGCGACGGTCACGCTGACCGCAGCGGGGTCGGCCATCGCGGCGACGGGCGAGAAGGTCGCGTTCCTGGACGGCTCCACCACGCTGGGCACGGGTACTTTGAACAGCAGCGGCGTCGCCACCTTCACGACGGCCACCCCGCTCGCTGCGGGGAACCACACGATCACTGCCGTCTACAACGGCGACAGCAATTCTCAAGGCAGCAGCGGCTCCCTGCAAAACGGCCAGACGGTCAACCCGGCCGGCACCAGCACGGCCGTCACCTCCTCGTCGCCGAACAACACCTCGTCCTTCGGGCAGGCCGTCACCTTTACGGCGACGGTCACGGGCGCGGGGTCGGCCCTCGTCCCAGCGCCCGGCGAGCAGGTCACGTTCCTGGACGGATCGTTCACGCTGGGCGCCGGCATCCTCAACAGCAGCGGCGTCGCCACGCTGACCACCACGACCACGCTGCTGACCCCCGGCAACCACGCGATCACCGCGGTGTACAACGGCGACGCCGATTTCACCGGCAGCAGCGGCGCCCTGCAAAACGGCCAGGCGGTCAACCCGGCCGGCACCACGCTCAAGTTGGCGTCCTCGTCGCCGAACAACACCTCGGCCTACGGGCAGGCCGTCACCTTCACCGCCACGGTCGCGCTCGCGGGGTCGGCCATCGTCCCGGCGCCCGGCGAGCAGGTCACGTTCCTGGACGGATCGACCACGCTGGGCACCGGCACTCTCGACATCAACGGCGTCGCCACCTTTACGACCACGCCGACGCAACTGGCCCTCGGCAATCACGCGATCACCGCAGTGTACAATGGCGACGCCGATCTCAGTGGCACCAGCGGCACGCTGCAACACGGCCAGACGGTCAACCCGGCCGGCACTTCCCTCATACTCGCGTCCTCGTCGCCGAACAACGCCTCGACCGTTGGCCAGGCCGTCACCTTCACCGCGCAGGTGACGACGAGCAGTCCCGGGGCGGGGACGCCGACGGGGTCAGTCAGCTTCTACGACGGCAGCACCTTCCTGGGCCGGGCGAGCCTCGCCAACGGGCAGGCCGTCTTCACGCCCGCGTCGCCAATGCCGGCGGGCCAGAACACGATCAAGGCGGTGTACGACGACGCCGGCGACGCGGGGGCCACCCGCAACGCCAACTTCCAGGGCAGCTCCGCGACCCTGGTGCAGACGGTCAAACCTGTGCCGACCGACGTATCATCGCAGGTGACGGTGTCGCGGGCGGGCTTCGGGACGCCCAAGAGCAAGCCGTACACCTTCACGCAGGTGCTGACATTCACCAACGGGCCGACGGCCATCACCGGCCCCGTTTACCTGGAGCTGACCGGGTTGCCCGCCTGGATCAGCCTGTACAACGCCAGCGGCAGCGCGGCGGGGGTGCCGTACATCCTGGTGAGCAGCGGCAACCTGGCGGCACGGGCCAGCGTCAGCGTCACGCTGGAGTTCCTCGACCCCGGGATGAGGGTCGCCGTGAGTTACAACACCAAGGTCATCGCCGGTGCCGTACCTTAGAAACTGTAACAAGAATGTCTTCGCCGCTTGCGGCTTCGCAATCTTTGCTGCGAAGCCGCAAGCGGCAAGATGGGTGGTGATACAGGTTCTTCATGGCATTGCCGGGCAGGATGATGCGTCCAAGTGTGGTTGACGGCGCGGGCGGGTTGCCGTAGTATCCCGCCCCGCGGATTCCCGGGGCCGGGCAGGGACGTCTCATGGCATGGCGCAAGTGGGTCGTGCGGGGCCTGGTCTTCACCGTCGCCTCGGCCATCGGCGCCGGCGGCATCGCCTACCAGCACTGGACCGACCCCGCCGAGGTGCGCCGCCAGGTCCTCGCCCAGTTTTCCTCCCGGTTCCCCGGCGCTAACGTCACCGTCGAGTCGGCCCGCCTGCGCCTCCTCGGCGGCATCGCGGTCACCGATCTGCGCATGACGCGCCGCGACGACGCCGACATGGTCAATTTCCTGCACGTCCCGTCCGCCGTGATCTACCACGACAAGGAACAACTCCTCGCCGGCAAGCTCGCCATCCGCAAGTTAGAGCTGGAGCGGCCGCGCCTGCGCGTCCTCCGCGACCTCGACGGCAACTGGAACCTCGTCGGACTCCTGGCGCCGCCCGACCCGCGGGAACGCATTCCGACCATCATCGTCAAGCAGGGCACGATCCTCGTCGAGGACCGCCGCGCCCGCGGCACCGCCCCACTCGAGATCAAGGACGTGTCGCTGAAGGTCATCAACGACCCCGACTCGACTGTCACCTTCGAGGGTTCCGGGATGTCGGACGCCGTCGGGCCGGTGCAACTCGGCGGCACCTGGCAGCGCGACAGCGGTGCGACGACGCTGAGGTGCGACACCCCCGCCGTCCCCATCGGCCCCGCGCTGATGGAGCGGCTGTCGGGCGTCTGCGCCGAACTGGCGGAGCACGCCCGTGAGTTCTCCGGCCTCGGCAACCTGCACGCTGCCATCGATTACCACCCCGGCGCCCCGCGCCCGTGGGAGCACGACGTCACCTTCACCCTGACGGAGGGGAAGTTCAGCCACAAGCAGCTGCCCATGCCGCTCGAAGGGATCACGGGGTCGGCGCGCTGCGTCAACGGCCACATCGACAAGGCCGAGCTGCACGCCCAGGCCGGCGCCGCGTCGGTGCGCCTGACCATCGAGGACGTTACCCTGCCGTTCGGCTGCGCCGACGCGGCAGCCTGCGACTCCTTCGAGGACCTGTTCAAGAAGCTGGAACTGACCATCGACAACCTGCCGGTCAACAAAGAATTGTTCCCGTATCTGCCCGAGAAATATCACGGATTGAACGACAAGTTTTCTCCTTCCGGTCCCATGAACGTCACCTGGGTCCTCTGGCACGACGCCAAGGGCCTGCCGCGCAAGCGCCTGACCCTCTGCCCGCAGCGGATGGCAGCCAGCTTCAAGGAGTTCCCCTACCCCGTGCAGCGCATCACGGGGGACATCATCTGCAATTCGTGCCCCGGCGAGCCCGATCGACTGGACGTCGATCTCGTCGGCTACGCCAGCGACCAGCCGGTCTTCGTCAAGGCCACGCTGACGGGAACCCACCCGGACTGCACCGTTGTCGTCGATGTCTGGGGCAAGAACCTCCCCATCAAAGACAAGGACGACAAGCTGATGGGCGCCCTCCTCCGCTACCCCAAGTATTGGGCGCTGGCCAAGTCCTTCAACCCGGCCGGGCAGGCCGATTTCCACGCTCACTCCGAGTGGGCGAAGGACGCCCTGGTCGCCGCGGGGGGCCGTTTCGCCAACCGCTACGTCATCACCTTTCACGACGCCACGGTGGAATGGAATTCGTTTCGCTACCGCCTGGAACAAGTGGAGGGGGTCCTCGACATCCAGGCCGATCACTGGGAGTTCCGGGACTTCAAGGGCAGTCACGGGGGATGCACCTTCTTTACGGCCGGCAGGCCGCGGCGCGAGGCCGACGGCAAGGAGTACGTCGAGCTCGCCATCGCCGGCCGCGGCGTACAACTCGACAACGACCTCAAGAGGGCGTTGCACGAGGACCTGCAGCGCATTTGGGGGACGTTCGACCCCGCGGGGCCCATCGACTTCGACAGCACCATCCGCATCGTGCCGGTCGAGGGGAAGGAGCCTGTCCCGGACATCGCGCTGACGGTGCTGCCGCGCCGCTGCCGGGTGACGCCGAAGTTTTTCGGCTACACACTGAGCGACCTGGAAGGCACGGTCCGCTATGAGAAGGGCGTCGTCGAGCTGGAGAACATCAAGGCCAGCCACGGCGGCACGCGCGTGGCCCTGGACCGCGGCATCGTGCAGCTCAAGCCGGGCGGCGGCTTCCGCGCCGACCTGTTCTACCTGCACGCCAATCCACTGGTGACCGACGCCGACTTCCTCGCCGCGCTCCAGCGCACCCCCGCGCTGCAGAAAGCGATCGGCGCCCTGGCGGTTGAAGGGGGCTTGCAGGTGCAGACGCGCCTGTACATCGACGCGCCGCCGGGGACCGATCCGCCGCGCATCTACTGGGACGGCTCGGCCGTGCTGAACCACGCGAGCCTGCACGCCGGCGTGAAGTTGGAGCACGTCACCGGGGCCGTGGCCATGCGCGGCTGGCACAACGGCCAGCACATCGAGGGCGCCGCCGGCAACCTCGACGTCCGCGAGTTGACCCTCTTCAATCAGCCGATCAGCGACCTGAAAGGTCAGATTCTCATCACCGAGGACGAGCCGGAGGTGCTGAAGTTCCCCGGCCTGATGGCCACTTACTTCGGCGGACAGATCTACGGCCCGCTGCGCCTGGAGTTCGGGCCGAAGTTGCGCTACCGGCTGGACCTGGCCGCGTCGCAGGTGAAGCTGGATGAGTTCGGCAAGCGCAACTTCAACAACACCGAGCTGAACGGCCGGGCGGTGGCCCAGATTTACCTGGAGGGGGAGGGCGGCGAACTGAGCGGGCTGAAGGGCAACGGCCGCATCGACGTGCCCAACGGCAAGATGTACAACCTGCCGCTGCTGCTCGACCTGCTCAAGTTCCTCGGCCTGCGCCTGCCCGACCGCACCGCCTTCGAGGAGGCGCACGTCGTCTTCGACATCGAAGGGATGCGCGCCCACGTGAAGCAGCTGGAGCTGTACGGCAACGCCATCAGCCTGCGCGGCAGCGGCGACACGAACCTTGACGGCAGCGACCTGGCCTTCGTCTTCTACCTGGATTGGGCGCGACTGGGGCAGGTGCTGCCGGCGGGCGTGCGCGAGGTCCCGCGCGAGATCAGCAACCAGCTCTTCCGCATCGACATGCGCGGCAAGGTCGGCGACGTGCATTTCCGCGAGGAGCCGGTGCCGTTGCTGCTGGGCCCGCTCAAGAAGGTGTTCGCCGGTGACGACGACTGGGGCCGGAACGACGCCCCGGCGAAGCGCCAGGGTCCGTAACCGCAAGCCGGCGGCTAGCGGTTATGGGCGGTGCTACTGGGCCCAGCCTGGGTCAAGCTCCAAGGGGCGCCGGCGGCACCGCCGACCGCTGGGGATTCATTGCATTCGTTGCGCACAGCCGGTGTCGCGCAACGAATCCCGCGCCGCGCAACGAATGCAACGAATCGCGGCGGCGGGGCCCAGAGGCCAGCGCGGCGGCCACACAGCTGGGCCAGGGGACCATTGGCCACGTTGGACCCAGTAAAGTCTTCACCCCCCGGGCGCCGATAGGATGATAACGGCGGCTTGTGCGGCCGGAACGATGGAACGGAGGCCTTCGTGTTCGTGAGCATCCTGCAGCGGATGATTCTTTGGGAGTTGGTGAAGGTCTTCTTCCTCTCCCTTCTGGCGATCACGGGCATCCTGCTGATGGCCGGCATCGTGGCCGAGGCGTCGCAGCAGGGGTTGGGGCCGATGCAGGTCCTGGAGATCATTCCGCTGCTCATCCCCAGCACGTTGCCCTACACGCTGCCGGCCACCACGCTCTTCGCCACCTGCGTCGTCTACGGCCGGCTGGCCGCCGACAACGAGGTCCTGGCCATCAAGGCGGCCGGCGTCAACATCATGAAGGTCCTCTGGCCGGGCGTCCTCCTCGGCGTGGTCATGAGCTGCGCCACCATGGGGCTCTACTACCGCATCATCCCCTACACGCACCACCTGATGCGCACCCTCTTCCTCAACGACGTCAAGGAAGTCATGTACTCGCTGCTGAAGAAGGACAAGGGCATCAGCAACCCGCGCCTCGACTTCATCATGTCCGTGCGCGACGTGCAGGGCCGCAAACTGCTCGACGCCACCTTCCAGCATCGCAACAAGGCCGACCCCCACGTCCACGACTTCGTGATCCGGGCGCGCGAGGCGGAGCTGGAGGTGAACGTGCCGCGGCATGTGCTCATCGTCAAGATGCGCGACGGCGAAGTCTCCAACCCGAAGGGGGAGCACGTCCTCTTCGAGTCGAAGGTCGAGGAGATCGACTTGCCGCCCATTTGGGACAGCGGCCACGTGGCGCGGGCGCGCGACCTGAGCTGGAAGCAACTCGGCGAGCACCGCGCCGCCCTGCTCGAGAAGATCGACGACCTCGGCAGGCAGGAGGAGGAGGCCGAGGAACAGCTGCAAGAGCCGGGGGCACCGTCCCACCTGGAGAAGCACGCGGTCAACCTGAAGCAGGCCCGGGAGACGCTGTGGGGCGGCATCCACCAGATCGACGCCGAGCTTCAGATGCGCCCCGCGCTGTCGTTCGGCTGCCTGTGCTTCGTGCTCATCGGCTGCCCGGTCGGCATCTGGTTCAGCCGCAGCGACTACCTCAGCGCCTTCATCACCTGCTTTTTGCCGATCGTCTTCGTCTACTATCCCCTGATGCTCTGCGGCACCAACTTCGCCAAGGAGGGCAAGTTCCACCCCGTCGCCACGGTGTGGGCCGCCGACGCCCTCGCCGCCTTCATCGGCGTCGTCCTTTTCAGCAGGCTGCTCAAGAACTGAGCGGTTGGCGCTGGCCGGCGCCGCCGGCTTTCTGGTAGGATCGGTGTAACGTCGCCGACCACCGACCGGAGGGCGTCCTCATGGACCTGTCCAAGCTCGCGGCGCTCAAGGTGAAGCTCCTGACCGCCAAGCACTTCGGCGAGGTGACCGGCTACTTCCTCGACCACTTCGGCGACCACCCCGCCTTCATCAAGCTCGGCGAGCCGACCCGCGACGACTTCATCGACCAGGTGCTGGCGCAGGTCGCCGCCCAGCTCTTCGGCCGTAGCGTCGTCATCCGCGACATCCGCCTGGTGCGCCTCCCGGAATACGAGTTCGTCCACGGCGGCTTCTGCGTCGAGGGGAAGGTCGGCACCATCATCTACTTCGAGGACGAGCGTAAGGGGCTGATCTCGCTCGCCTGGTCGCTGTCGCCGCCGGAGACGAAGTACGCCCGCTTCACCGGCCGGCCGGTGCCGAATTCGTGGCTGCGCTCGGATAACTGACGGGGCCGTCGCGAAACCTCCCTTGACAGGTCAGCCTCGTTTGTGCGATTTTCTACGCTCCTGCAAACCCTCATCGGCGTGAGAACGGGCACGTCGCCCCCCGGGACCGGATGTCCCTGGAAGAGGTCAATGGAATGATCATCTGCCGAACCCCCTTCCGCATCTCGTTTTTCGGCGGCGGGACCGACTACCCCGGCTGGTATCGCCAGCACGGCGGGGCCGTGCTGGCGGCGACCATCGACAAGTACTGCTACCTGACCTGCCGCCACCTGCCGCCGTTCTTCGAGCACCGCATTCGCGTCGTCTACCGCAAGATCGAGAACTGCAGCAGCATCGACGAGATCAGCCACCCGGCGGTGCGCGAGACGCTGCGCTACCTGCGCATCGACCGCGGCGTCGAGTTGCACCACGACGGCGACCTGCCCGCCCGCAGCGGCATGGGCTCCAGTTCGGCGTGTACGGTCGGCCTGCTGCACGCCCTGCACGCCCTGCGCGGCGAGATGCCGACCAAGCACCAGCTCGCCCAGGAGGGCATCTACCTCGAACAGGAGGTGCTGCGCGAAACAGTCGGCTCGCAGGACCAGGTGATGGCCGCTTACGGCGGGCTGCGGCACGTCACCTTCCACCCCGACGGCGAAATCCTGGCCAACCCGCTGATCCTGCCGACCGAGCGCGTCGCCGAGTTGAAGGCCCACCTGATGCTCTTTTACACCGGCATCGCCCGCACCGCCGCCGACGTCGCCCGCAGCTACGTCGTCGGCATCGAGACGCGGCGCCGGCAGCTGCGCCTCATGAAGGAGCTGGTCGAGGAGAGCATCGACGTGCTGGCGAGCGGCATGGACATTCGCGCCTTCGGCGACCTGCTGCATGAGGCATGGCAGGCCAAGCGCAGCCTCAGCGCCCAGGTGTCCAACGGCGAGGTGGACGACCTGTACCAGCGGGCGCGCTCGGCCGGGGCCGTCGGCGGCAAGCTGACCGGCGCCGGCGGCGGCGGCTTCCTGCTGCTCTTCGTCCCGCCGGAGCAGCAGGCCGCCGTCCTCGAGGCCCTCGACGGCCGCATCCACGTCCCCTTTCAGTTCGAGTCGGCAGGCAGCCAGATCCTCTTTTACGAGCCCGGTGTCGATTACCGCGAGGCGGAGCAAGCCCGCCGATACCAGACGGCGGTCCGCTTCAAGGAGCTGTCTGAGGTGGCACTGGCCCGGGAGGGGGCGTGAACCGGACATCGCGCATCTACGTTGCCGGGGCCGACACGCTCCTCGGGGCGGCGCTCGTCGAGCGCCTTCGCGCCGGCGGCTACCACAACCTGCTGGTCGGGGTGCCGCCCGAGGAGCCCGACCTGACCGTCGCGGCCCAGGTGGAGGACTTCTTCGGCGAGGCCCGGCCGGAGTACGTCTTCCTCGCCGCCGGCCGGTCGGGCGGCATCCGCCTCAACCAGGCGTGCCCGGCCGACTTGATGCTGCACAACCTGCTGGTGACGGCACACGTCCTCGACTGTGCGCAGCGTCACGGGGTCGTAAAACTCCTGTACCTGGCCAGCTCGTGCGGCTATCCGCGGGACGCCGCGCAGCCTCTGGCCGTCGAGTCGTTGTTGACAGGGCCGACGGAGCCGACGAGCGCCGCCTACGCCACGGCGAAATTGGCGGGCTGGCAGCTGTGCGACGCCTACCGCCGGCAATACGGAGCGCGCTTCGTCACCGCGATCCCGGCCAACGCCTTCGGCCCGCACGACGACTTCAGCCCCGACGGCAGCCACGTCATCCCCGCCCTGATCCGCAAGGCCCACGAGGCGAAGCTGCGCGACGATCCGACGCTGCCGGTCTGGGGAACGGGAACGCCGCGGCGCGAATTCCTCTTCGCGCGCGACCTGGCCGACGCTTGTCTGTTCGTGATGCGGCATTACGAGGGGCCGGCGCCGATCAACCTCGGCGGCGGCGCGGAGCTGGCGATCGCCGAGGCGGCCCACCTTGTGGCTGGCGTCGTCGGCTACCGCGGCCGGCTGCGCTTCGACGCGACCGGGCCGGACGGCGTGCCGCTGAAGGTACTCGATTCGGGGCCGCTGTGGGCGCTGGGCTGGCGGCCGTCGGTCGATTTCCGCACGGGCCTCGCCGAGACCTACGACTGGTTCCTGGAACACGCGGCCGCCGTTCCCCCGTTTAGCGGCGGGTCGCAGACCCGCGCGGGTCTGCGACCCGCCGCTAAACGGGAGTAAAT
>DATFNV010000551.1:0-6665 GCA_035266225.1 Gemmataceae bacterium
GACCTGTGCGGATCCGCCCAGTGACAGCCGGCCGGGGTCCGGTTACAATGCCCCTCGTTGCCGTCGCGCTCCCGTCTGCGTGACTCAACCTCATTCGATAAGATGCCCTTCCGGGGACGCCGCATTACTCTATCTATACGAAAGTCCAAGTGTCCGACCGGGAGGGCCTGGTTCACAAGCAGGTGACAGTCGGCGGGGCCGCTCCCCGGTTGAGCTGGAGGTTCACAGCGCGCGTCGCTTCGGCCCAATTTCCTCCCTGACGAATCGTTTCATTGCCCCCCCCGAAGTGTGTCTACCAAAGGCGTGAAACGAATGGGTTGTCGGCGGCGCAAGGCGGGGAAGGACAAGGACATCGGGAAACGCGATTCGTTTCACCCCCCCGTGAAACGAAACGGCCCTTGGCTCCCCCGGCCAGGCCCAGGAAAGGCCGGCGCGGCCAGGGCGACGCCGTGCCGTGCGGCAGGGCCACGCAAGTGTGACCCAGCGGCCCACGCTCTTGAACCTTGCCGTAACCCGAAGGCCGACACGGGGATAGTTCTGTGCCAGGGGTGGCACAGAACTCCGGCTGGCTGGCACACAACGGCCCTGCGCAGTCCGCGAGACCCTTACCGCCGCCCCCCAGGCCGTGTTAACGCGATACCACTGGAATTGAACCAGGCCACCGAGAGGAGCAGGCGTGCGACGTAACCTTTCGCTGCTGCTGGCGTTCGGTGCGGCCCTCTCTTTCGGTGGAGACCTGCGGCCGGGCCACGCTGCCGACCCCGACAGGCCCGAGGCGGAGGTGAACCTGGACGAGCTCCGGCCCGGTATGCTCCAGGCGGAGGTCCAACGACGCCTCGGGCCGCCGAAACGTGTTGCGCGGCAAATCCTCTACAGGCGTTACCTGGAACAGTGGGTTTACGAGGGTCCGAAGCCGATACGGATCGAGTTCGACTGCGTCCGCGGCAAGGAGCCTCAAATTCTAACTGTCCAACCGCTCAGTCCTCCCCGTCCGTAAAATCGGGGCACAAATCCTCAGTTCGCTCGTCATCTCCAGCAGGGGAAGCCGCTTCCGCCCTCCGTCGGCGGGTGTGATTGCGGTGACTTTTCGTGCTCCGTCGATAACAGGCGGCACAGCCGGCCGAATAATCGGAAGGAAGCGAGGAAATCTTGCCGGTGGTTTCGTCCTTCTCGCCGCCTGAGCGCTGTTTATCGGATATACTTGGGGCGGTTTGGGACACCGCCGATTGGTCCGCCTGTGCCGAAACTGCGGCAGCCGAGTGTTCAATAATAAGCCAGAATGGCAGAACGGAAACCCCTGTGGCCAGGAACAGCAATCGGGAAAACCGCTCTGACACGGGAGTTACGAGAATTTGGGAAAACTTGACAAGCCTGCGATTATGGCATAGGGATTGCAATTCGTCCTGTGCCTGAGAAAGGCGGCCGGTTGAGGCATCCCGGTTTCGAGTCCCTGTGTCGGAGCCTGGCACCGGCTGAATTGAAGCTGACTGACGGGAGCAAGGATTGTCGATACAGCGATAAGGTGGTGAGCCATGGCACGACGAGACGCGTTACTGCGATTGCATAAGTCCCTCCTCGCCCGTCGGGGCGACCTTCTGAAGAAACTCGCGGGCGAGTGGGCCGACCTGCGGGGTTTCGGCACCGATAACACCGGCGACACTGCCGACGTGGCCTTTGAATCGGGCAGCGACGAGATGGCCTCACAACTTGCGGCACTGGACGCCCGTGAGTTGAATCAGATCGAGCGGGCCCTGACCAAACTCAAGAACGGCACCTACGGCGTTTGCGAAGGGTGTACCGACAAGATCGGCGTGGCGCGCCTCAACGCTCTCCCCTACACGACCTACTGCATAGATTGCCAGCGCGAGGCGGAGCGCAACCCCGATTGGCAAGACCGCCGCGGCGCCGGCAACTGGGAGAAGGTCTTCGACGTCGGCACCCCCCTGGAAGAGCAGCGCGAAATTACCCTCTCCGACATCGAGATGGACCTGACGAAGTAGTTCCCAGCCGCTTGCGGCTGAACGGGTAAGTTACAGCGAGGAGCCCGCGGATGCCGTCCGCGGGCTTCTTGCGTTTTCTACGGCCTCTCGCCTCGCACGATCCCATCGACAACCCGAGTTTTCCTCATCGGCGCGCAGGCGCAAGCGCTACAATGGAGTGCCTGTCAGGAAGACCCGCTCGCAGGGTTCGATCATTTCCCTCATGTCGTCGAGGTTCGCCGTGGTAAAGATGCTGAAACGTGCTGCGCTGATCCTGTTCGTGGGGGCGTGCGCCTTTGGCGGTGGGATGGCGGCCGTGCTGCTTGGCCCGCGGCTAACTTCCGCCGCGTCGGCCCAGGTCGTGGTGCCGGGACCGGGCAGCGGCAGCGTCGATCTCCCGCGGACCAGCGACCGCTTCGAGGCGGTGGCGCGGAAGGTCATGCCGGCCGTCGTCGCCGTCGAGGCCAAGAAGCCGGCGGGGGGCAAGCGGACCAAGGCGGAGGAGGAGTCGGGCTCCGGCGTCCTCATCAAGGCCGAGGGGCAGCGCGGCGTGCTGGTGCTGACCAACAACCACGTCATCGCCGAGGCCGCCCTGAAGGATATCACGATCAGCCTGGCCGACGACCGCATTGCCAAGCCGGCTCAGGTGTGGGCCGACCCCGAGTCCGACGTGGCCCTGCTGCGCCTGGAGGGGCTGGACGGGGCGGCGACGGCTCCCCTGGGGGACAGCGACGGCGTGCGCGTCGGGCAATGGGTACTGGCGTTCGGCAGCCCGTTCGGCCTGAATCAATCGATGACGCACGGGATCATCAGTGCCCGCGAGCGAGGCCAGGTCGGCCTGGGTAGCACCATCCGCATCAAGGACTTCCTGCAGACCGACGCGGCCATTAATCCCGGCTCGAGCGGCGGGCCGCTGGTGAACCTGGACGGCGAGGTGATCGGGCTGAACACGGCCATCGCCTCGCACTCCAACAGCAGCAGCGGGGTGGCCTTCAGCATTCCCATCAACCTGGTCAAGCGGGTGATGAAGCAACTGCTGGAGAAGGGATCGGTGGCCCGCGGCTACCTCGGCATGCAGTTGGCCGAGTCGTTCGAGGCCGTGGACGCACTGCGCCTGGGCCTGGACCGCGTCCAGGGGGCGCTGGTGGAGACGGTCTTCGCGGACACCCCGGCGTCGGCGGCCGGCCTGAAGCCTAAGGACGTGGTGCTCCAGGTAGACGAGACGACGATCCGCAACGAGAACCACCTGATCAACCTGATCACGGCAACACCGGCCGGGCAGAAAGTTCGGCTGCAGGTGTGGCGCGACAAGCGGACGATGGCACTCGACGCCGTCGTCGGCGATTGGTCGAAGGGACAGGGGCGCTTTCGGCCGGCGCAATAAGCGGGGCGCCGCTTGCGGCCAGTCCCCCTCGCCCCGGTACTCCGGGGAGAGGGGTCGGGGTGAGGGGTTCTGAGGGAACAGGATTCCTTGCATTCATTGCGCGGCGCGGGATTCGTTGCGCGCCGCTGGCCGTGCGCAACGAATGCAATGAATCGCCCCTCACCCCCGACCCCTCGCCCCGGAGTACCGGGGCGAGGGGAGTTGGACGAAGCCGCGAGCGGCCGCTGTCGTGCTCAGTCATCCGAGCGGCGGTTGCGCAGGAAGAGAAGGAGGCCGATGAGGGCCACCAGGAGCACGGCCATGATGATCATGAAGGTGTAGCCGGTGATGAATTCCCAGAACGCATCCATCGTAAGATCCCTTTCTGGCGACAAAGAACGGTCAAGGAGGAGAAGTTGACACCCCTGCTTCCCCCGTGTGCGGGATGACGTCTGCGATCACCGCCCATCGCTCGTGACAGGGGAAGGTTGCCGCATGTTCTACCTTCCCGCCCGCCACATTGCAAGCGCCCGTGCCGGAAAATGCGGTTTTTAATCGCCGCGGCATGGGGCGCCGGCCCGCGCCGGCGCGGGGTTGCCTTGCGACCTCCCCAGACGGAGGATAACGGGGTTGCCGACCCGCTGCCTCCTTCCCCGCGGATCCTCCATGAGCGCCGCTTCCAGGCCCGAATCCCCGGCCTCGCCACTCGCCGGTGGGGAAGGCACCGCGCCGGTCCGAACGGAGGACCGGGATCATGCCTCTCCCGGCAGTTCGGGGCGCCGGTACGTCCTCCTGGTGCTGGCCGTGATTTGCGCGGCTAGCTTCGCCCTGTACGCCAGGTGGGTCATCAGCCCGTACCTGGCGGTGGACGATTTCCAGATCTTGGTGCGTTCATGGACCTGGCAGCGCACCTGGGCCGACCTGTGGGTGCCGGCCAACGAGCACGCGATGCCACTGGGCCGGCTGACGACGTGGCTGCTGGTGCAACTGGCCGGCCGGGCCAGCGCGGTCCCGCAGGTGGCCTCCCTGCAGGGACCATTCGCCCTCGTCGCCGGGGTGCTCCTGCTGTACCTGTTCGTCCGCCGCGAGCTGGGGCACCCCTTGTACGGCCTGACGGCGGCGGCCCTGTTCGGCGCCTCCACGGTTTACGAACAGGCCGTCTACTGGTTCTCGTCGAGCTTTTCGATCCTCACTCTCGACACCTTGCTCCTGGCGCTGCTCGCCGCCCAGCGCTGGCGGCGGGCGGGCCGGCCGGTTTACCTGGGGCTGTGTGCGCTGGCGGTGGCCTTGGCGCCGACGTGGTTCGCCAGCGGCATCCTGGCCGGGCCGGTGTGTACTCTGTACCTGCTCCCGCGGCTGAGCGACTTGCCGGCCGGCGGGAAGCAGATGTCGGCCCGCGTCCGCTCCGGCCTGGTCGCGCTGGTGCCCCTCCTGGGGACTGGCATCTTCCTGGCCATCAGCCTGCCGCGCACGGCGCAGGCCATCATGCACCTGCCGCACTACGACGGCAAGACGGCGCTGGAGTCGTTTCACCTGCTGCCCGGCCTGAAGTACACCTTCTGGTCGGTGGTGGAAAACCTGCTCCTGGGGCAAACCGGCATCAGCAGCGTCAACGTCCCGTTCGGCTTCGCCGTCGCGGTCTGGCCGCTGCTCTTCGTCCTGGGCGTGTGGTGGTGGCGCGGCGTGCCCGCGGGCCGGCGGCTGATGCTTCTCGGGGTGGGCCTGATCTTCGCCGGCTACCTTCTCGTCTACAGCGCCCGCGCCGAGTGGACGTATGCGGGGAACATGAATCGGCCCATGTGGAGCCGTTATCATCTCCTGCCGCAGCTCGGGCTGGCCCTGTTCGTCGCGGCTGGCCTGCCGCGCTGGGCCGGGTGCTGGGGGCTGCGGGCGGGGTCGGCCCTCACGCGGCGGCAGATGGGGGTGCTGGTCTTCTTGATCGCGGTCCTCTGGGCGACGCAGTTCCCCCGCACTCACTGGACGAAGTGGGCGCCGACTGACGACAGCCAGCAGCAGGTTTTGCGGGACATCGACGAGGTGGACGCCTTCTGCCGCGTGTACCGCATCGGGGCCGCGACGGCGCGGGCGGCGCTGCGAGCCGAGAAGGGGAGGAAGGAGATACCCGGTTGCGCCGAGCGCGAGGACGGCTGGGAATTCCTCTGGGGCAGTCCCGACCCGGACCCATCCATCACCGAGGAAGAGGCCCGCCGCCTGCTGGGCGCGGCCCCGTAGAATTCGCAACGTACCCAGACACGAGGACAGTTCGATGCAAATCCCGGGCAGCACTTTCCTGGTCAGCGGCGGCGCGTCGGGGCTCGGCGCGGCCTGTGTGCGACTCCTCGCCGTTGCCGGCGGCAATGTCGTCATCGCCGATCTGAACAAGGACGCCGGTGAGGCACTCGCCGCCGAATTGGGCGGGCGCGCTCGCTTCGCCCGCGCCGACGTCACCGACGAGGCCGGGGTGCGAAACGCCGTCAACCTGGCGGTTTCGTCCTTCGGCGCTCTGCATGGGGCGGTCGCCTGCGCCGGCATCGCCGTCGCCGAGCGGACCCTGGGCAAGAACGGCCCCCATCCCCTGGCGTCGTTCGCCAGGGTCATCACCGTAAACCTGGTCGGCACGTTCAACCTCCTGCGGCTGGCGGCCGAGGCGATGGCGCGGCACGCAGCGAACGCGGGCGGCGAGCGCGGGGTGGTCGTGATGACGGCGTCGGTGGCGGCCTTCGAGGGGCAGATCGGGCAGGCCGCCTACGCGGCGTCGAAGGGGGGGGTGGCGGCGCTGACCCTGCCGGCGGCGCGCGACCTGGCCCGGGTGGGCGTGCGCGTGGTGAGCGTCGCCCCGGGCACCTTCGACACCCCGCTGCTGGCCGGCTTGCCGGAGGCGGCCCGGCAGTCGCTGGCGCAGCAGGTGCCGTTCCCGCCGCGCCTGGGCCGGCCGGAGGAGTTCGCGGCGCTGGTGCGGCACGTCGTCGAGAACGAGATGCTCAATGGGGCCGTGCTGCGCCTCGACGGGGCGCTGCGCATGGGGGTGAAGTAGGTTCAAGCCGCTTGCGGCTTCGCACGCCCTGCGAAGCCGCAAGCGGCTACCTTGCTTGTGTTCGTCGTGCGGCGGCGCTACGATACACCCGCGCATCGGTCGCCCCGGTACGGAGTCGTTTCATGGCGCGGTTGAAACTCTTGTTCCCCGATAATCAGCGATTTTTCCGGCCGGGTTTATTGGACGGTCGCAGCTGGGCTGAGTCGGCGCAGCTGCGACCCCGATTTCTGGCGTCCGCCGCCGCAGTCTAGTTAATTATGGCGGCGACCCTCCTGGCGAGATGGCAAAA
>DATFNV010000552.1:0-12889 GCA_035266225.1 Gemmataceae bacterium
CCGTCCGTCCAGGCGATGGTGGGCCTGCTGGACGGCTTGCTTGGAGGACATCTCCTGCTGCCCTGAGGCGGTGGGCCGGCTGACGCCGGCGAGGCGGGCGAGTTGGGCAACCTTCAGGCCGGTGCCGCAGTGAAGCAGGAAGTGGCTGAGCAGGCGCGTGGAGTACGAGTCGGTGCCCCGGCCCTGTCGGAAGTGGAAGGCGGCGCGCAAGGCGCCGCGCTGGTCGGGCGTGAGGCGGAGTTCGGGGATGCGTGCCTGGCCTAGCCATGCGGAAAAGGTATCCGTTGTAGCGGCCATGGGAGTCCTCCCGGGCGATTACCGAGAGGTAGTATACTCCGTCACGGCGAAAGGTTAACCGTCAGGACCCGAAAACCCGTTTGGTGGTAGGCCCCGCGAGCCGAGTGCAGCTTTCTTGGGCGGGCCCCGCCCGGCGTCGCCAGGCCGCTGCGCGGCCTGGCGACTGACACCTTTTTCCGCCCGCGCGGCTTCCCAGGGTCAAGCCACGTTGAGGCCTCGTGACTGCACGCCCCCGGAACTGCCGTCGGAGACGGTCAGCGTGTAACCATTTCCGACGGGGACCCCCTGAAAGGTAACGAACCAGGAGGAGCCGTTTGCAAAGACGCCGCTATCGGCCACGGCATTCATCGTCCCGCCAGTGACCGTTCCAGAAGTCCCACCCCAGGCGATGAAGTTCTGGGGGATCGGGTTGTCGCTGGCATGGGGGTAGGTAATCTCCGTATCGAACCCGCCGCCCGTCACGTCCAGGTCCGAGATGCAGTCGATAACGCAGTCGTCCGCCGTATCCTGGAGCTCCAACCTGCAATGCTGCTCCACCCTCACGCCGCTGAAGGCCACGGCCCAGAAGGGGCTGTCCGGCCGTACCAGGGGGTGGCCCTTCTTACTGGTCCCGTCGGCGTGGAACAGGACGCAGCGAACTTTCGGGTGCCGCTTCCGATCGACGCAGCCGAAGGCGGCGAAGCTGTTGTTATTCCCCGCCCTGGCTTTCCCCGAACTTGGGTAGTCAATCTTGCCATCTGTCGGCACGGCTGAGGTCCTCCGAAACGCGTTCGTCCTCCTCGGCGAGCGGCTCCACCACCACCCGCCGGAAAGAGGCTGATCCCTTGACGACGTAGAGTCCGAATCCCCCGCCCTGGGAGAAGCCGGGCGGCGGAGCCTCTTCCCCGGAAGGGGCCTCCGCCTTCGGCCCGCGGAGGCCTTCCCGCACCGTCTTCGCCCACTCCTCGCCGGGGACCTCCCCGACGACGACGCCGTCGGCCCACTCCCCCCGGATGCCGCGCGGCGTAATCTCCACGGTAAGCGTCCGCCAATCGCCGCCCAGGTGGCCGGCGGGCTTGAAGAGGCGCGAACTTCGACCCCCGAGCTTCCAGTCGCGCGGGACCGGGTACAGTCCCGGAGGGCAGAGGTGCGGGATGAGGTAGACCGGGTTCTCCGTGGGCACGACCAGGAGAGGACGAAGGTGGGGAGGCGCCTTGTCCGCCTGGTCGGCCGCGCTGTCGATGTCGTTGAAGGTGAGTTGCCCGAAGCTGAACACGGGCCCGTCAGGCGTCGCCTGCTCCCGGAGCAGGAAGAACAGCCCCACCTCTCCCGGGGCGTTGCTCTGCTTGTGCCGCACCTGGGCGCGGATTCGGTATCGAGTGCGGGACGGGTTGCGCACCAGTTCCACCAGACAGAGGTCCCAGGAGTGGACTGAAAAGGTGCCGTCGGGCCCCATGGACAGGCGCGAGGCGCCGGCGCCGTTCCGCAGCCGGAACCACTCCGGCTCCCCCGTGTCGCCGATGAGTGTTCGTTTCTCGCCCCGGGAGAGCGCCGCTTCGATGCGCTCCGCGACGCGGTCCGGGTGGCGGGCGTAGCGGAACAGCGGCACCGCGGCCAGGAGGAGAGCGACCAGGAGAATCGCGGCGCAGGGAAGCGGGTGCCGTTTCAGGCTGCGCCAGGCGCGGCCCGGCCAGCGGCAGGGCCGGGTCAAGGTCGGCTCCCCCCGCAGGCAGCGGCCCAGTTCGTCGGCCAGCAGCGCGGCCGAGGCGAAGCGGCGAGCCGGATCCTTCTCCAGGCAGCGCAGGCAGACGGCTTCCAGGTCGCGGGGCAGGTCGGGCCGCAGCCGCTGCGGCGGCACGGGCGGGGCGTGCTGGATGCGCTCCAGGATGTCGGGGTCGCGCTCGCGCGTGAACGGCGGCCGGCCCGTCAGGCATTCGTAGAGGATCGCGCCCAGGGCGTAGACGTCGGTGGCCGGGGTGACGTCGCGGGAGCGGCCTGCCGCCTGCTCGGGCGCCATGTAGGCCGGGGTGCCGAGGATGGCGACGCTGCGCGTGTCGCCCGTATCGTCGTCCAGCGTCTTGGCCAGGCCGAAGTCACAGACGCGCGGCCGCCCCAGGTCGGGCGGCCAAGCCCCCGGCTCGAGGGGCGTCTCATCGCCCCCCGCCCCGTGCAGCAGCACGTTGGCCGGCTTGAGGTCGCGGTGCAGGATGCCCCGGCCGTGAATGTAGGCGACGGCGCCGGCCACGGCGGCGACCACCCGAGCCGCCAGGGCCCACGGCATCGGCGTGCCCCGGCCGCGCAACCAGTCGGCGAGGCTGCCGCCGGGGCAGTAGGCGCTGGCGATGTAGCAGATCAGGCCGTCCGCGCCGGCCTCGTAGACCGGGACCAGGTGCGGGTGGTCCAGCCCGGCGGCGGTGTGGGCTTCGCGCAGGAAGCGCCGCGACAACTCGGGCGTGACGAGGCCCTCGTAACGAGGCACCTTGAGCGCGACGTCGCGGGCGGTGGCCGGGTCGTGGGCCAGGTAGACGACCCCGAAGCCGCCGCGCCCCAGCTCGCGCCGAATGCGGAAGCGACCGACCCGCTCCGGGCCCGCGGGAGCCGCGGCCGGTCGCGAGGCGAGACGGTCCCGCTCCAGCCGCCGCAGAAGGGCGGCGGCCTCCTCGAGGCGCCGGCGCATTTGAGGTGCGACCGAGGAGAGGGACAGGTCGGCCGGCCGGCCCTGGGCCAGGGCCTCGTCGCAGGCCTCCAGTGCCGTGGTGAAGTTGTCGTCATCGAGCGACGGGTCATCGGGATTCATCCTGCGACTCCGTGAGCAGCTGCCGCAGCTGTTCGATGGCCCGCGCCCAGAGCTTGCGGGCCGCCTCCGCGGAACGTCCCAGGCGCCGGCCGATCTCCGCGAACGAACAACGCTCGTAGTTGCGCCATTCGATCGCCTGCCGGGCCGCCTCCGGCAGCCGGCCCAGGGCACGGCGCAGGAGGTCGGCCTCCTCCTCCGCCCGGGCCCGGGCGCTGGGCGGGTCTGCCGCCGCCTGTGGCGAGGGATGCGGCTGCTCCGGCGCCGTGTCGTCCAACGACACCTCACGGCCCACGTCGCGCTTGTCGGTGTTGTGGTAATGCCGGCGGACGTTGGCCACGTTGTTCAGCAGGATGCGCCGCAGCCAGGCGCGCAACTCCTCCCCGCTGGTCCCCGCGAACTGGCCGAAGCCGCGCTGGGCCTCGAGGAACGTCTGCTGGACCAAATCGGACGCGCCGATCTTGGCGTGAAGGCCACTCGGCAGCTCCTGGTTCGCCACCAGCAGGAGGTACTGCCGGAAGGCCTCCATCATCTGCCCCAACGCCTCGGTCGATCCGCCCCGCGCGTCCCGCATCCAACTCTCGACAGCCGGGGCGTGCGGGGCGGGGTCCGGGGGAGGCGGATCCATGTCTCTATCCTCCCAGGCACGATTCTGTCGCAAATCGGACAAAGGACACTGCGTTTTAGCATAGTTTGACCGGCGGGTGGATGCAACGACATTCTCTTGCGGTGTCGGCCCCTCGGCCTCACTGACAAACTTCCCGTTATTCGGGGGTAGGGAGAACGCGACGACACCCCACGACCCACGCCGGTTTGACAGAGGGACGAGCCGGCCGTAAGTTGAGGAACGCTGACGAAACAATGTCCGTGCCAAATGTCGTCGTGGTGCGCTGGAGACATCCGGCGCGACCCAGCTATGAATGCCGATGATCCAGTGCGCGAACCGCCTTCGCCGGACGAGGAGACGATCCGCTTCCTGATGGCCCACGAGCGGGCGCTGGAGGAAAGTCGGCCGCCCCCCGACCCGCCAGACTCGCTGCTGGGCCGTCTCGACGCGGCCGACCGTGCGCGCCTCCTCCGTCTCCTCGCCCGGCAGTGCCGGTTCGTACCACCGACGGCGCCGGCCAACGATCCCCTCGCCGGGACGCTGCCGCACCCCGATCCGCCTCCCGGGCCCAGGCCGCTGCCCGCCGTCCCCGGGTACGAGGTGCTGAGCGAGGTCGGCCGCGGCGGCATGGGGGTAGTCTACGAGGCGCGCGAGAAGAGCCTCAACCGCGTCGTCGCCCTGAAGATGATCCTGGCGGGCGGCCACGCCGACCCGGAGCACCTGGCCCGCTTGCGTGCCGAGGCCGAGGCCGTCGCCCGCCTGCGCCACCCCAGCATCGTGCAGATCCACCAGGTCGGCGAGCTCGCGGGCTTGCCGTTCCTGGCCCTCGAATTCATCGACGGGGGCAGCCTCGACAAGACCCTGTCCGGCGCCCCGCAGCCGCCGCGCTGGGCGGCGGGCGTCGTCCAGGTGCTGGCGCGGGCCGTGCAGCACGCCCACGAGCGGGGCATCATCCACCGCGACCTGAAGCCGGCCAACGTCCTCGTCGGCAAAGACGGCGTGCTAAAAGTCACCGACTTCGGCCTGGCGAAGAAGGTGGACCAGGCGGGGCAGACCGTCAGCGGCACCCTCATCGGCAGCCCCGAGTACATGTCGCCCGAGCAGGCCGCCGGGCGCGTGCGCGAAATCGGCCCGCGCGCCGACGTCTACGCCCTCGGCGTGATCCTCTACGAACTGCTGACCGGCCGGCCGCCGTTCAAGGGCGCCACCCTCGTCGAGACGCTCGACCAGGTCCGCGGCCAGGAGCCGGTGCCGCCGCAGCGCCTCGTCCCCCGCCTGCCGCGCGACCTCGACACGATTTGCCTGAAGTGCCTCGGCAAACTCCCCCGCGACCGCTACGCCACGGCGGGGCAGCTCGCCGGCGACTTGCAACTGTTCCTCGAGGACAAGCCGATCACCGCCCGCCCGGTCGGCCCCCTGGCACGAGCCGGGCGCTGGGCGCGGCGCAACCCGGTGGTGGCCGGGCTCGGCGCGGGCGTGGTCGCGCTGCTCGTCGTCACCGTGGTCATCGCCAGCGTCGCCGCCTTCCAGTTCCGGGCCAAGGCGGAAGTCGAGGCGCGGGCGCGCGCCGACCAGGAAGTGCAGCTCTACGCGACCCGCATCGCCATCGCCGAGCGCGAGCTGACGCTGGACCAGGACGTCGTCCTGGCCGGCGCGCTGTTGGAGAAGTGTCCCGAACACCTGCGCGGCTGGGAATGGGACTACCTGATGCGCTTGCGCGACGGCCCGCGCGCCCCGCTGACCGGGCACGACGGCGGCCTGTGGATGGCCGTCTTCAGCCCCGACGGCGGCCGCCTGGCCACGGCGAGCATCGACGGCACAGTGAAGATCTGGGACGCCGCGACCGGGAAGACCACGTTCACCTTCCTCGGCCATGTCCTGCCGCAAATCCCCTTCGCCAAACCGCCGCAGCGCGTCCCGGTCATGTGCGTCGCCTTCAGCCCCGACGGCCGACATGTCGCCTCGGGCAGTCTCTTCCCCAACCCGGTCGAGCTGGGCGACCCGCGCAAGGCCCTCGGCGTGGTCAAGGTCTGGGACCCGGCGACCGGCCGCGTGGACGTCACCTTCGGCAAGCAGGTCGGTCTGGTGGACTCCCTGGCCTTCAGCCCCGACGGCAAGCGGATCGCCTCGTCGAGCCTTAACGAAGACAACACCTTCGCCGTTTGGGACGCGAGCACCGGCGAGGACGTCCACGTGGTCCGCGGCCACGCCACCCACGTCCATCACCTCTGCTTTAGCCCGGACGGCCACTTCATCGCCTCGGCAAGCACCGACGGCTCCGTGAAGCTCTGGAACGCGACCACGTTGGCGGAAGTCCGCACCATCGACGCCCACCGGGCGCCGGTCTACCACGTGGCGTTCTCTGCCGACGGTTCGCACCTCGCCTCGGCCAGCTTCGACGGCACGGTATGCGTGTGGGACACGGCGACGGGCGCCAAGGTGCGGACGTTGCGCGGCCACACCGGCGGCACGGTCACGGTGGCCTACAGCCCCGACGGCAAGCGCATCGCCTCGGCCGGCTATGACAAGACGGTGCGCCTGTGGGACCCGGCCAGCGGCGAGGAGAAGATCACCCTGCGTGGCCACACGGACCTGGTCGCCAGCGTCGCCTTCAGCCCGGACGGGCGGCAGCTCGTCTCGGCCAGCTTCGACAAGACGGCGCGTATCTGGGACGCCTCCGCCGCGGAGGCGCCGAGCGGGCCGGGCCTGTTCACCTGCGGCGACGAGGCCCACCGGGTCAACGCCGTCGCCTTCAGCCCCGACGGCCGGCTCCTCGCCTCCGGCGGCTGGGACGGGGCTGTGCGCCTCTGGGATGGCGAGACCGGCGCGGCCGTCCGGGCCCTCGAAGGCCACGACGGCGCCGTCTGGGGCGTGGCCTTCAGTCCGGACGGCAAGCGCATCGCCTCCGCGGGGTGGGACCGCACGGTGAAGGTCCGCGACGCCGAGTCCGGCGACGAGGTGACCACCTTCCGGGGGCACGCGACCCCGGTCCACGCCGTCGCCTTCAGCCCCGACGGGCGGCGCGTGGTGTCGAGCAGCTGGGAGGGACTCGTCAAGGTCTGGGACGCCGCCACCGGCAAGGAAATCGCCTCGTGCGCCGGCCATCTTTTCCCGGCCCTGGCGGTCGCCTTCAGCCCGGACGGCCAGCGCGTCGCCTCGGGCAGCGGCGACCGCACCGTGAAGGTCTGGGAAGCGGACAGCGGCCGCGAGGTGTTCACCTCGAAGGGACACGAGGGACTGGTCCACGGCGTCGCCTTCAGCCCGGACGGCCGGCGCCTCGCCTCGGCCAGCTGGGACAAGACGGTCAAGTTCTGGGACGCGAAGACCGGCAAGGAGTTGCAGACGCTGCACGGGCACAAGGACCGGGTGCAGTGTGTGGTGTTTTCGGCGGACGGCGGTCGGATTGCGACGGCCAGCGAGGACAAGACGGTGCGGGTGTGGGACGCGCTGACGGGTCGCGAGGTGATGCCGGCCCGCCACCATCGCGGAGTCGTCTGGTCGGTGTCGTTCAGCCCCGACGGGAAACGCGTCGCATCGGGGTACTGGTCGCCGGCCGGCGGGGTGAGGACGTGGGGGGCGGAAGGCACGCGCTAGCAGCAAACGGTGGGGGCCAAGATCGAGTAACCTTCGGCGTGCGCCACAAGGAAATCGCCGAGGACAGCGTGCTGGCCGACAGCAATCGGTCAACTTACCAGAGTTTCCGGGGAAACTCTGGTAAGTTGACCGATTGCGCAACTCATTAGCGTAGAACATGTTGCATCCGTGTCGCTGTCAACTTACCGGCATGGTTCAAGCCGGGGTAACACTTGGCGCCGTAGGTCAGGCTTTCCAGCCTGACAAGAAGCGAGTCAGGCTGGAAAGCCTGACCTACGGCCGCGCCACCCGAAACTGCCCCGTTCTGAACCATGCCAACTTACCAGAGTTTCCGCAGACAGGGGCCCGTTGAGCGACGACCCGTCACCGACCCGTTTCTTTCCTCCTTCCTCTTGACCTACTGGGCTCCGCGAATCACGCGCCGCCTGCGCATAATCGAGGTGAGTGTTCCGAACCCGGCTTGGCAGCGCCGGGTCTCTGCCCTGCCCCACTTCGGAGGCCCCATGTCAGCTCCCTTCCCCCCAGACCGGCCGTCGCGTTTTCACGCCGCCAGTGAGATTACCCTGCGCCCCGTCGATTGGCTCTAGCCGGCACGGCTGCCGCTGGGTCATCTCGCCGTGCTGGAGGGCGACCCCGGCCTGGGCAAGTCGTTTCTCGCCCTGGACCTCTGTGCCCGGCTTAGTACCGGCCGCCCCTGGCCCGACGGCGCCCCGGCCCCGGCCCCCGCCGCCGCCGTCTTCCTCAACGGCGAAGACAGCGAGGAGGCGACCGTCGGCCCGCGCCTGCGCGCCCTGGGGGCCGACCTGACCCGGGTCTTCTTCCTGGATCGTGACGAGGGGGGCCTCACCTCGGCATTGTCCCTGCCGTCCCAGACCGACGTCCTGGAGCAGGTGGTGGCCAGTACCCGGGCGCGCCTGGTGGTGATCGATCCCATCATGCACTTCTTTGACCCGGGGGTGAATACCTCGAGCGACCAGACCGTCCGCCGCGCCCTGGCCCCGCTGGCGGCCCTGGCCCGTCGCTACGCTTGTGCGATTCTGTTGCTCCGCCATCTGAACAAGACGGAGGGACGTCGGGCGCTGTATCGGGGGCTGGGCTCCGTCGGCCTGGTGGGCGTCTGTCGGTCCGCCTGGTTGGTGGCTGAGGAATCGCTGGGATCGAGCCGGCGCGTGCTGGCGCAGGTGAAGAACAACCTGGACGCGCCGCAGCCCGGCCTGGCTTTCGAGGTGACGCGGCCCGAGGGGGGCGAGCCGGCGCTGAGCTGGCTGGGGCCGGTCGAAACCAGCGCGGACGACCTGGTAGGGCTGCCCCGTCGCCGCGGCCCGCAGCCGGTGAAGCGCCGGGGCGCGGCCCTCTTCTTGAGCGAGGTGCTGGCCGGCGGCCCGATGAAGGTGCGCGACATCTGGGAGCGGGCCGTGAAGGAGGGCCTGTCGGCCAACACGGTGCGTAACGCCAAGGACGACCTGGGCATCGTCTCGCGGAGGGTGATGGAGGACGGCCGCCGCGTCAACTACTGGCTGCTGCACGGTCAGGGACTTCCCGGGGAGGAGAAGCCCGAGGAGGAGATGGACGAGCTGGAGCGTCAGCTAAAGAAGTTGGGGGAGATGTATCCCCCGACGACGCCACTGGAGGATGACGACTTGTGAGGCCAGGCCTGGCACCAAACGATGAGCGGGTCGTTTCGTGGAACCGATGGGCCGGGTGACGACGCTGGCCGTGATAGAGAAGGAATCGGCCCCAGCAGTCCGCGAAGGCGGTCGCGGTCGTTGCGGGCTGGCCGCGTTGCCGTGCTACCTCCCGGAGTTGATCGAGCAACCGCGGCGGAGTCGGCGGTCGAAGGGACGTGGCCGGTGCGGGCTGGGGGATGAGGTCGCCGCTCAGGAACGTCCCCCCGGGCGAGAACCGGAATGGTCGATCAGTTAACTCATGTACAGACTGCAAGATCCCGCGGCAAGAGGAAAACACTGCCACGCTGCTTGACAGAGGGGGCCAACCGTGTTCTAACGAAGGGACGGCAACGGGAGACGAAGCTGGCGTCGGCCGAGCAGCGCGGCGTTGTTCGCGGCCGCAGCCCGTGATAGGCTGACCGGCGGGGTGTTACGCTGACCGGCCGAATTACGCTGACCGGCGCGGTGTTACGCTGACCGGCCGGTCAGGCTAATCAGCTGGTTCGGCGGCAGAGGGTGAACCGGATGACTCCCGCGTATGCTCTCGTCTGGCGACGGGACGGCTCGCCGGGCATCCGCTGGTACATCCGGCGCCTGGGGCCGGACGGGTTCTACGGCGAGGTCCGCTACAAATCGCCCGACCCCCATGCGGCCGGCCGGGCAACGGGGGTCCGGGGGCTCCTGACGGCCCCCGACGGGGAGCGGGTCGCTGCGATCCTCGCCGAACTCTCCGCGGCGGGGCCGACCGACCCCGGCCCGTGCTTCGCCCTGCTGGGCAGCTACACCGAGAGCTTGGGGCAGAGCGTGGTAGTGTTCAAGTACCAACTGGGTGCGGAGTCGAGTTGCCCCCTGGCACGCCGCTTCTTGGAACTGCACTCGATCATCGAGGGCTATCTAGTCGAGGCGTACGCGCAGATCGCTGAACCAGGCGCTACAGGAGACGGCGGGGCATGATTCGTTCCTGTGTCTTCAAGCTCTCCAGTGGGAGAAATGGGGACGCTTCACGCAAGTAAAAGGGAACCAGGCACTTGTGGCGGCATTTTCCCCTTGCGAGGGCTGTAGGGGGGAAATGCATCTGCAAGGCGAAGGGACACAAGGACTTGGGTGAAGCGACCCCATTTTGTAGGTTTTTTCAGCGAATTCAGCCATGCCGCAACGAGTCTACATCGAAACCACTTTCGTCAGCTACCTGACGGCCCGGCCTAGCCGCGATTTGGTCATGGCCGCGCATCAGCAAATCACGCACGAATGGTGGGACACTCGACGGGCGAGCTATGAGCTTTGCGTATCGCAACTCGTTCTCGACGAGGCAGCGGCGGGCGATGCGCAGGCTGCCCAGGAGCGGCTCTTGGTGCTGCGGCCGATGCTGGTGCTTGAAACGAAGGCGGATGCACTGGAGTTGGCGAAGGAATTGCTTCAAGCTGGAGCGTTGCCAGCGAAGGCGGCCGACGACGCGCTGCACATCGCGGTTGCGGCCACGAAGACGGTCCCCTATCTGTTGACGTGGAATTGCCGCCACTTGGCCAATGCCGTAATGCGACCCCTGATCGAAACCGTTTGCAAAGCCAAGGGATTCAAGGCTCCCATCATCTGTACGCCCGAGGAACTAGTGGAGTCCAAGCCATGAACGATCCAATTGTCGAAGAGGTTCGCCGGGTACGGGACGCTCACGCTGCCCGCTTCAACTACGATCTGGACGCCATTTTCCAAGACATCAAGGAACGAGAAAAAAAGAGCGGCCTACAGTTCATTCAAGGAGTGGCTCGTCAACCCGTGCCGAACCAGGCGCTGCAGCCGACCGGGGCCGCCATTTCCGCTTCTCCTGACTCAACGTCGCCCGAAGCGGCCCCGGCGGCTGAGCGTTAGCGTTCGGGGGGGGACATGATCGGGCATGGAAGCAACCCCTCCGGTCGAGCGCTGGACGACCCACAGTCCACGTTGGATGCAGTTGTCCACGAGCGCGGCGAAGTCCGAAAAGGATGGCCTCATGCCACAGTCTCACTCTCTGGCTGGACGCATCGCGCTGGTCACGGGCGGAGCGAGCGGCCTTGGCCGCGCAGCCGCCGAGGCCGCTCGCTCTGCCGGCGCCCACGTCGTGATCGCCGACATCGACGAAACGGGCGGGCGGACCGTGGCGGGCGCCATCGCCGGTTCCTTCGTCGCGCTCGATGTGGCCGACGAGGCCGCGTGGCTGGACCTCGAGGCGCTCGCCAAACGAGAACATGGCGGCCTCGACGTGGCGATCCTCGCGGCGGGAATCGGTGGGCCGGTGGTGAACCTGTCGCAAATGGAGCTGTCGGCCTGGCGAAAACTGATGGCGGTGAACCTGGACGGCACCATGCTGGGGATTCGTGCCGCGCTCCGCCTGATGGAAGGGCGCGGCGGGTCCATCATCACTGTCGCATCCGTCAACGGCGTGCGCTGCTACCCCACCACGAGCGCCTACGCGGCTAGCAAGGCTGGGGTTCGGGTCCTGAGTCGGGTGGCGGCGCTGGAAGGCGCCGGGATGAAGCCTGTCGTCCGGGTCAACTGTATCCTGCCGGGCCCGATGGAGACGCCGCTGCTGGATTGGCTGCGCCACAACGCGCCGCTTGGCCCCGAACGCACGCAGGAACTCTTGATCGAGTCCGTGCCGCTCAAGCGGTTAGGCCAGCCGGACGATTTTGCGGCGCTGGCCTGTTTCCTCGCCAGCGATGCGAGTAGCTTCATCACCGGCGCCGAGGTGCCTCTCGACGGCGGCCAGCTCGCCGGCTAGCTTTGCTTGAATCCTGGTCACGGAAGTGGTCCCGGCGCAGCGAAGGCGGAGGGGGACGGCAGGGAGGATCGGCGACATTCGAGTGTTCCGGGCCGAACCAGCCGTTGCAGCAGACGTCGCCGGCATCACGGCTTTTCGTGGCATGACTTCTTGCCGTCCGGCCCCGCTGCGCTGCTTGGTCGTTCGACAGCCCCAGGGCGGAGCACGATGAACATGATCCGGGTCGCGATCTTCGGAAACTCAGGGTCGGGCAAATCGACGTTGGCCAAGCGCCTTGCCGATCGGCACAAACTGCCCGTCCTCGAACTCGATACGATTGTGTGGGAACCAGGCAAGATTGCTGTCGTCCGCCCGCGCGAGGCGGTCCTCGCTGACCTCGAGGCATTCCTTGCCTCGAACGCGAATTGGCTCGTTGAAGGCTGCTATGCTGAACTGATCGGGTTAGTGCTCGATCTCTGTACTGAAATCTACTTCCTCAACCCAGGGGCCGCCGTCTGCTGCGAGAACAACAAACGCAGGCCCTGGGAGCCGCACAAGTATAGCTCTCCCGAGGCTCAGGAGTCGATGTTGGAAGCCCTTCTCGCGTGGGTGGAGGCTTACTACACGCGCGACGACCCGTGGTCGCTGGCAGCTCACCGGCGCCTCTACGATTCGTATTGCGGAAAGAAGACCGAAATCACGAGTGAAACTCGGGACATCCAGGATATTCGAGCCGAACAATCTGCTGCAGCAGACCGCCCACGCGAATGAAGGTTTCTCGTGCTTGAGCGCCGCGCCCGCGTGAGCCGGCTGCTGAGCGTCGCGTTCGGCGGCGCGGTTAACATTCTTGCTTCCCATGAGGTCTCTATGCGAGGTCTTGCTTTCAGCGTATGTTTGGGCGCGCTCATTCTGCTTGCCATCGGTTGCAGCAAGAACGCTGAGGAGGCTGGAACGCCCCTCAAGGGGAAGCTGGATACCGCACTTGCAATCAAAGAGGGCGCGACTCGGGAGGACGCACGCGCCAACGCTCCGCCAATCGTGTGGGAAGCCCCTTGCTGTATTCAGGTTTGTTTCCTCGCCGAGTCGTCACTGATCGGCTTTTTCCGCGGGAGGCCATCCGACTTTCCTTTACCTTCCGAGTCCGCGCGCCTCGAAGTTTGGAAGCTCGAGGCGAAAAAGTTTGGGCGTAACCGGTCGCCCGCTCTGACGTAATCAGT
>DATFNV010000553.1:0-22526 GCA_035266225.1 Gemmataceae bacterium
TGATGGTGTTGGCGCATAACTTGGTAACGGTGGAGGCGGAGGAGACGAAGCTCCGGGCCAAGCAGGCCAAGGCGGCCGCCGCAAACCCCGTGACCAACACCACTTAAAAGCTGGACGATCTCCAAGCCGGCAGGGGTCGAAGGCAGGAGTGCTGCGCCACGAGCTTTTAGCGGGCGACCTGCTTCACCTGCCGGGCAAGCCGGCAGGGGTCGGTTTCCCTCACCGCTGTTGCTACCGTCTCCCATTTTCCCTGCCATTTTCCTGTCCCGTTTTTTCTCTGGCCCTTGACGCGAAGCAGAACGTCGCACCCCGGCGTCCCCAAGCAGAACCAGCGAACGAGAACGAACAAGATGTCCCTTGACGCTTTATTAGGTCACTTCCTCCCGCACCCCGCAATGACTTCTAACAGCAGGGCAACCACTCGCGCGAGGGCGAATTCCTCGTAGTCGGCCGGCCGAAGAACGGGTTTCAGTTGTGACTCGATCTGCCTGGCGAGGACCTCGATCCGTTCGGTCGAGGTATCGACCGGATCCTCCGTGCAAGCGATCTTCTGAGAAACAAGACCGAGAAACTCGGGATCACCACATTCGAGCAGGCCCTTCCGGACCGCGTTGTCGATGTCGAAGAAATCGCGGATGGCGGGGTCGCGTCGCGTGAGCGCCGCGCGGACCTTCTCGGCGTAGGCTTCCCGGAGTGACAGCGCGCGCACGACAATCGGCGGGAGCGCCGCGGCGTTCGTGAGCGGGTCGGTCAACATCGTCTTCGCCGCGAACTGCTCCGAGGGCAGTAGCACCTCTTCACGCAACGAGACCTCTATCTTGATGGACTCGTGCGCGCCGGTGACGAGCGAGCGGTAGGCGAGTTTCGCGTTGTACTGTTTGTTGTTGTTCTGCCCGGTGAGCGCCACCACCTCCGAGAAGACGGGGAGCCGGGCCACGACGCCGGCGAGGTGCCTCTTCATCGGCTCGGCCGTCCGGCGTCGGTCCCCGCGCGACGCCTCCGGCTTCAACGACATCCCGAAGTCCAGGTCCTCACTCAGGCGGAAGAATTCCGCATGCACCTTGCTCAGACACGTGCCGCCCTTGAAGACGAGCCCCTGGCCGAACAGGGCTTGCAGGTCTTTCAGCAGGACGGAGCAGTAGTAATCCTTCTCGATGAGACGTTCGCTGAATCCCGTGTCTGAGGCCGTGCGCGTCAAGGCGTCTCGGAACCGTCGCGAGTCCTCATGGTAAGCCTTCGACGTTGTGTCGTCACTCATAATTGAACACCACTCCCCACCGCTTACTCGTCTTTTCCTTGCCGGGCTTCCCTCGTTTCGCCGCGGTTGGCACCAGGGGGATGAAGCTCGACGAGGGCCGAAACGCTCGCTCGATGCGTCGAAGGAGCGGTTCCTGCACCGCGAGTCGTTCAAGGGTCGCCCCGATTCGTCGGAGCGTCCCCTGATTGCCGTAGCGGATTGTCACCTGAACCAATTCGGCCGCGAAGCCGTCGTCGTTCGTCACCTCCCGCTCGATCCAGTCGTAGGCGCGCGGCAGCGTGTCGAACCGTGACCAGTCGTAGACCGCATCGACGAGGGACCTCGCTTTGGAGGCGTAGACGACATCGAGCCCATCAGGGGTCCGCACTACCTCGGTTCCCCCGAGGCGGTCGTCGGACACCTTGATCAGGGTGAGTGAAACCGGACCGACCTGTCGGTCCCCGGAGATGCGGTTGTTGTAGGCGTAGACGCGGTTCGGGACCTGCTCGGTCCAACCGTACCGCTGGAACGTGTTCGCTCCGGAGATTTGGTACGCCCCGTCTCGGTCTGCGATGAGCGTCGTGAGCGCGAGCGCCTCGCCGGGATTCCATCGGCCGCCGACCGGCATCCGCTTGGGCGCGAGGTAAAGACCCCGGCGGACTCGGGCGATGAGGCCCTTTCGAGCGAGCCGGCTCAGGACTTTCCGCTCCTGCTCAGCCGTCCACCGCAGGTCGCGGACCAAATCGCCTGCGGCCACCCCCGGCCGTTCGCGAGATTGACAGTAAGCGAAAGCCCATGCTTCAAGCTGACCAAGTCCGCGAGGCATCTTGTACTCCATTTTCGATAAATGCTCTATGAGGTCATTTTACAGAAATGGAATACCGGTGTCCAGTCATGCTGTTGCCTCCGAATCTGCCTGAAAAATCGCCAGACGCCACGCAGCGGCCGCAAGACGTTGGTTACAGAAGACAACGGTTGACCAGGACGCAATGCGTTGTATAATCAATACAATGAGAGGGGTTCGCATGGCGACGAGTAGCGAATTTGGAGCGTTCTTCAGGGAGGTCCGCGAAGGACTGGGGCTCTCGCTCCGCGAGTTCTGTCGCCGGACCGGCTTCGACCAAGGAAACGTGAGCCGTCTTGAGCGTGGGCTGCTGCCCCCGCCAAGGAGCGAGAAAGTTCTGACTGAGTACGCGAAGGGGCTGAAGCTCAAGCCGCAATCCGCGGAGTGGGAGCGGTTCATGACCCTCGCGAAACCGCCAGCCAAACCGCGGCGTGGGCAGGGCCATCGGAACTGGGTGCGTGCCAAGAACCTCGAAGACTGGGCGGGGACACAGGACGCTCGTAACACTCTGCCCCAGCTTGTACGCCGCCTCATCCGCGCCACCGGCGCGGGGGCTCGACTTGAAGCCCCCTCCGGGGAACAGACCCAGCGCCCTGGGTGGGACGGGCTTGTGGAGGCGTCCGGCGATGCCGAGTTCGTACCCCAGGGGGTGAGCGCCTGGGAGATGGGGACCGATAAGGACCCGAAGAAGAAGGCCGAGGCGGATTTCGCGAAGCGTCAGAAGAGATCTCCGGGCGTCATGAAGCGGAAGAGCACGTTCGTCTTCGTCACGCCGCGGAAGTGGCAGAAGAAAGCGGAGTGGGTCGAGGAGAAGGCCAAGCCTAAGAGCTGGAGAGAAGTGCGGGTCTATGACTCCGCGTCTCTTGAGGAGTGGCTCGAGTGCGCGCCGGCGGTGGACGTCTGGCTCGCCCGTCAGCTCGGCCTCTGTCCCCCCGGACTCATCGACGTGGACGAACACTGGAAGAACCTCAAGGCGCTTACGGACCCGAGCCTCGAGGCCGCGGTCTACCTGGCCTCCCGCGGGAAGCAACTCGGGGAACTCAAGGAGTGGCTCGGGGGGCCACCCGACACCCTCGTTATCGAAAGCCGATCGCCGGCCGAGGCGGTCGATTTCATCGTCGCCGCGAGCCGCGGACCGGAGTTCGGAGAGGCATTTGCCGCACGGACCCTCATTGTCGAGACGCGCGAGGCGTGGCGTTCACTCGCGGTGGGTGACGCGAGACTCGTCTTGGTGGTTCACCCCACGCTCGCCATCGAAGCAGAACTCGTTGTTGAAGCCGTTCGCAACGGCCACCACGTGATCGTGTGCGCGAGCGGGCCGGCTGAGTCGCAGTACAGGCGAATCGAACTCCCCCGAGTGTCCGCGCTGGACCTTCAGAAAGCTCTGGAAGCTCAGGGTGTCGAGCGGGTGAGGGCGTACCATCTGACAACGATTTCCGGGGGGAGCATTGCCGTACTGAAGCGCCGCACGGCACGTCATCCCGGAACTGTTCACCCGGAGTGGAGTCGCCCGCCTCACGCCCGAGAGGTCGTGCCGCTCCTCCTGGCGGGACGCTGGAGCGACGCGTCAGAGGGCGATCGACTCGCCCTTGAGAAGCTCGCTGATGTCCCCTACCGAGACGTGGTGGCACTCGCCGAGCGGTGGTCCAGGCCACCGGAAGAACCCATGCTGACTCGGGCGCCGTCCCGGTGGGAACTCGTATCCCGGGACGACTCGTGGGCACTGGTCTCCTACGCTCTGAATGACGACGACCTTCGGCGATTCGGGCAGGTGGCGATCGAGGTGCTGGGTGAACTCGACCCGGCGTGTGACTTGCCGAGCAACGAGAGGTGGAAGGCGAACATCTTGGGGAAAGTCCGCACGCACTCCGGCACGCTCCGAAGGGGGCTGGCGGAATCGCTCGCGCTTCTCGGTGCCAGGCCGCCGGAGCACAAGGGTCTCTTGCTGGACCCGAGGAGCTTGGCCACTCACGTAGTGCGGAGCCTTCTCAACGGCAAAGACTGGAAAGCGTGGGCTTCTCTCTCCTCAGAACTTCCGCTGCTTGCCGAGGCAGCGCCGGACGCCTTCCTGATCGCCTTGGAGAATGACCTTTCAAAAAGGTCTCCCGTGGTATTGAAGCTGTTCGATTCGGATGCCTCCCCGTTGTTCGGCGCAAATCTGCACACCGGGTTGCTGTTCGCCCTTGAGGGGCTGGCATGGGACAGCAAACTGCTGCCGCAAGTGAGTCGATTGCTCGCCCGGCTCTACGAGGTTGCACCGACTACCAAGCTCGGCAGCCCGATGCGGACGCTAGTGCAGGTGTTCATGCCGTGGCATCCGCAGACGACGGCACCCGTGGAGGAGCGGACAAAAATCCTTGAGGGCGTCTCAAAGAGGCACCCAAAGGCGGGGTGGAGGTTACTTCTGGGATTGTTCCCAACGCCGCCCTCGATAGTCTCGACCAACAGCCGGCCAGCGTTTCAGAACTGGGCGCTCCAGTGGTCGGGGGAAGTCACTGGCGCTGACTATCGCGCTGACTATGCGTTCCAGGTCGAAGCCTGCGCGCACCTCATGGTGGAACTCGCCAGCAAGGACGTGAGCCGGCTGAAGGACGCGATCGGGGTGTTCGAGAACCTTCCGCCGTCGGCGCGGACAAAGCTGCTCGAGCGGATGTCGAGCATCGACCCGTCCATGTTGAACACGGACGATCGCCAAGCTCTTGGAGAGGCAGTTCGGGAGAAGGTCAATCGGCACCGGCGATTTGCCAACACCGGCTGGGCGCTGGCAGAATCCATGCTGGAGCAACTCGACCGCGTTCGGATGCGTCTCGAACCGGATGACGTCGTTGCAAGAAACGCGTGGTTGTTCGGCGACTACGGGAAGGTGCTATGGCAGGTCGAGCGGCAGGGCGGGAAAGAAGAAGATGCCGACAAGGCGGTCGAGCAGCTTCGCGCAACGGCACTTGATGAGGTCCGATCAGAACAAAAGTGGGCCGGGGTTTTGGCTCTGGCACAAGTCGCCGCAAGTCCGGACGAGGTCGGGTGGGCTGTCGGAGTCTCCGCGACCGCGGAGGACGATGCACGTGTTCTTCCGACATTGCTCACCGACACCCGCAGAGGTTTGGCCGAGTTCGCGAAGGGCTACGTGCGGGCGAGACAGAGCCGACAAGGGCGGAATTGGGTCAAGAAACTTGCTCTTGATCGTTGGTCCGACGATCAACTTGTGGAGTTTGCATTGGCCCTTCCGCGATCAGAACCCGAGGTATGGGATATCGTTGCCAAAAGAGGGGAACAAACTGAAGAGCGGTACTGGAAGAAGGTGCAAACACTCTGCCATAGCAAGAGCCCCGCGGACGTGGTCCGGGCCAGCACGATGCTCGCGAAAGCCGCTCGGCCGTTTATGGCAGTGCGACAACTCGTGATGGCCCGGCGCCGAGATGTCGAAATCGGCGCGGTTGCCATCATGGATGTTCTCGAGCGCGGCCGCGAAGTCCTCTCGGACCCGGATCAGCAATCATCGCCAGAGTGCTTTTATTATGTGACAGGGCTAATCCAGGAACTCCAAAATCTGGCGCAGACGGGGGACGCCCGTGTTGATGTGAATAGGGTTGCGACCCTCGAATGGACGTACCTCGCCTTACTTGACGGGCACCCGACGGTTCCCAAAGCCCTACAGACGTGGTTGGAACAGCGGCCGGAGTTTTTCATCGACGTCCTTAAGTTTACCTGTCGCCGAAGCGACGAGCCGGAAGGGGACCGGGTAGAGCCATCGGAGAGCGAACGCGCGCGGGCGATGCAGGCTAATCGCTTACTCAACTCGTGGCAGCGGGTGCCGGGATCCGCTCCGGACGGCACGGTCGATGGCGACGCCCTCCGTCGTTGGGTCCGATCGGTGCGAACTTTGGCGGAAATGGAGGCCCGCCTCGAAATGTGCGACATCAAGATCGGCAACGTGTTCGCCTCTGCGCGCCGGGAGCCAGATGGCACCTGGCCCTGCATTCCCGTGCGAGACGCCATCGAGGAGTTTGGCTCCGACGCCCTCGCCGACGGATTCGAGGAAGGGATCATGAACAGGCGGGAGGCGTATATGAAGGCGCCGGAAGAAGGCGGCAGCCAAGAACGAGCGTTCGCCAAGCAACACTTCGCCTGGGCCGAGGCGTCGAGGATCGAATGGCCGAAGACTGCCGCGTCGCTTCGTCGGGTCGGAGAGTGGTACGAGGCCAACGCCCGGCGGGAAGATGCGGAAGCAGAGTCTCGCTGAGGGCAACGGGAAGCGTGGAAAATGGCGACCCTCTTTTCTCTTCCGGCGGCGCCGGCAAAGCCGGGTACAACGGCGTCGTCCTCGCCGATGGCAAGCTCAACATCCTCGACCGGGTCCGCACCCGACCGCTGGTCAGGAGTGACGAGTCGGCGGCCGAGGGGCTCCCGGCGATACCCGACGGGTTGCGCCGGGCTGGCCGCGGAGCGTGCGTGTGTAGAACGGCGGGGACCGCCCGGGGGCACAGACGGAACGTTTATGCGTCTTGTCTGGAGTTGCGGTACAATCGAGGGCCGCCCTGTCCCGTGCCGTCGTCCGACCCTGAAGGGTGTCGTTCCCATGTCGTCGTCGAAAGCGCTCCCTTCCTCCACCAACTCTGCCGCGGCCATCCGCACCGTCGATCTGGCCAAGTCCTACGGCGCCGCCTCGGCCCCAGTCCACGCCCTGCGCGGCGTCTCGGTCGAGGTTCGCCGCGGCGAGCGCGTTGCCCTGCTCGGCAAGTCCGGCTCCGGGAAATCGACGCTCCTCAACATCCTCGGCGGGCTTGACCGGCCGTCGTCCGGGTCCGTCGAGGTCGAGGGCCGCGACCTTGCCCGCATGACTGCCGACGAGCTGGCCCGACACCGGCTGGCGACCGTCGGCATCATTTTCCAGTCGTTCAACCTCATCCCGTCACGCACGGCCCTGGAGAACGTCGCACTGCCGATGGTCTTCGCCGGCCGGCCCCGCGGTCAGCGCCGCGACGCCGCCCGGCGCGCCCTGGAGGCGGTCGGGCTGGGGCAGCGCCTGCACCACCGGCCCGCCGAGCTGTCCGGCGGCGAGCACCAGCGCGTCGCCATCGCCCGCGCCCTGGTCAACGACCCCGCCGTCCTGCTCGCCGACGAGCCGACCGGCAACCTCGACAGCGCCACCTCCGCCGAGGTCGTCGCCCTGATCGCCGGCCACGTCCGCCGCCACGGCACCACGCTCGTCCTGGTCACACACGACGAGGAACTGGCACGCGCCTGCACCGAGCGCGTCCTGCGCCTGCGGGACGGGCAGCTCATCCCCTGACCCCCGGAGGACTCACCCGTGCGCCTCGCCGACATCCTGGCCCTGTCCCTGTCCACCCTGACCCAGCAGAAGCTGCGGACTGTGTTGACCACGCTCGGCGTCGTCTTCGGGACCTTCGTCCTGGTCCTCAGCGTCTCGGTGGGCCAGGGGGTGCAGGAGACGATCACGCGCGAGTCGCGCCGTCACGGCCGGCTGCGCACGATCGACGTCTGGCCGGCGTGGTCGGTCAAGGCGGACGACGTGCCCGCGGAGGCCCTGCAGGTCAAGGGCGACATGAGCGAGGAGCGCCGCGGGCGCCTTCGCCGGGCAGTCGTCGCCAACTGGTCGCGCATCCAGGGAGGGCCGCCCGCGCCGCTCGACCGGCCGCGGCTGGAGGCCCTGTCCGCCCTCCCCCACGTCGAGGCGGTGGTCCCCGACGTCCAGGTCCAGGGCTGGCTGCTCCTCGGCGGCAAGGCCGAGTTGGGGAATTGGGCGGGCGCCTCGCCCGAGAGCAAGCCCGTTCGGGAGCGGCTGATCGCCGGCGACCCCCTGGCGTCGGCCGACGAGCGCGCCGCGGTGGTGAGCGAGTACCTGCTGTACCGCTGGGGCCTGGCCGACGACGCCGACCTCGGCCGCGCGATCGGCCGGACGCTCCGCGTCGAGCTGCGCAGCGGTCGCGCGGAGCCCGGCCTGCGCCTGCAGGTCGTCAGGCCGGGCAGCGCCTCCCTGAGCCACAACGACGAGCAGGTCCTGAGGCGGCTGGAGAATCGCCTCCCCGCAGCCCTGGAGAAGCTCGACCTGACGCCGCAGGAGCGCGACCTGCTGCGCCCGCTGCTGAGTCCCCAGGCCGCGCCGGAGCAGGCCGACGAGGTGACGGTTGCCCTGGACCTGACCATCAAGGGGGTGATGCGCCTGCCGACCGAGGAGGACTGGAAGGCGAGCTGGGGCCGGATGAACGCCGACGCGGACGTGATCCTGCCGCAGAAGACGGCCGAAGAGCTGTTCCTGCGGGGGCCGGGTCGGGCTGAGCGGAGCTTCCCGTTCGCCACCGTCATGATCGACCGCGAGGAGAACGTCAAGGAGGCGGCGCGCGCGATCCAGGAGATGGGCCTGGAGGCCCACGCGGCGATCGACTTCATCGAGCGCGAGCGCTTCCAGTACCTGCTGATCTTCTGCAGCATGGCCGTGGTGGCGGCGGTGGCCCTGCTCGTGGCCGCCCTGGGTATCATCAACACCATGCTCATGACCGTGCTGGAGCGGACGCGCGAGATCGGCGTCATGAAGGCGGTAGGCGCCCGGGACCGCCACATCCAGGCGATCTTCCTGGTGGAGGGGATGCTGATCGGCCTCGTGGGCGGCGGCCTGGGAGTGCTCCTCGGGTGGGCCGTCTCCTTTCCCGGGGACGCCTGGGTGCGGTCGATGGTCTCACGCGAGATGAAGGTCGATCTTCAGGAATCGATCTTCGTTTTTCCGCCGTGGCTGACGCTGGGTTGCCTGGCCTTCGCCTGCGTGGTGACGACGGTCGCCGCGGTCTACCCCGCCCGCCGCGCCGCCCGCGTCAACCCGGTTGTCGCGCTGCGGCAAGAGTGAGAGAAGGACTCGATGCCGTCGTCCTTGTCGCCGACCGGGGCGCGGACGAACTCCAGGTCGCCGCACATCTCGTCCTTGCTGAAGACCTTGCACAGCCTGGTAACGAAGCCCCGAGAAAGCTGCCATCACGAAGCACACACGGCCGCGCCGGAATGTCCGGCGCGGCCGTGTTGTTACTCGCCGCAGTCGCGCTTACCCGATCAGCTGCTTCACCGGCTTGCCTTCCGGCACCAATTCGATCGGCCGGCCGTCCTGCGCCCGGTACCAGGTGTGCAGCGGCACGCCCAGCGCCGTGTAGATCGTCGCCGCCAGGTCCTGCGGCGTCACCGGGTTATCGACGACCACCGAGCCCATCGCGTCGGTGGCACCGACCACTTCCCCCATCTTGACGCCGCCGCCGCCCATCAGGGCCGCGCCGGCGCTGGCCCAGTGGTCGCGGCCGGCCGACGGGTTGATCTTCGGCTCGCGCCCGAAGTCGCCGAACCATACCACCAGCGTCCCCTCCAGCAACCCGCGGTCGTGCAGGTCCTGCAAGAGCGCCGCGTAGGCCCGGTCCAGCACCGGCAACTTGCGGGTCTTCAGACTCTTGAAATTCTCCTGGTGCGTGTCCCAGCCGCCGTCGGTGACGGTGACGAACTGCACGCCCGCCTCGATCAGCCGCCGGGCCAGCAGGCACGACTGGCCGAACGTCGTCCGGCCGTAGGCCTCGCGCAACCGGTCCGGCTCGGCCTCGACGGCGAAGGCCTTCTTGGCCGCCGGCGACGTGATCAGGCCGTGCGCCCGCTCGTAGAACTCGTCGCGCGCCTGCACCGGCGCCGCGCTCTCCTCGACCTTGCGCTGGTAGTGGTCCAGGTCGGTGAGCATGGCGTAGCGCCGCTCCAACCGCGCCCGCTCGGCCTCGCTGCCCAGGCTCAGGTCGCGTACCTTGAAGGCGGCGGCGTTGGGGTCCTCGTTCACCTCGAACGGGTTGAACTGGTCGCCGAGGAAGCCGGCGATGCCGCCGTTGAAACGGCGGTCGATGTTGCGGCCCAGCTGCACGAACGGGAACAGGCCGTCCTTGTAGCCGCGCTCCCGCGCCACCACCGAGCCGTAGCAGGGGAACGGCAGCGAGGCGTTGAACTTGTGGCCGGACATCATCAGGTGGTCGGCCACGCCGTGGCTGCCGTTCCTCGGGTCGTGCCCGCGGATGATGCTGTACTTGTCGCTCTGCCGGGCCAGGAGCGGCAGGTGCTCGGCGATGCGCACCCCCGGCAGCGTCGTCGGGATGGTGCCGAACTCGCCGCGCACCTCGGCGGGGGCCTCGGGTTTGGGGTCGAAGGTGTCGTGGTGACTCGGCCCGCCCTGCATCCACAACAGGATGCAGCGGACGCCCTTCTTTGTCGGGTCGGCCCGGCCGGAGTCGGCGGCCAGCCGTTGCAGGCGCAGGAAGCCGGGCAGGGACAGGCCCAGGGTGGCCAGGCCGCCGACGCGCAGGAAAGTGCGGCGGGAAACGCCGGTGCAGTCGGACGTGCGGCCGGTAAACAGATCGAGCATGGCGCTCTACCCCCAAACAAGGCAGGAGGGATGGTGGTGGGAAGGATGCGGACGAACCGCGATCCTGCCTCCAGGGTGCCAGGATTCGTGCAGGTGTCAAGGCCCTTCGCGGCATTACTTCTTCTCGTTCCTCTTTTGCAGCAGCGCAGCAACGTCCTCGCGCCGCCGGGCGTGTACTCTGCTCCTGTTTTCATAAGCCACCGGTTACGCTATCCTACTACCGGTGAGCGGGCCGGGACGAGTCGGTTTGTGGGGTTGTCGCCAGCGTGCTGCCAGGCACTTTCCCCTCTCCCGGCGCCGTGAGTCTTGAAGGCGGGCCGGGCATGATCCTCAACGCGTATGCCGTCCTCGACGCCTTCGTCGGGCTGCTGCGCCTCGGCCTGGGCGTGCTGGTCCTGGGCCTGGGCCTGGCCGCTTGGCGGGCGTGGAGCCGGGCCGGACACGGCGACGAGGGCCGCAGGGCCCTGGAAGACCGCTCCTACCTCCTCTTCCTGCTCGGCGGCGTCCTCCTCGCCCTGAACGTCGTCGCCTGGCCCATTTTCTACCTGCTTTTGCAAAGTTACGTGCCGGAGTGGCCGGGCGTCATGTGCATCTACGGCGTCACCCGCATCGGCAGCGGCAGCCTCGGCCCGGCCCACTACCTGCCGCCCCTGGTGACCGCTGTGCAGGTCACGAAACCCTGCCTGATCTTTCTGAGTGGGGCCTGGTTCGTCCTGTACCTGATCAACCGCCGTACGCGCACGGCGCCGCTGACCGGCCGGGTACTCCTGGTGCTGCTGGCCGCGGGGCTCCTCGCCGTCGGCGACGCGGCGGCCGAGTTGGCTTACCTCGAAATCCCCAAGAAGGAGGAGTTCCCATCCGCGGGCTGCTGCACCGCGGCGTTCGACGCCCAGTCAAGCGCCTCGCGCTTCCTGCCGGCGACGCTGGTGACGGACGACGCCGGGCGCTGGTCCGGCGTCTACTATATCCTCAACGCGGGCCTGGTGCTGGTCGTCGCGGTCTGCGCCCGGCTGTGGCGGCGGCGCCTCCCCAGGGCCGGCCTGGTGCCGCTGCTCCTGGCGGCCGGGCTTGCCGTGGCGGTCAACGCGGTCTTCCTGGTCGAGGTCGCCGCGCCGCGCCTGATCCACCTGCCGTACCACCATTGTCCCTACGACCTTGTCCCGCGGGCGCCGGAAAGCCTGGTGGCGGTGGCCCTCTTCCTCGGCGGCAGTTGTTGCGTCGGCTGGGCCTGCGTGGCGGCGTGGCTGGGCAACGGGCCGGAAACGGCGCCCCTGCTGCCGGGGACGGTGAGTCGCCTCCTTCGGCTCGCGGCCTTCGGCTACTTGTGGTCGCTGGTGATGATGTCCGTGGAGCTGGCGCTGGCATGATCGCGGGCAAGACTCCCTGGGTGAGCGCCCTGGTGGGGCTGGTAGTGGTGGTGAGCCTGGCGATGGTGGCCCACTGGGCCCGGCGCGACCCGGGGACGGGCTGCGCCCTCGATGGGATGAAGATCGACCCGGTTTACCGCGTGGAGGTCGTTGACGGCGGGGGCGGCCGGCACGCCTTCTGCTGCCCGACCTGCGCCCGCCTCTGGCTGAAACAGCAGCCGATACCGCCCGCGACCATCACCGTCACCGACGAGGCCAGCGGCGAGGCGACCGACGCGGCGACGGCCCATTATGTCCGCAGCCCGGTGGTCACCACGCCTTCCACGGGCAACCGCATCCACGTGTTCCGCAGCCGGGACGACGCGGAGAAGCACGCGAACACCTTCGGCGGCATCGTGTTGCCGGAGTCGGAGTATCCGTTTCGCCCGTAGCCGCTTGCGGCTTAGCGTTCGCTTCACCAAAGCGAGGCGAACGCTAAGCCGCAAGCGGCTTGGGAAGCCAATTGATGGAATCGCGAGGCTCGGGGCTATTTCTGATCCTGCTGTTGCTGGCCGCGGCGGCCGGGGCGGTCCTCGTCGGGGAGGACCTGGCGCAACGGCGCCGGCAGGCGCGCGCCGAGGAGTTCCAGCGCCTGGTGGGCGGGGTGGGGTTCGGCCCGGCGCTCGACCTGTCGGGGTGTGCCTTCGGCTTCGACCCGCGGCTCGACGGCGGCTGCGCGGAGGAGCGCGGGCCGGTCCCGGGCGGGGCCTGCTTCTGTCCGCGCCACGCGGGCTCCGTCCTCTTCTACGCGCCGCTGGAGCGCGGGCAGCCGCTCCCGGTGGAGGGAGGGGATGAGACATCTCCTTGAGATCGCTCAGACCGGCCTGGCCGCCGTCCGCCTCCACCCCCTGCGCAGCCTGGTCTGTGTGGCCGCCCTGGTGGCCGTGCTCCTGCCGTACCTGGTGGGCCTGGGGCTGTCCAAGGGGCTCGAGGACGAGGCGGAGGCGTCGGCCAACTTCGGGGCCGACCTGTACGTCAGCGGCAGCCAGTTCGGGCGGCCCGTCCCCATCCCGCTGGAAGCCGTGGACCGCGTCCGCCGCATCGACGGCGTGACCGAGGTTGTCCCGCGCATCGTCGGGGAGGTGGTCCTCGGCAAAGATCAGGAGCACGCCGTCCTCGTCGGCCTGCCGCCGGAGCGATTCGCCGACTGGGCCGGCTGCGTCGAAGGCCGCCTGCCCCAGGAGGACCGGCCGAACGAGTTGGTCATCGGCACGGCCCTGGCGCGGCGCTTGAAGCTGACGGTAGGCTCCCGAATCCCACCCTTCTACCACAATCGCCAGGGCGATAAGACCTCGTCCGTGGTGGGCGTCTTCAAGTCCGACGCCCCCCTGTGGCAGTCGCGCCTGGTTCTGGCCTCCTTCGAGACGGCCGCCGCGGTCTTCGACCAGCCGATGCGCGCCACCGACTTGCTCGTCTCGTGCCGTCCGGGGTATCAGGCCACGGTCAGCCGGGCGATTGTCGGCCTCACGTTCGCCGGTTCGGATGGGGGCGCCGTCCGGCCACGGGTGACGGCCCGCGAGGACCTGCTCGCCCTGCTGCCGCGCGGCCTGCGGCACCGCGAGGGCATCTTCACGCTGCACTTCGTCCTGGCCTTCGTGGTCGGCATCCTGGTGTTGCTCGTCACGTCGGGGGTGGGCCTCGCGGAACGGCGGCGCGAGATCGGCATCCTGAAGGCCACCGGCTGGCAGACCGACGAGGTGCTGCTGCGCGGCCTGACGGAGAGCTTCGCGCTGAGCCTGAGCGGCGCCTGCCTGGCGCTGCTGCTGGCGTGGGTGTGGCTGCGAGTCTTCAACGGGTACGGCATCGCCGGCCTGTTCCTGGCCGGGGCCGGGGCGGCGCCCGACTTCGCGGTGCCGTTCCGCCTTACCCCCATCCCCGCCGTGCTGGCGTTCGTGCTCTCGTTCGTGGTCGTACTGACCGGGACACTCTACTCCTCCTGGCGGGCGGCGACGACCGCGCCGCTCGAAGCCATGCGATAAAGGACCATGTTTCTCTTCGAGACACGCTCGCTGTGCAAGTATTACCGGGCGGGGTCGCGCGCCGAGGTGCGGGCCGTGGACGACGTGTCTCTGGGCGTCGAGCGCGGCAGTTTCACGGTGGTGACCGGCCCGTCGGGGTCGGGCAAGACGACGCTGCTGGCCCTGCTGGGGGCCCTGGAGCGGCCGACGCGCGGGGAAGTGTTCTTCGACGGCAAGGGCCTCGGCGGCTGTTCCGACGTGGAATTGGCCCGGGTGCGGCGACGGGTCGGCTTCGTCTTCCAGGATTTCGCCCTGATCCCGAACCTGTCCGTCGAGGAGAACATCATCTACCCGCTGATCCCGCGCGGGCTGGCGGCGGCGGAGCGCCGGCGCCGGGCGCGGGACCTGCTGTCACGCTTCGGGATGGAAGGAAAACTGAGCGTACACGCCCGCGACCTCAGCGGCGGCGAGCGCCAGCGCGTCGCCGTCGCCCGGGCCCTGGCCGGGCAGCCGGAAGCCCTGCTCGCGGACGAACCGACGTCGAGCCTCGACCCGGAAACCGCCGCCGCCCTGCTGGCCCTGATCCAGGAGCGACACGCCGCGGGGATGACGGTCGTCCTGTCGTCGCACGACCCCCAGGTGATCGCCCTCGCCACCCGCGCCTGCGAGCTGGAAGGGGGCCGGCTGAAAGGCGTGCGCGACCTGTCGAGCCGTTAGCACTCCAACGCTCCGTGGCGAATCAGCGCCCCGAGGAGTAGCGTTCCACGGTGGCGAGTAGTTCGTCGGGCGTGACCGGTTTGCGGAGCAGGCCATCGGCGCCGAGGGCGTGTACGTCCGCGGCCGACACCTCCCACGAGGCGGTCAGGACGACGACCGGGATGCCGACCCAGGCCGGGTGGCGCGCCAGCGCGTCCATTACGCCCCGGCCGTCCATCCCCGGCATCGACAGGTCGAGCAGGATCAGGTCGGGCTCGCCGCGCTCGCTCATCAGGTGCAGTGCTTCGGCCCCGTCGTGGGCCAGCAGCACCTCATAACCCTCGCGCTCGAGAAAGAAGCGCAGGATGTCAGACGTTTCGCGGTCGTCATCAACCAGGAGGATGTACGCGGACACGGAACAAACCTCGGCCGGGGGAGATCGGCGGTTCCCTGGTCAGTGTATGGTGCGGTGCCGGGTCGGCTTCAACTCTCGCCGCCCGCCAACTCGAGCAGTTCGTTGTCGTAGGCCTCTTCCAGCCGGCGCACGGTCTTGGCCAGCTCCTTGTCGCGCGCCACCACGCGCGAGACCTCCAGCTCCCATTCGGTGCTCTCGGCCCGCAGGGCGCCGAGGTCGAGCGGCAGCTGGAGGATCTTGGCGAGGCGACGGGTGACGGCCTCGATGCTCATTGGGTTGCGCCCCTGCAGGTAGCCGGGGATTTCCGCCACCAGTGAGGTCATCTCCAGGCCGGCCGACGGGGCGCGGGTCAGCAGGTAACTGGTGAACGAGCCGGGGCCCTCGTAGCCGGTGCGGCGCAGGCCGTAGCGCTCCATTTCCGGCAGGAGGCGGTCGTCGGAACAGGTCACGTAGAGGCGCGGTTCGCGGGTGTGCGGCACCGACCCGCCGAACGAGCCGACGAACAGGACGCGGCAGACGGCGGCCGCCTGGGCCAGTTCCAGGATCGCGTCGCCGAAGGAGCGCCAGCGCAGGTTCGGCTCGCGGCCCAGGAACAGGACGAGGTTGGCCGGCTCGTGGCAGTAGAAGGTGTTCGCCGGCATGTCGAGGGAGGCGATGCGGCCGTCCTCGATCTTGACCGACGGCCGGAACAGGGTGGCCAATTCCATCGGGCCGGGGAAGTTGTAGATGTAGAACGGCTCCGGGTCGATGTCGGCGATCGTCCCGGCGCCGAGGTGGTCCACCAGTCGCCGCACCGTGCCGGTGGACACGTCGCCGCCGTCCATCCAGCCGGTGAAGGCCAGCACCAGGGTGGCGCGGTCGAGGGAGGGACGCTGATGGATCCGGAGGGTATCGCTGGGGCCGTGTGTCATGCCACTATTCTAGCGTGTGCGCGGCCGCGTCGGCACCACGAGGATCGGGATCGCCAGCCGGTGCAGGATCGGCGCCACGGTCTGGCCCAGGGCCATGTCGGCCAGGAGCCGATGCCCGTGGGCCCCCATCACCAGCAGGTCGAAGCCGCGCTCCCGGGCGATGCGAGTCAGTTCCTCCGGAGGCACCCCGTAACCAAGGACGCCCTCCGCCGGCAGCCCATCGCGGCGCAGGTGCTCGATCAGCTCGGCCAGGCGCCTGCGGTCGTCGCGGCTCTCCTGGTCATCCACCGCCGACCCGTAGAGCTGCGCTCCCGGTCCCTCGACCACGTGAACGACCACCAGGTGAGCGTGGTGCGACCGGGTCAGGGCCGCCGCCTGGGCCAGCACCTCGTCGTCGGTGCCGGCGAGTTCCACGGCGACGCCGATTTTGCCGTAACGAACTGGGGCGAGCACCGGCGCCGCCAGTTCGCCCTCGGGCGCCTCCCGGCGGCGCAGCACGGGGTAGACCGTCACCCAGGCGAGGAACGCAGCGAGCGCCAGGGCCAGCGGGCCGACCGTGCAGTGTACCCAGAGTGGATTCCAGCCGCCCGCTTCCGCTGAGTCGGCCCACTTGTCCATTTGCAGGTAGATGAGCACGGCGTTCAGCCCGACGACGGCAACGCCACAGGCCCAGGCCAGGGACTTGAGCCAGCCGCGGCTGGCAAACTCGCCCATGCGCCCCCGGTCGCTGGTGAAATGCACCAGCGGCACGATGGCGAACGGCAACTGAAAGCTGAGCACCACCTGACTCAGCACCAGCAGGTCGAGCAGGCGCTTGTCGGCCGGACTGGCCTTGTTCTCGGGCACTGTTTCCGGCACTGCCGGTCCCATCTCGGCAGGCGCAGCAGCGACGGCCGCGGGTTCTTCAGGGGGGGGGATCGGCGGCTCTCGACCCGCCAGCGCGATCACCAGCAGGGCCGGGACGATGGCCACCGTCCGCGTCAGCAAGCGCCGCGCCCACGGCCGCAGGCGGAATCGAACAAAGCCCTCCATGACTACCTGTCCCGCCAGCGTGCCGGTGAATGTGGATGACTGGCCCGACGCCAGCAGCGCGATCGCGAACAGGGCGGCGGCGACGGTCGTGCCCAGTTTCTCCGGCAACAGTCGATGGGCGTCCTGGAGTGTCTCCACCTCCTCCCCCGCGAACTTGGCTGCCGCCAGGATCAGGATGGCGGCGTTGACCAGAAAGGCCCCGTTGAGCGCCAGCAGCGAGTCGAACAGGTTGTACTTAAGCGCCTGCCGCTTCCCCTCGGCCGTCTGGTCGAAGGCCCGCGTCTGCACCAGGGCCGAGTGCAGGTACAGGTTGTGCGGCATCACGGTGGCGCCGAGCATGCCGATGGCGACGTACAGGCTGTCGCCGGTCCTGTTTGGGTCGAGGCCGGGCAGGAAGCCGCGCACCACCGCCGCCCAGTCGGGACGGGCGAGGACGATCTCCGCGAAGAAGCTCACCGCAATGACGCCAATGAGAGCCAGCGTCACCACTTCCAGCAGGCGCACCCCGCGCTTCTGCAGCGCCAGCAGCAGAAACGTATCTCCCGCTGCGACGACGAGCCCCCACAGGTAGGGCAGGTTGAAAAGCAGCTTCAGTGCGACAATGGTGCCGATCACCTCGGCCAGGTCGCAGGCCGCAATCGCAATCTCACACAGCAGCCAGAGAGCCGTGGCGGTGGGCCGCGGGTAGTTCGCCCGGCACGCCTGGGCCAAGTCGCGCCCGGTGACGACGCCCAACCGTGTGGCGAGGCTCTGCAGGAGCACCGCCATCACGTTGGACATCAGCAAGACCCAGAGGAGTCGGTAGCGGAACGACGACCCGGCCTCGATGTCGGTGCCCCAGTTGCCGGGGTCCATGTAGCCGACGCTGATGAGGAACGCCGGTCCGGCGAAGGCGAACAGCCGCCGCCAGCCCGCCTTCGGAATCGGGACCGAGGAGTGAACCTCTTCCAGCGAGACGGCAGGAGTCGTCGCACTGCCCGCAACCATCGCGCAGACTCTCCGGGATTCGTGGGCGAACATCCATGAATAGGTTAGGCTAACCACGGGGATTAGTCGAGACGAAATCCGTCGGAAAGCGCAGGCGAAGATGGTGTGGCGATGGTTTAGCGGCGGCTCGCAGAGCCGCACGGACAAGAGGAGCGGTCAGAGGATGAGTTTCTCGCCGGCGCGGACTTGCCGCACCATTTCGCAGGCGCCAGCGCCGCCGCCCCCGTACACCAATTCGCCCAAACTGGTGAGGGTGTCAAGATCGATGTCCGGGTTTTCCTTCACCATGCGGATGAAATCGGTCGCGTCCTGGTGCTTGGCATCGTCTGGTCGATTCGGGCTAACCATCGCCGCGAACTTCGTCGCCAGCGTCATTTCCAGGGAGGGGATGCGATACTCCTGCCCCCCCTGGGAAATGGGCTCGGTGTGCTTGAATATTGCTCGGTAGATCGAGCGTGGCTTGATGAGATCGATGAGTACCTCCCCAGAGGCCCGATCTTGCAAGCGCACCACGACCTCTTCATCGCGGGCCTCGAGTTGCGGGAACTCGGCCAGCAAGGCCCGGGTCGCCTTTTTGATCTGGCGTTCGGCGACCACCAGGTCCACGTCTTCCGTCGCCCGCGGTTTCCTGGTCCAACCGCCGACGGCGTACGCCCCGACGAGGACGAAGCTGATCCTTTCTCGGTTGAGGACGGCGATCACTTGTAATGGCGTCACGATCTTCTCGATGGAGTAGGCGGAGAGTTCCGTTGACACGCGCAGGGCCCGGACGTGGCGGTCGATCAATCGTGGTGCGGGCTGCGACATGATAGGTATTGTACCGCGCCGGGCCTGGCTCCCGCCAGCGCGATCAGGCGGCGACGCGGTTGCGGCCGTCGCGCTTCGCCTGGTACAGGCGCTCGTCGGCCCGCCGCAGCAATTCGGCGGGCGTCAGCGTCTCTTCGCCGGTCGTCGTCGCCACGCCGATGCTGACGGTCAGGACGTAATCGCGGTTCTCGTAGACGAACGGCTGGGCCTCGACGAGGCCGCGAATGCGCTCGGCGATGTGGATGGCCCCTTCGCGCGTCGTCTCTGGCAGGACGACGACGAACTCCTCGCCGCCGTAGCGGGCGAACAGCTCCTCCTTGCGGATGCCGCCCTTGACCCGCGCCGCCAGTTCGCGCAGCGTGAAGTCGCCGCCGAGGTGGCCCATCTGGTCGTTGATCCCCTTGAAGTGATCGATGTCGAACAGCAACAGCGCCAGCGGCCGCTGGTAACGCTCGGAGCGCGCCAGCTCACGGTCAAGAAACTCCAGCAGGTAGCGCTTGTTGTGGATCTCGGTCAAGCCGTCGATGATGGTCAGGCGATAGATTTCCTCGTGGTAGTCGGCCTCGACGTTGCCGCTGTCGAGGAAGCGGTAGATGCAGTTGCCGACGCGCAAGTAATCGCCGTCGTTGAGCTTGTACATCGAGGCGGGGGTGTCGTTGACGAAAGTGCCGTTGGTGCTCTGCAGGTCGATGGCGTAATAGCCGTCGGCGCCGGGTTGGATGCGGGCGTGGCGGCGCGAGACCGAGTTGTCGTTGATGCGGATGTCCGACTCGTTGCCGCGGCCGATGACCAGGGGCGTGTCGCCCAGGGGGTAGCGCGAGCCCATGCCCGGCCCGGTCGGGTAGATGTGGACCAGGCAGGCCTCGCGGCCGGCGACCGCGGGCATCCGCCCCGGCACCGTCACCCAGGTTTCACTCCCTGTCTCCATGCCGTTCTCCCCTAACCCGTGCGCGCCCAAGGGTTCGCATGCAGCTTACTTCATAAAGTCGCGGCGGGCCGCCAGAAGTCAGAAGACAGAAGTCAGAAGGCAGAAGGCAGAACGCCAGCGGATTCTGTCTTCTGTCTTCTGTCTTCTGACTTCTGCGAAGAGCGGACCAGGTACGGCACCGGCAGGCGGATCGCCGCCTCGACGACCTCCTTCTGCTCGCGCAGGTGGACCGCTCGCGAGCCGGTGGCCGGGCTGGCGCTGGCGTCGCGGCCGACGTATTCTCCATTGTAGCCCAGGGCCCGCAGCCGCGGCTCCATGAAGGTCCATCCCCCCATGTTTTGCGACTCCTCCTGCGCCCAGACGAACTCGCGCGCCTTGCGGTAACGCAGAAGCGCGTTCTGCAGAGGCTGCTCGGGGAACGGGTAAAACTGTTCGACGCGCACCAGCGCCACCTCGCCGCCCTCTTCCTGCGCCCGCCGCTCCAACAAGTCGTAGTAGAGCTTGCCGCTGCACAGCACCACGCGCCGCACCCGTCCGGGGTCGGCCTCGGTATCGTCGAGCACCTCGTGGAAGCGCCCCGAGATCAGTTCCTCCATCGGCGACGTGGCTGCCTTGAGGCGCAGCAGGCTCTTCGGCGTCATCAGGATCAGCGGCCGGCGGAAGTCGCGTTTCATCTGCCGCCGGAGGAGGTGGAAATACTGCGCCGGCGACGACGGGTAGGCCACCTGCATATTGTCCTCGGCGCACAGTTGCAGGAAGCGCTCCAGGCGGGCGCTGGAGTGCTCCGGTCCCTGACCCTCGTAGCCGTGCGGCAGCAGCATCACCAGGCCGCTGTCGCGCTGCCACTTGGAGCGGCTGGCCGCGATGAACTGGTCGATGATGACCTGGGCCCCGTTGGCGAAGTCGCCGAACTGCGCCTCCCACAAGACGAGGATGTCGGGGGCGTCGAGCGAGTAGCCGAACTCGAAGCCGAGCACCGCCGCCTCCGACAGCAGACTGTCGTAGACGAGGAACGGCGCCTGGTCATTGGCCAGGTGGTTGAGCGGGTAGTACGGGGCGCCGCTGCGGGCGTCGTAGAGCACCGAGTGCCGCTGGCTGAAGGTGCCGCGGCGGCTGTCCTGGCCGGAGAGGCGCACCGCCGTCCCCTCCAGCACCAACGAGCCGAACGACAGCGCCTCGGCGAACGCCCAATCGACCGGCTGGCGCTTCGCGAATTCCTGCCGGCGGGCCTCCAACAGCTTCGCGATCTTGGGATGGACGGTCAGATGGTCCGGCACACGGGTCAGTGTCTCGGCGATCCGCTTCAGCTCGTCGTCGTAGGGGACGCCGGTTTCGACGGGGTCGTGCGAGTAGTGCGGTGTCAGTCCCTTCCATTGGGCTTGGAATGAAGAATGAAGAACGGAGAATGAAGAATGAAGAATGGCCGGCACTTCTTCATTCTTCATTCTCCGTTCTTCATTCTTCATTTCCGAGTGAGCTGCCTGCAGTTTGGCGTGGAACTTCTCGCGCACCGCCTCGGCCTCGTCCACCGTCAGGTCGCCGCGCATGATGAGTTGCTCGGTATAGACCTCGGTCAAGGTCGGCCGCTCGCGGATCTTGCTGTACATCAGCGGCTGCGTGAAGGCCGGCTCGTCCCCCTCGTTGTGACCGTGCCGCCGGTAGCAGAACATGTCGATGACCACGTCGCGGCCGAAGGTCTGCCGGAAGTCGAGGGCCAGTTCCGCCACGTACACACTGGCCTCGGGATCCTCGCCGTTGACGTGGAAGATCGGCACCTGGATCATCTTGGCCACGTCGGTGCAGTAAGTCGTTGAACGCGCGTCCCGGGGGGCGGTGGTGAAGCCGATCTGGTTGTTGACGACGACGTGCAGGGTGCCGCCGGTGGTATAGCCGGCCAATTCCGACAGGTTGAGCGTCTCGGCGATCAGCCCCTGACCGGCGAAGGCGGCGTCGCCGTGGATCAAGAGCGGGAGGCCGCGCCGCCGGCTGACGTCGCCGAAGCGGAACTGCTTGGCCCGGACGCGCCCCTCGACGACCGGATCCACCGCCTCCAGGTGGCTGGGGTTGGGCGTCAACGATAAGTGCAGTGGCTTGCCGCCCGACGTGGTGCGGTCGCCGCTGAAGCCGAGGTGATACTTCACGTCGCCGTCGCCGTCGATCGACTCGGGCAGGTAGTTCTCCTCGAACTCGGCAAAGACTTCCTCGTAAGGCTTGCGGAGGATGTTGGCCAGGACGTTCAGCCGGCCGCGGTGGGCCATGCCCATGACGATCTCGCGGACGCCGGTCTCCGGGGCCATCTCGACGAAGGCTTCGAGGATGGGGATGAGCGTCTCGGCCCCTTCCAGCGAAAAGCGCTTCTGACCGACGTAGCGCGTGTGCAGGAAGCGCTCGAACATCTCGGCGTAGTGCAGTTCCTTGAGGATGGTGAGCTTTTTGTCGCGGTGGAAGTTGGGCCGGTTGCGGCGCGGCTCCATGCGTTCCTGCAGCCAGCGACGGATGCGCGTGTCCTGGATGTGCAGATACTCGACACCGATGGTGCGGCAGTAAGTCTCGCGCAGGGCGGCGAGCAGCTCGCGCAGGGTGGCCCGCGGCAGGCCGACGAAGTGGTTGGTGTCGAAGGTCCGGTCCAGGTCGGCTTCGTCCAGCCCGAACTCGGCCAGTTCCAGGAGCGGGTGGCCGGTGCGCTGGTCGCTGAGCGGGTCGAGGCGGGCGAGGAAGTGGCCCAGGTCGCGGTAGGCGTCGATGAGGCGGACGATGCCGGTCTGGCAGTGGGTGTCGGCCGCGGGCAGCGCGGCGCAGGCGCCGCCCAACTCGAAGCCCTCGAAGAAGTAGCGCCAGGACGGATCGACCGAGAGCGGGTCGTCCTGCCAGCGACGGTAGGCGTCTTCGAGGGCGTTCAGGTTCCAGCGCGTC
>DATFNV010000554.1:0-6527 GCA_035266225.1 Gemmataceae bacterium
CACCGGGGGAGCGGGCAGCTGCTCGACAGTCTCCCCCAATTCACCGAGACGTTGGCCGATGTGGCGAAGACGGATCGCTCGCCCGAGGTTCGCGCCGCGGCGGCGCGGAGCCTGGCCAAGCTGCAGAGCGACCCCATCAAGGAAAACACGCCGCGGAGCGACGATCTGGAGCTGCCGCTCACGACGCCGGTGACGGTGCCGGCGCTGCGGGCGCTGCTGAGGGATCCCGACGCGGGGGTACGGCGGGCCGCGGCCGCCGCCCTGGGCGACCTGCTGCGGGGCACGCGCGCCGCCGACCGGGGTGGCTATGCGGCCTCCCCGTCCGTGGAGCCGGAGCGCACGAACCTGCCCCAGTTCGGCCCGCAAGTCGCCGAGGCGGCCGGCGCGGTCCTCGCAGGTCGGGAGGACGACGCCGAGGTGCGCCGGCTCTGTGCCGACGCCCTCCGCCAGGTGGGTGAGACCTTGAACGTCAAGGTGCGCTCCGGCGAGACGGCCGTGGAGGTGCACCGCCAGTTGCGACCGGTGATCAACACCCTCTGGGCCCAGACCGACGCGCTGACCAAAACCACCCGCGACCCCGATATGCTGGTCCGCCTCACTGCCCTGCGCGCCCTCGAAGAGATGGCCGCCGTGCGGCTACACTGGCTGCACCCCGAGTTGCTGCCGCTGGCGCCGGCCAAGGAACCGGTGCCCGCCAAGCCGTCGCCATTGCCGTTCCCGAAACCCGCGGCGGCGGCGCCCGGGGCGGCGACCGGCCTGGCCTTGACGAACGCGACCGCGCAGGCCCCACCGGCCCGCTTCCGGGACGAGCCCCCGCCGCTGTCCGACGCGATTCCCGCCCTCGTTCGCGCCCTGGGTGATGACGACGTACGCAACCGACTGGCGGCGATCGACGCCCTGGAGACCGTGGCCACTCCGAACGCGGTGCGCCGCACCAACCCGCGGCCGGGCGACCAGACCTTCGCCCAGGAGGTCGGCAAGGGACCGGCGGCGTTGGCTGCGCGGGGGCTGACGCGGGCGCTGTCGGACCACGATCGCTTCGTCCGTTGGGCAGCGGCGCGGACGCTGGGCAAGATGGCGCCGCTGGGCGACACCGAGGACGGCGAAAGGGTCCAGCAAGGGGCCGTCGCCGGCCTGGCGCGCGTGCTCGCGGACCCGGACCCCGACGTCCGGCTGCGGGTGGCGCTGGCCCTGGAGCAGTTCGGCGACGGGGGGCGCGCCGCGATCCCGGCCCTGGCCGTCGCCGCCAGCCGCGGCGACATCGAAGCGCGCATCGCCGCGGTTCGCGCGATCAAGGTCATCGGCGGCAACCCCGACGTGGCCGTGCCCGTCCTGGCGGCGGCCCTGGGCGAGTCGAACGTCCGCCTGCGGCGGATCGCCGGCGAGGCCCTCGCGAGGTACGGCCCCGACGCCGGCGCCGCCACGGACGCCCTCAACCGCGCCCTCCGCGACTCCGATCCCGAGGTGCGCCGTCTGGCCAGCGACGCGCTGATCCAGATCGGGACCGATCGGTGATGAGCACCCAGCCGCAAGCGGCTTCGCACCTTTGAAGGGCACGGGCCATGAAGCGATCCCAGATGCTGCACGCCGTGATGGCACGGCTGCGGGACAGCATTGCCGGGGCGGGGTTCGACTGTGAGGTCCGTGGGGCCGACTGCGCGGGCCCCGGCGAGTACGTCGCCACCGTCTACGGCACCGCGGCCGAGGTGCGGCGCCTGGCCGATGCCCTGGGGCGCGACGCCGAGTTGCGGGACGTTCAGGTGGTCGAGGACCTGGGGGAAACGAACCAGCGCCTGTCCGCGGCGGCGGACGCGGACAGGCGCCGACACCTGCACGTCACCTTCCTGGCCCCATCCCTGTGGTAAGGCGAGCCGATTTCGCTCTTCGTTTAGCGGCCCCCCTCGGGGCGGTGCGGATTCATCGTTTCGCGAAACGATCAATCCTGGCGGCGGCTAAGCGAACACGATCCCAAGGTGCTCACGGCGTTGCCGTCTCGGCGAAGGTGCGAGCGACGCTCAGCGTTTCGCCCCGAGGGGTGCGGGCCTGGCCATCAGCAGCGGGTAGCTCAATCCGGTGGCGATGAACGGCGCCCAGTACACCGGCGACGCGAACGGCGGGTCCTTCGGCGATCGGGCGACGTGGTGCGCCGCCGACATCTCGCACAGCGCCCGCTGCTCGTCGGTGTCGAGGCGCTCCAGCAGCTTCGGCAGCACCTCGTCGCGCAGCACCACGCCGCTACGGATGCCGCGCAGCCAGTGCTGCGCCGCGGCCAAGGCGGCGCCGACGCTGCGGCCCTCCAGGTACAACTCGTGGAAGCGGTGCGCCAAGAGGGCGCTGGACACGTCGTAGACCGCCCACAGGGTGGACAGCACGCACGTCGCCCCGGCGAACAGGAAACCGCTGGCCAGGCCGACGTACTCATCGACGCGGTCGGGCCGCACCATGCCGCTCTCGCAGCCGTTGAGCACCGTCAGCACGTTCTGCCGGATGTGCAACTGCGTGAAGACGTGCCGCAACGTCAGCCAGTCGTCGCGCTGTGACTCGCGCTTGCCGCCGAGGACCAGGGCGGAGCGCAACGGGTCTTCAATGTCGAAAGCGGCGTGCCCGGTGTAGTGCAGGACGTGGCTCGACGCGGCCTCGCGCATGACGGTGTCGCGGTCGGCCTGCTCGCGCGGCAACCAGCAGTGGTCGGCATAAAGGCGGCGTAGGCCGGCCCCTTCGACCTCGGTAAAGGGGAGGTCCGCGGTCGGGTTCTCGACCAGGACGAGACGACTCGGGCGGGGGCGCTGGCGGCCGGCGCAGCGGTGCAGCAGCGACAGGCTCGGCGTGTAGGCCACCTCGTCGAAGGCGTCGGCGAGGTAACGGCCGTCGTCGAGGGTGCAGGCGTGCAGGGGGAAGACGTGCAACGCCCGGTTGGGGGAGAGGACGAGCCGGCGGATGCCGCGGCCGGCCAGCGCCGCGACGACGGGCCGCACCGCCCGCTCGGCCACGGGACGAAGCAGGCCCGGCACCGCCGCTTCCCACGCCGCCCGGTCGCCGCCGTAGTAGCTGCTATACCACGCCTCTGCCAACTCCCATCCCTGCTGTCCGGCGAGGTCGGGCAGGGTGATGGCGAAGACGTCGTCGTGGGTGACGACGAGGGCCAGGCCGCGCTGTTGCGTGAGGCTGTACTGCACGAAGGCGGTCGGCATGTCGGTGGGGAGCAGTTCGCGGGCCTGGGCGAAGGTGATGGGGGCTACCGGGTCGTCGGGGTTGAACTCGGCATCGTAGTCCGCGCGAAGACGACTCAGGGCGGCGTCGTGCTGCCGCTGCAACTCCTCGAATTCGCGGCGGATTTCATCAAGACGGGAGGCGGGTCGGGGTGCTGCCGGCGTGGGGGATGGGGAGTTGTAGCCGCCGGGGCTGCGCATTTGCCGTAGACCGCTGCCGGTGAGCTGCGTCTCATCCCTGAGGAGAGCAGTATCACCGCTCGCGTTCTCCTCGTCGTCGAGGCGGCGCCGCGCCTGCATCAGCCGGCGCCGCAGGGTGCGGAAGTCGTCGCGCAGGTCGGGCGGGGCGCCGGCCGGGTCGAGGACCTCGTCGGTGAGCATGTCGATGAGGTTGCGCGCCCGGCTGGCCTCGGCGACCTCGACCGCCTCGGGCAGCGCGTCGGACTCGGCGTAGACCTGCCAGATGTCCACGTTGACGCCGACGAGGTTGTCGTAGACGTGCAGCGCCTCGCCCTGGACGCGCTTTCGTTGGTCGGGATCGCGAAAACGCTGGCGAAACGCCTCGGCGCAGTCGCGCGCTTTGCGGAAGGCATCGCGGGCCGTGTGCCGGTCGGGCCAGCCGAGCGAGGGCGCGTCGTTGAGGTGGAGGCGGCCGAGGTTGTTCCAGGTCCGCTGTCGCTCCACGAGGCGGGCGCTGGGCCGGGTCACGGCATCGGCCTCGAAGGATTGCGCCGCCTCTTGGTAGCTGGCGCGAGCCGCCACCAGGTCGTTGAGGGCGCCCTGCACGGTGCCCAGGTTGTTGAGGGTCGTGGCCACGAGGGGCCGGTAGACGTCGGGCCGTTGCCGCGCCAACTCGCGGCGGATGGCCAGCGCCTCCTGGTGGCTGGCGCGGGCCGCCTCCAGGTCGTTGAGGGCATCCTGCACGCTGCCCAGGTTGTTAAGGGTCGTGGCAACGTCGGGCCGGTAGACGTCGGGCCGCTGCCGCGCCAACTCGCGGCGGATGGCCAGCGCCTCCTGGTAGCTGGCGCGGGCCGCCTCCAGGTCGTTGAGGTTGCGCTGCGCGTTGCCCAGGTTGTTGAGGGTCGTGCCCACGTCGGGCTGGTAGACCTCGGGCCGCTGTCGCGCCAACTCGCGGCGGATGGCCAGCGCCTCCTGGTGGCTGGCGCGGGCGGCCACCAGGTCGTTGAGGGCGCCCTGCACGCTACCCAAGTTGTTGAGGGTCGTGGCCACGAGGGGCCGGTAGACGTCGGGCCGCTGCCGCGCCAACTCGCGGCGGATGGCCAGCGCCTCGTGGTGGCTGGCGTAGGCCGCCTCCAGGTCGTTGAGGGCGCGCTGCGCGTTGCCCAGGTTGTTGAGGGTCGTGGCCACGAGGGGCCGGTAGACGTCGGGCCGCTGCCGCGCCAACTTGCGGCGGATGGCCAGCGCCTCCTGGTGGCTGGCGCGGGCGGCCTCCAGGTCGTTGAGGTCGCTCTGCACGTTGCCCAGGTTGTTGAGGGTAATGGCCACGAGGGGCCGGTAGACGTCGGGCCACTGCCGCGCCAACTCGCGGTAGCCGGCCAGCGCCTCCTCCACGCTGGCGCGGGCCGCCTCCAGGTCGTTGAGGTCGCGCTGCACGGTGCCCAGGTTGTTGAGGGTCATGGCAACGTCGGGCCGGTAGACGTCGGGCCGCTGCCGCGCCAACTCGCGGCGGATGGCCAGCGCCTCCTGGTAGCTGGCGCGGGCCGCCTCCAGGTCGTTGAGGGCGTCCTGCACGCTGCCCAGGTTGTTGAGCGTCATGGCGACGTCGGGCTGGTAGACGTCGGGCCGCTGCCGCGCCAACTCGCGGCGGGTGGCCAGCGCCTCCTCGAAGCTGGCGCGGGCCGCCTCCAGTTGCCGAAGTTCCTGGAGCCCTCCGGCAAGGTTGACCTTGCAGAAGGCGACGAGGGCCTCATCCTGAAGGGCCGCCGCGATCTGTACGGCCTGTTTCGCTGCTTGCAAACCCGTGTCGAAGAGGCCATCCTGCTCCTCCACGGGGAACTGCCCTGCCGTCTCACACAGCGCCATGCGCGGGAAGAGGCGCAGTAGCAACAACGTGAGTTGTCCTTCGTGAGGCAGTGTCTTCACCAATTCCTCGGACACTTCTCGGTCCCGGTTGAAAGGCTCGTCCCGCACCTGCGAGAGGAACGCGACCAGCTGTCGCCAGCGCTTGGTAGCCGATGCTTGCTCCCCGCGCACAACGGCAATGGCCGCGTCCAAAGCCGGTTTGTGTTGGTGCGCCATCCAGTAGCGCACCAGCGCGTGCCAGCCGCCCTCGACTCCAGCTTTACGGACGTAAGAAGTGTGTACATGGGGAAAGTCCAGCTTCATGGGCCGGCCATTCCTCGCCGTGTTGGTCAGTCGCGAGACGTTCGAGTTCGGCATCTTCGACCAGTCGTTCATGGTGTGGCTCCTCTTCGCAGTCTCAGCGGCTGCGGTTGGCGAAGCCCAGGGCACGGCTGAGCATCAGCGGTTTTCATGGTGCCGATCTTGCGCGTCTCAGCGGCTGCGGTTGGCGAAGCCCAGGGCACGGACCAGGGCAACGTGCGACCCCGAATCCTCGCGGAGCAGCGTTGGGACAGGACGCAATCGGTCGGCACGCGCCACCGGGCTACCCGATGCTTCCGGGCCGCCGCCGAGTCCACGTCTCCGCACCGCGTCCTGTGTGCGGGGGAGGCATGGCCCGCGGCTCACAACGCATCCCAGCCCGGCACCACCCTGGCAAACTCCTCCTGGAAGGCGGGCCGGCCGCGGTTCGCCGCCTTGACCTTCCTGGCAAACGATTCCCATTGCTCAGGGGTCCTGAGCACATCGACCCACACGTGCCGGACCAGTCGGGCGACGGCCGCCCTGGCAGCGTAACCTTTCCGCTGATCGTTCCGATTCAGGTTGCCGAGGCCGGAGCGGTAGAAGGTCAGGATCTGCTCCGGATACTTATCCTCCAACTGGGCGGCGATCTGGAGCAGCGCGGGACTCCAGGAGCGGCTGTCGGGAAAGCGCATGGCGGACAGGATGGCGATCGCCCGGTCGTGCTCGCTCCGGTGCATGTGGATCTCGAGGCGCTCCATGTCCCTGGCGTTCTCCAGGGCGGCAAGGAGTCGGGGCTCGTAAGCCGACCACTCCTCCGCCGTGCATAGCTCCCGGAACGCCTTGTACTTCTCCAGGCTCAAGCCCGAGATCGTTTCAGCGAGTTGCAGCTCGAGGTAGCCGGGCCGGTCCCCCGACTCCCTGGCCCGCTCCGCCAGGAAGGCGCGCAGCTCATCCATCCGCCCCTTGCCCTTTTGCATGCCTTCGCGAGCCAGC
>DATFNV010000555.1:0-5877 GCA_035266225.1 Gemmataceae bacterium
TGATGGTGTTGGCGCATAACTTGGTAACGGTGGAGGCGGAGGAGACGAAGCTCCGGGCCAAGCAGGCCAAGGCGGCCGCCGCAAACCCCGTGACCAACACCACTTAAAAGCTGGACGATCTCCAAGCCGGCAGGGGTCGAACAATACCTGTCTTGCCCCCGCACTAGTTCCTCGCCTGCTCCAGTTCCACGGCGACGTCGCGCTTTTCCCCCTCGCGCAGGATGTTGAAGACCGTCCGTTCCCCGGGCCGTTTCTTCTCGACCTCGGTCAGCAGGTCTTCGAGGGTCCTCACCGCCTTGCCGTCCACGGCCAGGATCAGGTCGGCCCTGGAACGGTCGATCTCCTGGGAAACGACGCCATCACGGCGGACCGACACCGGCTGCGGCCCGCGCAGGCCGGCCTTCTCCGCCGCGCCGCCCGGGGCCAGCCGCGCGATCAGCAGCCCCCCCTCCTGCTCAGATACGCTGAAGATGCCGCAGTCGGCCCGGATCACCTTGCCGTAGCGCAGCAACTCCTCGACGACGCGCCGGGCGGTGTTCGACGGCACCGCCAGGCCGACGCCGCTGCTCTGCCCCGAGCGGCTGACGATCGCCGCCGTGATGCCGACCATCTCGCCCTTGCGGTTGAGCAGCGGCCCGCCCGAGTTGCCCGGGTTGATGGCCGCGTCGGTCTGAATGACGCCGCGGATCAGGCGCTTGTTCTCGGAGCGCAGCGAGCGGTTCAGGCTGCTGACGATGCCCGTGGTCAGCGTCCGCTCCAGGCCGAACGGGTTGCCGATCGCGAAGACGCGCATGCCGACGAGCAGCCGCGAAGAATCGCCCCAGGAGATCGGAAATAGCTTCTCCCGCGGCGCCTCGATTTTCAAGACCGCCAGGTCGTTGTTCGGGTCGGCGCCGACGAGCCTGGCGTCGCAGCTGCTGCTGTCGGGGAGGGTGACGACGGTCCGGCGGGCGTCCTCGATGACGTGGTAGTTGGTCAGGACGTGCCCCGCCCTGTCGAGGACGCTGCCGGAGCCGCTCCCCTCGTGCGGCACGCCCAGGAGGAAGTCGTCCGGCTGGGCGCCGCGGGTGGTGACGTTGACCACGCTACGGTTGACCTGCTGATAGATGCGGACGTTGTCCGCCTCCTCGGGCGACAGGTCGACCGCTTCCGGCTGGGGTAGCGACGGGGCGATAGGCAAGGGGGGCGGCGGGACGGCGGCCGGCTCGGGGGCGCGGACCTGGGCGGCGGCGCAGGTGACGGCGACCGCGGCGGCGGCGACGGCCAGGTGAGACGGACGGACGCGCATGTCCTGTTCCTCCGTGCGAGACGATCCCACGGCGGCGGATGATGCGAACGGCGGCCGCGCCGGTCAATGCCACCCGGCCCGTTCGATACTCCCCTCGCCCTGGTACTCCGCAGTTGTGTTCGGCACGAAGCGTGCTCGATGCCACGGGCTTGCCCCGTGGAGGCTCACGTTCGTTGCTACACCCGCCCGGCGCCCCCCCAGTAGGAGCGATCCTAAGCAACCACGGGACAAGCCCGTGGGATTGCTCGGGAGCGCGCCCCCCCCAGTAGCAGCGATCCTAAGCAACCACGGGACAAGCCCGTGGGATTGCTCGTGCCGAACACTATTGCGGTACTCCGGGGCGAGGGGAGAGTAGGATGGCCTCGTCATCCTATCGCCCGCCCCGGGGCCGCGGCTATAATTGCGCCGACCCCGACCAATCCGCCCGGAGAAGCTGCCATGTCCCAGACGATCACCCCCGCGACGTACCAGTCGTACCGCGGTCTGCCGACCCTCGCGGGCCTCGCCACCCTTGAAGAGGCGGCCCGGCCCGGCCTCAGCATCGCGGCGTGCGTCGCCCGGCTGAAGCGCTATCACTACGCCTTCCTGCGCCTGCACGAGATCTTCACCGCCCGCATCACCGCCGAGCCGATCTACGAGTTGAAGACCGGCTTTTCGCACCACGCCTACCTGTGCGCCGAACACGTCATGGCCCTGCGCAGCCGCGTCGGCGAGATGCGCGAGCCGCCGCTGGGGCTCGAAGAGGTGCCGCACCCGGCATTGCAGGTCTTTTTCGACGAAATCCTGGCGGCGCCGACGACGGGCGAGCTGCTCGCGGGGCTCTACGACGTGGCCCTGCCGGCGCTGCAAGTGGTGCTGGGGCGGCACAGGGACGAAACCAACCCGCTGACCGACGCCCCGTCGCTGCGCGTCTGCCGCTTCGCCGGGCTCGAAGTCGAGGACATGATCGAGTTCGGCGGCCGCTGCCTCGAATGCCTGGTCGATGACGCGGCGTGGCAGGCCATGACGCCGTGGCTGGGGCGGCTCCGGCAATGCCTCGCCGCCGCCGGCGACCTGGACGGTACCGCCGAACCGTCCGGCGAAAGCGGCGAGCGGCTGTACTCGGCGAAGCCTTACGTCTACGACCCGGTGCCGAAGCGCGACGAGCGCTTCCAGGACCTGTGGAACCAGGGCGTCAACGCCGAGGCGTTCCTGTACGACCCCGGGCTGCCGCCGCGGGCCAAGACGCTGATGATGCTGTTCAAGCGGCTGCGCGAGATCGACGTGCCGGAGATGATGGCGAGCATCCTCACGCAGACGAAGGGCCAGCCGTGGGGCTACTACCGCGACATGACCCGGCAGCTGTGGGACGAGGCGCGGCACGCCATGATGGGCGAGGTCGGCTTCGTCGCCAACGGCATCGACTGGACGCGGGCCCGCATCACGCACAACTGGTCGATGCGCCTCAACACCGAGTGTACGCCGATGGAGCGGCACGCGGTGCTCTACTTCATCGAACAGGGCCTGATGACGCGCACCGGCAAGCGCTTCGAGTGGGAGGTCGGCGTGGCCTCCGGCGACCCGCTCCTGGCGACGATCCAGGATTACGACTGGGCCGACGAGGTGCTGCACGCCGCCATCGGCCGCGACTGGTACGTGCCGCGCTTCGCCAACCTGCGCGAGGCCCTGGATTACGGAGATCGCTGCTGGTCGAAGATCCTGAGCAACTGGCGCGCGGTCCTGGAAGGGGGGCTGACCGGGCACGAGAACTGGTGGCCGGACCTGTACCGGCAGGCGTGCCGGGTGTGGGGCAGCGAGCCCGACCCGAAGGCGCTGGCCTTCAGCGAGACCTACGAGGGGCAGCGCGCCGACCTGAAAACGGTATCGAGCAGCGCCTGAGCCGCTTGCGGCTTGGCGTTCGCAGGATCCTGCTGTCCGCCCCCGGCGCCGGCCGGTATAGTCACTGCGACGCCCGACGTGCTGGATCCCTCGTTCTCAGGAGAACCGACGATGCGTAACACCTGGCGACTCTCCCTCGCCGCCGCGGCCCTGCTCGGCCTGCTGGCGGTTGGGCGCGCGGCCGACAAGGCGGCGCCGAACACGCTGACCGACAAGGAGAAGGGCGACGGCTGGAAGCTCCTCTTCGACGGCAAGACGACCGACGGCTGGCACGCCTTCCGCGGCAAGGAAGTCGGCGACAAGTGGAAGGCGAGCGACGGCGCCCTTGTCCTCAACCCCGCCGACGGCAAGCGCGGCGGCGACATCGTCACCGACGGCGAGTACGACAACTTCGAGCTGTCGATCGAGTGGAAGGTGACGAAGGGGGCCAACAGCGGCATCATGTACCGTGTCAGCGAGGACAAGGGCGCCCCCTTCGAGACGGGCCCCGAGTACCAGATCCTCGACAACGCGAACCACGGCGACGGCAAGAACCCCAAGACCTCCGCCGCGTCGTGCTACGCCCTGTACGCCCCGACGAAGGACCTGACCAAGCCCATCGGCGAGTGGAACAAGACGCGCATCGTCGTCAAGGGCGACCACGTCGAGCACTGGCTCAACGGCGAGAAGGTCGTCGAGTTCGAGTTCGGCAGCGACGACTGGAACAAGCGCGTGGCCGAAAGCAAATTTGCCAAGATGGACCGCTTCGGCAAGGAGAAGAAGGGGCACATCGATTTGCAGGACCACGGCAACGAGGTCGCCTACCGCAGCATCAAGATCAAGGTCCTTAGCGAGTCCAAGTAAGCCCGCTTCGGGGAGCCGCGCCTGCGGCTCCCCGCGTCTATTGTGTTTGTCACGGGTGGGTTCTATGATGATGACGTGAAGCCCGGCCTGATCGGGCGAGTATCTCCACGAACCGTCCGCCAAGGAATGGCCGCTCGCGACCGGCGAGCGCCTGCGTCCCCGGGCGGAGCCAACCCGCGACGTGATCCGAGATGAAGCAGCGTCCGCAATCCTTCTTTTCGCGTGACGGCGACTTCACGCCGCTGCCCCTGTTGGGCAACCCGCACATCCAGACGGTGCTGGCGCTCTTCCTCGGGGGGCCGACACTCGACTACCCCACGCACGAGCGTCAGGTGCGGCTGGTCGATGGCGACCGGCTGCTGCTGTACGATAACGTCCCCACCGGCTGGCGGCCGGGCGGGCGCATCGCGGTCGTGGTCCACGGCCTGGGCGGGTCGCACCGCTCGGGGCACGTCACTCACCAGGCCGTCATGCTGCTGCGCAAGGGGGTACGCGTGGTGCGCCTGGAGCTGCGGGCGGCCGGCAGGGGGATCGCCGTGGCCCGGCACACCTACCACGCCGGCTCCTCGGACGACCTGCGCGCCGCCGTCGCCGAAGTCCACCGCTGGTCGCCGTCTTCGCCGATCTTCGTAGTGGGCCAATCCCTGGGCGGCAACGTCGCCCTGAAGTTGGCCGGCGAGGCGGCCGGCGACCCGGTGCCGGGGCTGGCGGGCGTCGTCGCCGTCGGCCCGCCCATCGACGTGGCCCGCTGTGCGGCGCTGCTGGCCGAGCCGCGGAACGTCGTCTCCGAGCAGTTCTTCGTGCGGGCCCTGCTGGGGCATTTGCAACGGCACCGGCGCATCTTCCCCGAGCTGCCGATGCCGCGCTTCCCCCGCCACGTGACGCTGCGGCTGTTCGACGAGCTGTACACGGCCCCGTTCGGCGGCTTCGCCGGCGCCGAGGACCTGTACCGGCGGACGTCGTCGCTGCCGCTCATCCCGCGCATTGACGTGCCGGCGCTGATCCTGGCGGCGCGCGACGACCCGTTCATCGCGGCGGAGCCGTTCGAGGAGCTGCGCGGGCCGGCCCACGTCGAGGTGCGCCTGGTGGAGCGCGGCGGCCACCTGGGCTTCCTCGGCCCGGACGGCGCCGGCGGCATCCGCTGGGCCGAGCGCACCGCGGCCGCCTGGGTGCTGCGGGCGGGGTAGTGGCGGCCTCGCGCGGCCCCACTCGTTGGCTGACTCGCGGGGCGTCCCTCCGTGGATCGGGGCGCGGTGAAGCGAAAGGGCACGAGCAGAGTAACCGGGGCCGCGGGCCACGTCGAGAGGTAGCCGTCGCATCCTTCGCCATCAGTACGGCGTCGGCCGCACGTCCGGCTCGACCTGCAAGGCGTCGGCCAGCTTGTTCATCTGGCCGTAAAGTCCGATCACCGCCAGGACTTCCCCGTACTGTTCCGAGGTGAGCCCGAGCTTCTGCACGGCCGCCGTATGGCTGTTGATGCAGTAGTCGCAGCCGTTGGTCGCCGACACCGCCAGGGCGATGATCTCCTTGGTCAGCATGTCGAGTTTACCGGGGCGCATGATCGCTTTCAGGCGCGTCCAGCACAATTCGAGATGTTCCGGGTGGCTCGCCAGCGCCCGCCAGATGTTCGGGATCCGATCGATCTTCTTGGTGGCCTTGATGTCCTCGAAGACGGCGCGGACCCTCGGGTCGTCGCTGTTCTCGTCCACCAGCTTCACCGTGCTCACGATTCGCCCTCCGGTATGTTCTCGGTAGCTTCCTCCGCCGGCAGCGCCGCCTCGGCCTCCACGTCGCGCAGCTCCGGCGGCCGCAGTGGGCCGAGGCGGCGCGTCGCCTCCACGAAGCCGCGCAGGACCGCCTCGAGGTGC
>DATFNV010000556.1:0-24159 GCA_035266225.1 Gemmataceae bacterium
CAGGTCGCCGTCAGCGAACGCGTCGAAGAAGAAAAACAGGCGTTCATTCTCGGGGTGCCGCAGCCCGCGGTAACGGTCGTAGCGCTGACACTACTCGCCGTGCAGGCTCGCGAAGACCCGCACGGCACCGTTGCGCGTCAAGCGGCAGGCGGCAGGCGGCGATCATCCGGCACAGCTCCGGGGAGACGATGGTAAGGCGCACGGGTCACTCCCGTACCAGGGGGCCGCCCGTCTCCAGCCGGGCGATGACGTCGGAAACCGGCTCGCACTCGCCGCGCTCGAAGACCGGGATCTCCTCTGTCGGGGGGAACTTGCCCAGGTAGGCAGAAACTTGGGCAAGTTCCCCAGCGCTCAGGCGCAAGTGTCGTCCCGCCAAGGGGTTGTGCGCACGTTCAACTTGCCCAGGTTTCCCGAGAAACTTGGGCAAGTTCCTCCGCACGCCGCGCTCACGCCCGGCCACGACGACCAACAGGTCCGTTGATCCCGCACTGGCGATCGTGACCGTCAACTGCATCAGGGTTTGTCGCCCGCCCCCTTGAGCAGGGCCTCGGCCTGGCGGCGCAGCTCGCGCACTTCCACCCGTTCGTACCAACCCACCCACGTCACCCGGGTGGCGACGTCAGGGTCGGTCTCTTTCCGGTCGGCGGCCTCGATCCACGTCACCGCCCGTTCCAGGTGCTGCTTCGCTTCCCCCGCGTGACCGAGGCGATGATGGGCCATCGCCAGGAAGAGCTGGTCCCAGCCCCGGAGCACGATCTCCTTGCCGGCCTCGTCGAAGCGCTGCACGGCGGCGTCATATTTCTTGGCCCGGTACAGGGCGGCGCCGAGGATGCGGACGTTGCCTTTCCACTCCGGAGCCGCCGTCTCGGCCAGGCGCACGAGCTGCTCGGCATCGACGTCCGGGTCTGAGACCACCACGCGGGCGTAGAGCACCCGACTGGCGGCCGTCCGGTTCTCCGTCTTGTCGAATTTGTTCAACATGTCCGCACACGTCCGCCGATAGCCGTCCAGGTTCCCGGCCCCGAGTTGCGCCACAGCGAGGTAATACCAGTTCAGCGGGTCGTCCGGCGTCTGCTCGTGAACCTTGGCGAACTCGGGGACGGCCTCGGCCCAGCGCTCCAGGTGGGCCAGGCACTCGGCACGGGCCCGGCGGTCCGGCCAGAAGCCGGGGTCCACCGCGAGAAGCCGGTCGAGGAACGTTACCGCTTGCCCCCACTGCTGCCTGCGCACCGCTTCCTCCGCCTCGCGACGGTGCGGCGCGTTGAGTACCGCTTCGGCCTCCTTGAGCAGCACCTGTAGCTCCAGCCAGTTCAGGGCGTCCGCCTGGGCGGGAGGTCGCAGGTCGTCCTTCGCCCGGCCGTGCGTCTTGTCCCGCACCCAGGCGGTCGTCTTGTCCAGCCATTTCCTCGCCTCCTGTGGCCGGCCCTGGTGGTGCTCGGCGAGAGCCAGCACCGGCCAGTTCAGGAACGTCCCCTGCCAGCCGGGATAACTGTCCGCCGATTCGCGGCAGTAGTGAGCTGCCCGCTCGAACTGCCCAGCCCGGTAGTGGGCCGCCCCGATCGCGTAGCGGACGGCCGCGGGCCAGGACAAGTCATCGGGCAGCTTGCCGGCCAGGGCTTGCTCCCCAAGCCGAACCGGCTGGCCCACGTCGGCGAGCGCCCCCGGCGACAGGACACAAAGGCGATCGACCAGGTGAAGGCTCGTCGCTTCCTTGGCCTGGCCGAAGCGCTCGGCCTCCTCCCGGCACGAGCGGCGGTAGCCTTCGCGATCCCCGGCCAGCAGCTGCAAGCAAGCGTGGGCGAGGCGGTGGGAGTGGGCGTCCACCTGCGACGATTGACGGAGGTCCGGGTCGATCTCCAGAAGCCGTGCGGAGTCGGCGAGGGCCTTGTCCCACTGCCCGCGGCCGGAGTGGAGGCGAGCCCGGGCGGCCCAGAGCTGCCGGTCCTTCGGCCGCTCCTTCGCAACGCGGTCGAACAGGTCGTCGCGGCGAGCTAACTCGTCGGCGGCCTCGTTCCGGCCGGACCACCAGGGGGCGCCGGCCTCCGGGGCCAGGGAAAGGGCCCGGACAAAGTCAGTGACGGCGTTGTCCCACCGGCCCAGTTCGGCGTAACAGAGGCCGCGGTCGCGGCGGACTTGGATCTCGTCCGCCTTCGCCTCGAGGGCCGCGCTAAACTCGGTGACGGCCGCGTCCCAGCGGCCGCGGCTGGCCTGCCAGCGGCCGCGCTCGACCCGGAGAGAGGGCTCCTTCGGCTGCGCCTGCACCGCCGCCTCGTAGTCGGCCTCGGCCTTCTCCGCCTGGCCGAGCCGAGCGTGGTTCCGGGCCCGGGCCGCCTCGGCGCAGAGCGACCACAGGCGGAAGCTGCCGTAGTTGTGCCCGACGAGGGCGTGCCGGCCGTCGGGACACGAACACACCGCAACGGCCTCCGGTGAGTCCGCGAAGCGGTGCAGCTCGCGGCCCGTCTCGGCGTCCCAGAAGATGAAGGGTCCGCCGTTGCCGACGGAGAGGGCGCGACGGCCGTCGGGCAAAAAGGCCACGCCGCGGATGACCTTCCAGTGCCCCGCCCAGCGTCCGATCAGGCGGCCGCTGTCGAGGTCCCACAGGCAGACAAACCCATCGGCGCCCCCGGAGAGGGCGCGGCGGCCGTCCGGCGACAGGGCCACCGACCAGACCGTGCCGTGGTGCCCCTCGAAGCGGCGGATCTCCTGGCCGCTGTCCACGTCCCACAGGCTCAGGGTGCCGTCCTCCCCTCCGGAGAGCACGCGGCGGCCGTCGGCCGAAACCGCCAGGTCGCGGATGACGCCGCCGTTACTGGTGCAGCGGTGCATCTCCTGGCCGGTGTCCAGGTTCCAGACGCGAAAGTCCGACTCGCTGCCGGCCGAAATGGCCCGGCAGCCGTCGGGCAAAAAGCGGACGACCCCGACCCAGAGCTTGTGGCCGACCAACCGCCGCACCTCGTCGCCGCTGTCCACGTCCCACAGGCGCACGTCCGGCTCGCCGCTGGCGATGAGGGCCCGGCGTCCGTCGGGAGACAGCGCCACCGCGTACACCGGTTTGCTGAGCGTGAGGCGGCGCAGCTCCTTCCCGGTGGCCACGTCCCACGAGCGCACCGTCTGGTCGTACCCGCCGGAAAGGGCCCGGCCGCCGTCCGCCGAGAGCGCGACCGCCATCACCGTCTCGGCGTGCCCCGTGTAGCGCCGCACCTCACCGGTGGGGAGCGGGAAGCTGCTGGTCCGCTCCATCTGGGCCAGCAGGGCCTTGAAGTCGTCGCGCGACTGCAACGGTGCCAGCGCCGCCTCCTTGCGGATCGCGGCGGCGTCTCGGTAGTCGGCCAGGACTGCCTGCGAGAGCGCCTCCATCACCTGGTCGGCGATCCGGCGGCGCAGCGCCTCTTCGGCCGCGGTCGGCTTCGGCGCCTGGGGATCCGTCGGCGGAATGCAGGCGGCGAGTCGCCTGGCGACCTCGTAGAGTCGATCACCGTGGCCGGGCCAGAGTTGGCGGAACTGTTCCAGGGTGGCGGCGGCGTCGGCCGGCCGGCCTGCCAACCGCTGCGCTTCGGCCAGGTCCGCCAGGGACGCGGCGAGCACCTCGCGAAACTGCAGCACCGGGGGGGCCCGTTCCAGGTCGGCGCGCTTCGCCCCCAACGATTGACTCTTCAGGTCGGCGGCCCGGGCGTAGTCGGCGGCCGCCTTGTCGGCCTGCTTCAACTCCCGCTGACACCGGCCGCGCTCCGCCCACAGCGAGCCATCCTCGGGGTGCAGCTCGATCGCCCTGGTGAAGTCGGCGGCGGCCTTGTCCCACTGGGCCAGCCGCGCGTAGCAGCGGCCGCGCTCGGCCCACGCCGCCCCGTCCTTCGGCCGCAGCTCGACGACCCGGCTATAATCCGCCGCCGCCTTGTCCCATTCTTGCAAGCGGACGTGGGCGCGGCCGTAGGCGACCCGCAGCGCGGGGTTGTTGCTGGCCGGGGCGCCGCGGATCACGGCCTCCGCCTCGCAGCGCAGCAGCTGCGCCTCCAGCCAGTGGGACCAGAGGACCGGGGTCGCCCCCATGCGGGCGTCGCGCGGCTTCTCCGGGGTGGACTGGTCGAGCCACGCCGCGGCCTTGTCCAAGTAGCTGCGCGCCTCGGCGGCGTGGCCCAGGCGGTGGTGAGCCAGGGCCAGGAAGAGCCAGCACGAGAGGGAGCCGCCGTAGGTGTTTTCCTTCATCGCCTCGTCCAGGCGCCCGAGCGCTTCCTCGTAGCGGCCGGCCCGGTAGAGGACGGCTCCCAGGGCCGTCAGGTAGGCGGAATTCTTCGGGGATATCGCCACACTCTTCTCGGCCACCTGCACCGGCCGGGCCCAGTCCGTCACGGCGCCGGGGCCGATGCTGCAAACCCAGGCGACCTCGTAGTCCTGACCGGTGGTCGTTTGCGTGTAGTGCCGGAGCATCTGCTCGCAGGCGGTGCGATAGCCCTCGACGTCGCCCACGTGCAGGTAGAGGACCGCGCCGGCGCGCCACAAGGTCGGGTCGGTATCGTGCAGCGCCAGCGCCCGGGAGTAGCCCCGCAGTGACGGCTCGAACTGAGCGAGCCGGCCGTTGGCCTTGCCGATTCGGGCCGGCACGTACCAGTCCAGCGGCTGCTCTTCGGCCAGGCGCTCCAGGAACCACAGCCCCGTCAGCCAGCGCTCCTCGATCTCGTACTCTTCCCAGTAAGCGCGGCAGCGGGCCAGCACGTCGTCGCGCGGACCCAGCCGCAGGGCCAGGGCGAAATCGGCCGTGGCCCCGTCGAGCTGCCCCAGCTCCACCTGGGCCCGGCCCCGCGCGAGGTGGGCCACCGCGTCGTGGGGCCGCGCCGCGACCAGGCGATCGAGATACCACGCTGCCATTTGCCACGACGCCTCGGCGTCGTAGTCCGGCGACTGCCGGGTTAGCCAGTCCCGGACGGCTTCGGTCGGCCCCAACTGGATGGCCCGGGCGCAGTCGGCGGCGGCCTCGTCGAGCCGGCCCAGCTTCCAGTTCGCCCGGCTGCGCAGGGCGCGCGCGAACCAATCGCCCGGCTGGGCGTCGATCAGCCGATTGAGGTGCCAGCGGGCGGCGAACGGGTGTCCGCTCTCCTCGTTCTCCGCGGCCAGGCGCTGGTGCCAGCCGAGCCCCGACGGCTCAGCCGACCCGGGCGGGCCGCCCAGCTTCTCGAGGTTCTCCCGGCGCTCTCGCCAGGTGCGGGCATCGAGCAGGTGCATCGAGCCGTCGTTCTGGACCTCGACGCCGCTGCTGACCTCGACCCAGCGCATGAGCCGGGCGGCGTCTCCCGTCAGCGGCGCCGGCGCTTCCCACACCCGCACGGTCCGGTCGTCGCCGCCGGTCACCAGCCGCGTGCCGTCCGGGGTGAAGGCGACGGCCATCACCGGCTCCTTGTGGCGCAGGGGAGGGCCGACCTGCTGGCCGGTCCGGGCGTCCCAAAGCCGGGCGGTCCGGTCCTCACAGCCGGTCAGCACCATCCGGCTGTCGGGGCTGATGGCGACGTCGGAAACCGCCCCCTGGTGCTGCAGCGGTCGGCCGACCGGCTTGCGAGTGGCCGCGTCCCAGACGCGAACCGTTTTGTCCCCGGCCGTCAGCAGCAGCTTGCCGTCCGGGCTGAAGGCCACCCAGGCCACATTCCCCTGGTGCGGGAGCGGTTGGCCGATGAGCTTGCCCGTCGCCGCGTCCCACAACCGGGCCGTCTTGTCGAAGCTGCCCGTCAGCAGCAACTTGCCGTCGGGACTGAAGGCCACCCGGCGGACCCGGGCCTCGTGCATCATGGGGGTGCCGATGGGTTTGCCGGTGGCCGCGTCCCAGAGGCGCGCGGCGTTGTCGTAGCCGCCGGTGAGGACGGTCTTGCCGTCGGGGCTGAAGATGCCGCTGCTGAACTGCGACGGATGCCCCAGCGCCTGGGCGCTGGGATTGCCCGTAAGCGGATCACTGCCGGGGTTGACCGTGAGCGGCTCGCTGATGGCGCTGCCCCGGAGCGGCTCGCCGATCGGGTTGCCCGTGTCGGCGTCCCACAACCGGGCGGTCCCGTCGGCGCCGCCGCTGAGGAGGGTCCGGCCGTCGGGGCTGACGTCCACGAACCAGACGCTGCTCTGGTGCTGCAGCGGCGGGGTGAGCGGTTGGCCGGTCGCGGCGTCCCACAGCCGGGCTGTGGTGTCCAGGCTGCCGGTCAGGACGCGCTTGCCGTCGGGGCTGAAGGCAACGGTATCGACCTCGTTGGTGTGCCGCAGAGGGGCGCCGATCGGTTTGCCGGTCGCGAGGTCCCACAGCTGCGCCTCGCCGCGGCGGCGGGTACTGTTGTCCCCGCTCCCGGTCACCAACGTCTTGCCGTCGGGGCTGACCGCCAGGACATGCACCGAGTCCAGGTGCCGTAGCGGCGCCTGCACCATGCGGCCGGCGGGTTGCTCCCACACCCGGATGATCTTGTCACCGGCCGCAGTGACGATGGAGCGGCCGTCGGGGCTGAAGCGGGCTCCCATGACCGGGGCCGGGTGCGGCAAGGGCTCGCCGATGGGGCGGCCCGTGTCTGCGTCCCAGAGTCGGACCGTCGCGTCCAGGCTGGCGCTCAGGACCGTACGGCCGTCGGGACTGAAGGCCACAGTCATGATGGTCCGCGCATGAGGCATCGGCTCCCCGAGGGGTTTGCCGGTGCGCACGTCCCAGAGCCGAACGATACCGCTCGCGGACCCGCTCACCACGGCCTTGCCGTCCGGGCGGAAATCGACGGGGCCGATGGCCTCGGGGTGCTCCAGGGGCTGGCCAACCAGGTTACCGCTAGCCACGTCCCACAGGCGCAGCCTGTTATCGGCGCACCCGGCCACGACCGTCTGGCCGTCGGGGCTGAAGGCGACGCGATAGACCGCGCCGGGGTGGACCAGGGGTTGCCCGACGGGCTTGCGGGTGGCGGTCTCCCACAGGCGGAGCACGGGGAGTTGGAGGCCTCCGCTCAGGAACGTCCGGCCATCGGGGCTGAAGAGGAGATGGCTGATCGGGCCGCCGCCGTCGAGTGGTTCACCGAGGAGTTTCTGGGTCGCAGGGTCCCAGAAGCGGACCTTTCGGTCCTGGCAGCCGGTGAGGATCGTCTTGCCGTCCGGACTGAAAGTCACCACCAGCACGGCCGCGGGATGGAGCAGCGGCTGGCCGACGGGTTTGCCGGTGGACCCGTCCCAGAGCCGGGCCGTCTTGTCGAGGCTGGCGGTGAGAGCGTACCGTCCGTCCGGGCTGAAGCTCATGGCCTGAACCGGGCCGGCATGTTCCATCACCTCTCCGATGGGTCGGCCGGTGGCCGCGTCCCACAGCCGGAACGACCGGCCCCCCCCGCTCAGGATCGTCTTGGCGTCGGGGCTGAACCTCGCGCCGATGTCGCCCTGGTCCTGGGCGAAGGTGGCGCGCAGCACCGGCAGGTCGCGCGGCAGGGCCGCCAGGTTGGTCCGGGCCACGCGCTGCAGGTCGGTGGCCTCCGCCGGCGCCAGCTGCAGGCCGCGGGCCAGCCACAGGCCCCCCAGCCGGGGCTCGCGGTCGAGCAGCGATTGTCCTCGTTCCACGACCAACGTCGCCGACTCGGTCGCCAGGAGCCGCGTCTGGGCCAGCGCCTCCTGCGTCCGCTTCTGCTCGGCAGTCAGGTTGCCCGCCAATTCCTGCGAGCGCCCCAGCGCCTTGCGGGTTTCCTCCTGTTCGGCCGCGAGGCTCTGGGCTAATTCCTCGGAGCGAGTCAGGGCCTTCTGCGTCCGCTGCTGCTCCTCGCTGGTGCGCTTCTGTTCCGCGCTGAGGTTGGCGAACGCGCGCGAGAGGTTGTCGGAGGAGCGGGACAGGTCGTCGTTGGCGCGGGACTGGGCCACGCTGAAGGCGACGGAGAGGATGGTAACGGCCACCAGCGCCCCCACGGCCAGGGCCGCGGAGGCTGCCAGCGCCGGGTTGCGGCGGCAGAAGCGCCACAGCCGCTCGCGGGCGCTGACGCGCCGGGCCTGGATCGGCTTGTCGTCGAGGTAACGCTGCAGGTCCGCGGCCAGGGCGGCCGCCGTCTGGTAGCGCCGCGCCGGCTCGCGGTCGATGGCCTTGAGGACGATCGTCTCCAGGTCGCGCGGCACCGCCCGGTTGACCTTGCGCGGCTGGGGCGGCTCCTGGTGCGTCACCTGGTGAATGAGCTTATTGCGGTCGGTTTCATCGAAGGCCGGCCGCTGCACCAGCAATTCGTACAGCGTCAGCCCCAGGCTGTAGACGTCGCCGCGCGCGTCGGACTGCCCCTGGAAGCGCTCGGGGGCCATGTAGCGCAGGGTGCCGACGATGTCGCCGGTGTGCGTCAGGTTGTCGCCGTCGGTCGAGGCCTTGGCCAGGCCGAAGTCGGTCACCCAGACGGTGCCCTGCGTGTCGAGCAGCAGGTTGGACGGCTTGATGTCGCGGTGGAAGATGCCCTGGCCGTGGGCGTACTCAAGGGCGTCGGCCACCTGGATGCCGATGCGGGCCACGCTCTGCCAGTAGTGCCGGCCCGATTCGCTGACGGCCGACGCGCCGGACTGGCCGGGCAGGACCACCGAGGAGGACGAGTTGACCCGCGGGGGGCGCTCCCCGGTCGGCAGGGTCGGGGGCGATGGGTACGTCGCAGTTGGGGACTTCCCCGTGACGGGCGGCCGGCCGTCGTCGGGAGGCGTGCCGGCGGCCGCCGGCGGGACCGGCAGACGAAACTGACCGGTGACCAGCGCCTCGGCCATGCCGGCGGCCGACAGCGAATCGCCCTCGGGGGCCGGGCCGGGCGGGAGGGGGCTGCCCGCCTGGAGGGAGGCCCCACTTTTGGCCCGCCGCAGCCGTTTCAGCTCCACCAGGACGTCGTCGAGGCCGAGGCCCTGGATGAACTGCATGACGTAGTAGTTCAGGCCGTCGTGCTCGCCGACGCCGTAGACCGGCACGATGTTGGTGTGGTGCAGCCGCGCCGCCGCCCGCGCCTCGCGCTGGAAGCGCTTCTGCTGCTGCGGGTCGAGCAGCGCCTGGCTGGGCAGCACCTTGAGGGCGACGCGCCGGCCCAGCGATTCCTGCTCGGCCTCGTAGACGATGCCCATGCCGCCGCGGCCGACCTCGCGCAGGATGCGGAAGTCGCCCAGGCGCTCCAGCGACTTGCCGGTGCCGGGGCGGGCGCCGTCGTACGCCCCGGTGACGTCGATGGTGGGCGGCTTCAGCTCCTCCATCATGACGAGGGCCGGGAAGAGGTCGCGGATCTCGTCGGCCAGGTCGGGGTAGCGGGCGGCGTACTCCTCGACGGACGGTCGTTCCCCCCGGCGGTGCCGTTCGAGGAACTCCTCGGACAGTTTTTCGACCGGGTTCCGCTCGGGAGTTGGGCTGGGCATGGCAAAACCTGTTTCTGAAGAAGATCGTTCCCCTCGCCCCACGGGCGGCTAGTGGAGGAAGCCGGGCAGGCGGCTCACCACGTCCTTGAGCCGCTTGAGTGCGCGGATGTAGAGGTTACTGGCGGAGCCCCGGTCGATGCCGAGGACGTCGGCCGCCTCGTCGTTGCTGAGTTCCTCGAAGTGCCGCAAGGCGAGTATCTCGCGGTCGAGGGCGTCCATGTTGTTGAGCGCCTCCTGGAGGCGGACCTGCTTTTCGGCCTGCTCCTCCGCCGGGCTGGCGGGGGCGAGCCGCCCCAGCAGCTGGGCGGCCAGGGAAACCGAGTTGGCCAGGGGCAGGGCCCCACGGTAGAGCGAGACTTCGTGGCCGGCGTCGCCCATGCGCGGCCCGAGCAGCTGCTGGTGCAGCGCCTGCAGCCGCTGGCCGGTCACGGCGCGCAGCCACAGGAACGGCGGCACCCCCGCGGCGACGGCGAATTCGCGGGCACGCTGGGCGGCGTCGGCACAGGCCTGGCGCAGCACCTCGGAAGGATCGACGCGGCCCTGAAGGCGGCGGTCGAGGCGCAGGCGCACCATGCGCCGCAGGCGTGTGCGGTAGCGCGTGAACAGGTCGGCCAGGGCCTGGGGATCCCCGCCGCCGGCACGGCGGAGGAGGTCACTGGTTTCGCCCGCGTCGCTCGCCATCTTCGTCTCCGTCGGTCGGGAGCCGTTTCCCGACCGACCAGATTCTAACCCCGCCGCGCGAGGTCGGCAACGATTTTCAGCCACGGCGACTCCGCGGCCCAGCGCCTGTCCCTTCGACCTGGCAACCTCCCGGACCCGAGGGGAGGAACAATCGTCGGATGTGGTGTCCGTTACGCCCCCTGACGGGATCAATTAGCTAACTTACGCCATCCCTTTTCATCCTGCTATCTCCACCAGCGCTCCTGGGCGTATCCGAGGGCGAGCAGGACGGCCAACGTCAGGAGCAACGCCCAAGCCGCAGCCCGTGAACGGTACGCCAACCAGCAACCCGCCAAAGCCAGCAACGTGCCGAGTCCGAGCAGACCAACGAAACGCACCCACTCATCGTGACCGAACCCCGATCCGTAGAACGCTCCAAGCCACAGAACACGCGCCGACAGAACCACGCCTGAGGCAAGAACAATCAGTCCGACGATACGCCGAAGACGGCCCAGAGGACGTCGAAACCTCGTCCCTTCTTCCATGACTTCCCCCACAAATGCTCTCACGTCCCAACTCAGCAGGTGGCTCACGCAGAAAGGACGCTGAAGCTGGACAAACCGATGTGCTGTTGCCGAGCCGCCCGTCTACCGACGTGCGGCTCGGCCCGCCGTGCGTTTCGCCTTCTTCTGCGCGAGCTGCCTGGCCAGTTCCTCGATCGATACGACCTCGACAGGCACGACCCTGCCGAACCGCTCGAGGTACGACTTCTCGATGAACTCCGGCAGCGGGAGCTTCCACGGCTCCTGCCTGTGATTGCCGAGTTTCCCGAGCTTGCGCGGGTTCATCCCGAGTTCTCGGGCCATCTGCACGTGCGCGTGCGAGAGCTTGTGGCGGCGCCGAACCTCGATCCAGAGTTGGAGGCCGGGTGGGATCCTGGACTTTGTCATGGCGTGCCTCGCGCCTCCCAGCCGGCCTCCTGCGGCTACCGATTATTCACCAGGAACACCCCGAAATCCTCGATCAGCTGGTAGTTCGGGGACTTCCTGTCCACGGCCTTCAGCTCGGCCAACCCCAGAATGAACGTCTTCTTGTCCGACTTGCGGCGCACCTCGGCGGCGATGTCCTCGCCCGGGAACATCATCCATTCCGAGACGACGCCAAGTTCGATCTTGAGAAGCTCAAAAGTGTCTTGATAGGACGGCTGGTCTTTGCGGAGCCGCTCGTATTCTCTCGGGCTGGCGCCCCCGATGACGTAGCGTTCTTCCCACTGGAAGTCTTCGGCGCCCGTCACGTCGCACGGAAGGACCAAGGAGCCGCGGAGGTGCTCGAAGAACACCTTGACCGCGGTGCCCATGTCCTGGTCCCTGCTGTCGCCAAGAATGGCGTCGATCCTCTGGAATTGCTTCTCAGATCTTTCCATCGGTTGATCTCCCGAGCGAGAAAAGGCGGGCAAGGAGGACACGTCCTCTTTGCCCGGCCCGGCGCCGCAACAGTGCAGCGAGAAACACTCTATTTGCCTGCTTCTACCGCCCCGAGTGCCGTGGCCTGAGCCATGATGGCCTCAACGACCTGCTTGGTCCGGGGTGATCGCAACACCGATTCCAGGGCGCCCTGGAATCCGTTCAGGGACTGCGCCGTTTCGGCCCCATCCGCAGAAGTGAGCGTGATGGGGAAGAACTGCACTGGGTAGGTTACCTCGAAGAGGCGATACGTGTACTCGCCGAGCGCCGGAGAATAGAGGTCGAAGCCCACCCAAAAGCTCCCGTCCGGTGCCGAAGCCGGCCTCAGTCCCGCCAAGACGAGCCCTTTCGTCTTTTCCTGCAATTTAGCGGCTTGCTCCTTGAGCAGGAAGACGGGCGAGTTGATTGACTCGGGTGTCTGAAAGTCAGGCCAAAGATCAGCTGGCATGGCGGGCCCTCCGGCGCAGGTCGAGTTGGAACCAGATCGGGAGATGGTCAGAGTACACATCACCGTTCGGTCTGCCATCCTCCCAGATGAATGAAACTGCTCCATCCGTAGTCAGGATCTTCAGGTTCTTGTTCCGGAACCGATCCAGCAGACCGGGTCGGAGCAACACCTGATCGAAGATGTTCCATAAGGGGTCCACTTCGGGGTTGGATTTGTCATAGTAGTAGGTGCCTGCCGGCTGGACCGCATCGCCGAAGTGACTCCACATCGGGTTGTAGAAGAGCCGGAACTCCTCGACTTGCAATCTGCCAAACCGGCGCGGGTCCTTGCGCTGGACGGTGCGGCGGTCGGCGAGGGCGTTGAGGCCGCGAACGTCAAGCAGGGCATCATCGAAGGGGTTCACATTCAGGTCGCCGACCACGACGGTGCGCTCGTTGCCCGCCGCTTTCTCCGCAGCACGAATGTCACTGGCGAAGCCGATAAACCGGGAGTGCCTGGCCCGGAGGTTCTTGTGGCTGGGACTGGCGAGATGGGCCATGGCCAGCACAATTTCGATTCCACCGGGGGGAGTCAACGTGCGGATGAGATAGTGATCGGCCTCCTTCAGAACGGAACCAAAGCAACCCTGGTCAAAGCGCGAATAGAGGTCGAGCCCCCGCGACGCGAGCGCCGGAACGCGCCGGAACGTACTCTGGCCCTCTGCGTTGAGCGCGTCCAGCATCGAGTCTTCTGGGATCGCGCATTCGGCCAACATCAGCACGTCGATCTGGTGACGGGCCGTCAAGCGGCGGAGCACTGGTTCCAGACGGCGCTCGCCCAGGTTCCAGAACAAGAAGGTGGCCATCGCAACCTCACGCCGCACGAACACCCGCACCGGCTGCAATTTCTCCTTCTCGTAGGGCCTAGTGTCGTTGCTCACAAAGCATGATCGAAATTCGGAGTTGATGACAGTGCGATGTCACTCTTCGGAAATCCCAAGATTCATGCCGAAACGTGACGACGCTGGTTTGTCCCGAGCCTCTTGAATTCAGTTCAAGTTTTGTGAGCAGCGACACTAGCCCTTCTCCCACGATCCAGTTGAGGCCGGCTGACGCCTCGCTCAGCGGCCCCGGCGGCTGAGCGGATAGTGGAGATCGAAGAACCGTGGGCGGCCCCGGTCGGCTGCAGGGGCTCGTTAGGCGTTGAAGTCGCCGGGTGAACCGGCGCGCTGCTTCGCCTCCTGGATGCGTTCCTGCAGGTGAAACCCGACCTCCAAAACGGTCTTCACCACCCACAAGGCGCCCCCGAGCGCCGCCATCCCTGTCGTGAGGGCCGCGACGACGATCGCGCCGTACACATTACCCAGGAACAGCAACCCCACGAGGCTGGCGGCGGACACGAGGACGCAGACCATGCTGAGGAGTCCGAGCCCAGGATAGAAGCGTTTGAGTGTCACGTCCCCTCCTCCAGCGCGTAACGTACTGGGTTCCAGGCCGCCTGCTCCGTCGCCTTCGCACGGGATCGCTCCCCGCTGACTCAGCGGCGGCGGAGCAAGCGGCCTGGAACCCGGTTGGACGGAACCGCCCCCCCCCTGGAACCCGCTCTGAGGATTCGATCAGCCGGCCAAAAGCTGTTCGCATTGTAGGCTTGCGGCCACGCCCATCGCAAGCAGAATCATCGGCACGGTCGCCGGCGCCCCTAGGGGCAGCGGCGAGCCGCGTACCTCGTGAGGATCCGCCTCGACAGCGACGAGGTCGGCCGGGGCGAGTGTCGCGGCAAGGTCCGCCTCGGCATGACGGGCCAGGTGGACGCCGTGATCGGCGGCGAAAGCCTTCTCTCGCTCCTGGTGAAGCGACTCCGCCAGACGATCAGCCTCGATGAGCACAAGGCGGCCGGGCACGACCGACCCGCGTTGTCATCGCCGCCTCCGCCCCTACGCTATCCCGGGTCGCCCTTTCTCCCCGTCCGAGGGACCCGGTCATGGGACAGCCGCTGTCGTCCGACGAGCTTCGCAAGATCGACGCCTATTGGCGCGCCGCCAACTACCTTTCCGTTGGCCAGATCTACCTCTACGACAACCCGCTCCTGAAGGTGCCGCTCACCGAGGCCCACATCAAGCCGCGCCTGCTGGGTCACTGGGGCACGACCCCCGGCCTGAACTTCATCTACGCCCACCTCAACCGTGCCATCAAGAAGTACGACCTGAACGTGATCTACATCACCGGCCCGGGGCACGGCGGCCCGGGTATCGTCGCCAATACCTACCTCGAAGGGACTTACAGCGAGCTGTACCCCAACGTCCCGCAGGACGAGGCGGGGCTGAAGCACTTGTTCAAGCAGTTCTCCTTCCCAGGCGGGATCCCCAGTCACGCGGCGCCGGAGACCCCCGGCTCGATCCACGAGGGCGGCGAGCTGGGCTACGCCCTCAGTCACGCCTTCGGCGCCGTCTTCGACAACCCCGACCTGCTCGCCGCCTGCGTCATCGGCGACGGTGAAGCCGAGACCGGCGCCCTGGCCACCAGCTGGCACTCCAACAAGTTCCTCAACCCGGCGCGCGACGGCGCCGTGCTGCCGGTCCTGCACCTCAACGGCTACAAGATCGCCAACCCGACCGTCCTCGCCCGCATCCCCCACGAGGAGCTGGACGAATTGCTCCGCGGCTACGGCTACGCCCCGCGCTACGTCGAAGGCCACGACCCCGAGCCGATGCACCAACTCATGGCGGCGACCCTCGACGACATCGTCGCCGAGATTCAACGTATCCAGGGCGACGCGCGGGCCAACGGCTTCAAGTCGCGGCCGACCTGGCCGATGATCGTGCTCCGCTCGCCGAAGGGCTGGACGGGGCCGAAGGAAGTGGACGGCAAGAAGACCGAGGGCTCGTGGCGCTCGCACCAGGTGCCGATGGGCGAAATGCACAGCAACCCGGCCCACGTCAAGCTCCTCGAACAGTGGATGAAGAGTTACCGGCCGGAAGAACTCTTCGACGAATCGGGACGGCTGGTCCCCGAACTGGCCGAGTCGGCGCCGAAGGGGGAGCGGCGCATGGGGGCCAACCCGCACGCCAACGGCGGCCTCTTGCTGCGCGACCTGTGCCTGCCGGACTTCCGCGATTACGCCGTCGAGGTGCCGCACCCCGGGGCGGCGACGGCCGAGGCGACGCGCGTCCAGGGCAAATTCCTCCGCGACGTCATGAAGATGAACCTGGCGTCGAAAAACTTCCGCATCGTCAGCCCCGACGAGAACGCCTCCAACCGCTGGCAGGACGTCTTCGAGGTCACCGACCGCTGCTTTACCGGCGAAATCCTGGCGACTGACGACCACCTCTCGCCGGACGGCCGGGTCATGGAGGTCCTTAGCGAGCACCAGTGCCAGGGCTGGCTGGAGGGCTACCTGCTGACCGGCCGGCACGGCTTCTTCAATTGCTACGAGGCGTTCATCCACATTGTCGATTCGATGGTCAACCAGCACGCCAAGTGGCTGAAGGTGACACGGCACATCCCCTGGCGTCGGCCCATCGCCAGCCTCAACTACCTGCTGTCGAGCCACGTCTGGCGGCAGGACCACAACGGCTTCAGCCACCAGGATCCCGGCTTCATCGACCACGTCGTCAACAAGAAGGCCGAGGTGATCCGCGTCTACCTGCCACCCGACGCCAACACGCTCTTGAGCGTGACCGACCACTGCCTGCGCAGCCGCCACTACGTCAACGTCATCGTGGCCGGCAAGCAGCCGGCGCCGCAGTGGCTGACGATGGACCAGGCCGTCAAGCATTGCACGGGCGGCATCGGCATCTGGGAGTGGGCCAGCAGCGACCGCGGCGGCGAGCCGGACGTGGTCCTGGGCTGCTGCGGCGACGTGCCGACGCTGGAAACGCTGGCCGCGGTGGACCTGCTGCGCAAGCACTTGCCGGAGCTGAAGGTGCGCGTCGTCAACGTCGTCAACCTGATGAAGCTGCAGCCGCCGAGCGAGCACCCGCACGGCCTCTCCGACAAGGAGTTCGACGTGCTGTTCACCCGCGACCGGCCGGTGATCTTCGCCTTCCACGGGTATCCCTGGCTGATCCACCGGCTGACGTACCGGCGGACCAACCACAAGAACCTGCACGTGCGCGGCTACAAGGAGGAGGGGACGACGACGACGCCGTTCGACATGGTGGTGCTCAACGACCTGGACCGCTTCCACCTGGTGCAGGACGTGATCGACCGGGTGCCGGGGCTGGGCGCCCGGGCGGCGTACGCGACGCAAGCGATCCGCGACAAGCTGATCGACCACAAGCAGTACATCGCCCGTTATGGCGAGGACATGCCGGAGATCCGCGACTGGAAGTGGCCGTACTGACGGGCGCGGGCTCGGTCACTTCGGCGCTGGCGGCGAGACGGCCGGTTTGCCGCCTGGCTTGGTGTCGCCGAAAAGGCATCATAGCCATCTCGTTTTGCTCAGAGCAAGTCGTTTCTGCCCTGCGACTCCTGCGGGCAAACCGGGAAGGGTCGCAAGAAAAAATGTCTGTAACGTCGTTGCGCGAAGCGCACCTTCCCCCAAGCGGCCGAGTGGGTCGTACGCCTTCAACTTCAGCGACGAGGTGACACACGTGGGGGAAAACAATCATCGTCGGCGACGACGATCCCGCTAGAATAGCCACCGAGCAATGAGACCCGTTTAGGAACTATTTCAGGAAGGTGGGGCAGGCCGCCGGCCTGCCCCACCTTCCTGAAATCGTTCCTTACGCGATCGCCTCCTTGATGATCGGGGCGTCCTCGGCGATCAGCTTGACCGGCCGGTTGGCCGGCGTCGTCACGATGGTATCGGGGTCGATGCCGAGCAGGTGATACAGGGTACGGCCGAAGCTCTCCACCTTGTAGAACTTGTCGGTCACCTGGGCGCCGATCTTGTCGGTGGCGCCGACGACGTTGCCGCCCTTGAAGCCGCCGCCGGCCGCCAGGATGAACTGAGCGTAGTCCCAGTGGTCGCGGCCGGCGTTCTTGGCCGTGCCGCACTTGGGGTGCCGGCCCATTTCGCCCAGGGCCAGCACGATCGTCGAGTCCAAAAGTCCGCGAACGTGCAGGTCGTCCAGCAGCGTCGAAAGGGCCGCGTCGAGCATCGGGATCTGCTGGCGGCCGGCGACGAAGTTCTCGCCGTGCCAGTCCCAGTAGCCGAAGTTGAAGTGGACGATCGGCACGCCGGCCTCGACCAGGCGGCGGGCCAAGAGGAAGTGCTTGACGTTGCCCGCCGGGTAGCGCGTCTTCGGCGGCACGTTACGCGTGTAGCGCTCCACGCGCCTCGGGTCCTCCTTCGACAGGTCCATGGCCTCGCGTAGCTTCGGTGAACGCAGCATGTTGAACGCCGTCTGCTGGTACTGGTCGAGCCCCTCGATGAGCGGGTCGAGCCGATCGATCTTGCGCAGGCCGCCGTCGAGCGCCCTGAGCAGATCGACGTTGCGCTCCAGCGACGGCACCTCGAGTTGCGGCGTCAGCATTTTGCTGATGGCGTCCTTCGACTCCACCGGGTCGAAGATGAACGGGCTGTGCGCCGGGCCGAGGAAGCTCGGGGCGATGGCGTTGATGGTGTGGACGTCGATGATGCCCAGCGTCGCGAAGGTCGGCAGGTCGGCGGGGCCAGGCCGGAACTTCGAGACGGCGCTGCCGTACATCGGATATTCGTCGGTGCCGCTCGGCAGGCGCGGGTTGCCGGTCAGCCAGTAGAACGGCGCCCGGCCGTGGTCGCCCGGCCGGTTCATGGTGGTGACCGAGCGGATGATGGTGTACTTGTCGGCCTGGCGAGCCAGCGACGGCATCAGCTCGCAGACGTCGAGGCCAGGCACGTTGGTCTTGATCGGCTTGAATTCGCCGCGGTGGTCCTCCGGGGCGTTCGGCTTCATGTCGAACATGTCGGTGTGCGGCGGGCCGCCGCCCAACCAGACGCAGATCATGTGCTTGGCCTTCGCCTTGCGCGCGGCCGGCGCGGCGCTGGCTTGGGCGCGGAGCACGTCCAGCAGCGTGACGCCGCACAGGCCAAGGCCGCCGATGCGCAAGAAATCGCGGCGGTGGACGCGGCGGAACAATTCGCAGGTATTCTTCATGAGCGGCCTTCTCCCGCCGCTTGCGGCTTAGCGTTCGCGCGAACGCTAAGCCGCAAGCGGCTAATGCTGGAGTACGAATTCCCGTGTGTTCAGCAGGCTCCACAGGATGCCTTGCAAGCCCTTGACCGTCGAAGCCGATTCCTTCAAGTACTTCGCACACGCCTGGTGCTCCGCCTCCGTCGGCAAACGCCCCAGCGTCAGGAGGTACAACTCCTCGACGCGCTCCTTATCGTCGCTGATCTCCTTGGCGACGCGCGCCACCTGTCCCTTGTCGTCGGCGATCTTGGCCCAGACCCGCGGGTGGTTGGCGAAGCTGAGCACCTGCAAGACGGAGGCGTCGCCGCCGCGCTCGCAGTCGCACTGCACCGCCGAGTTGCGCTTCGGCTTGCCGAAGTTCGACAGCAGGAAGCTGACGAACGAGTTCCGCGGCGTGAAGGGGATCTCGACCGCCTTCATCTCCTTCGGCCAGTAGTAATATTCCATTTCCATGTTCTCGGTCGTCCCCGTCGCCTGGTTCAGCGCGTCGAGGACCACCTCCGCCGGCAGCCGCCGGTAGTGGAAATAGGCGCAGTTGGCGCGGTCGCCGTCAGCCCCTTTCGCGGGGGTGCTGCTCTGCTGGTAGGTGCGGCTGGCCAGGATGGTACGGTGCAGCCATTTCAGGTCGTACTTGTTTTTCACGAAGCCGTCGCACAACTCGCGGAGCAATTCCGGGTGCGAGGCCGGGTTGAACGACGACAGGTTGTCGGGCGGGTCGATGAGGCCACGGCCGAAGTAGTGGGCCCAGACGCGAGTGACGATGGCCCGGGCGAAGTACGGGTTGTCCGGCCGCCGCAGCCAGCCCATCACGATCTGGCGGGGGTCCTGGTCCTTCGCCAATTCGACGGCTTCCGCCTGCCCCAGCAGGCGAAGGCGCTTCGAGGTCTGCGTGCCGATCGGGCTGGTGACGGTGGCGAAGTTCGTCCCCGGGTCGAGGATGCGTACCTCGGAGTGCATGAGGCGCCGGGCCGCCTCGGGCATCAGCTTGCCGCGCCGGTCCAACTCGGCCACCTGCTGCTTCACCTTCTCGAACGCGGCGAGCGTCGCCTGGTGCTTCTCCAGCAGTTTGCGCTGCTCGCTCACCTTCTCCGCCGCGGCCTTGTCCTTCTCCAGCTTCGCCAGTTCCTTCGTGATCCGGTCGGCCTCGCTCTTCGCCGTTTTCGACTCCGCTTCGAGCTTTTTGTAGTTACCCTCGCGCAGCTTCTTGGCCTCGTCGGTCAGCTTCTTGGCGTCGTCGTTCATCCGCTTGAAGAGCGCGGCGACCTCGGGGAACTTCTTCTCGTTGTCGCCCTGGAAGCCGATGGTGCGGACGCGCATGAAGAAGTTGGCGAAGCTGAGCAGGTCGTCCTGCTGCCAGACGTCGTAAGGGTGGCGGTGGCACTGGGCACACTCCAGGCGCAGGCCGAGGAAGGTGTGGGCCACCTGCAGCGCGGCCGGCACTCCCGACGAGGAGCTGCGCTGCCAGTACAGGTCGAGCGTCTTGCGCCCCTTGTACATCTCCAGGTCCTTGCGGCCCGGGGCGTAGCCCTCCTCCATTTTCAGGACTTCCGCCGCCCAGGTCTCCACGTCCCGGCCGTCACGGCTGGTCGCGGTCAGGATGCGCTCGACGAACTGGTCATACGGCGTGTTCTCCTCTAAGCGGGCGCGGACCCACTGCTGAAAGCGCGGCGCGTCCATCTCCTGACGGATGCCGTCGGCGTAGACGCCGAAGTCGCTCGCCTTGAGCAGGTCGCAGAATTTCAGCGTCCACAGGGCGGCGTAACCCGGCCGCGCGAGTAATTCGTCGATCTTCTTCGTCCGCTTGTCCGGGTTCCGGTCGGCGAGGAAGGCGCGCACCTCGGCGGGCGCCGGCAGTTCCCCGGTCACGTCGAGGGTGGCGCGGCGCAGGAAGGTGGCGTCGTCGGCCAGGTCGGCGGGGGGGACGTTGAGCCGGCGCAGCTTCTCCAGGACGTGGCGGTCGATGAAGTTGTGCGGTTTGACGTCGGGGAAGGGGTCGGCGGCCGGCCGCGGCACCAGGAGCATCGCCAGCGCCGGCTCGGCGCGGAAGCGGACGATGATCGCCGCGTCGCCCACACCCCTGGCCGTCACCTGGCCGTCACTGGTGACGTCGGCGACCGATCGTTCGAGCGATTCATACGAACAAAGTCGCGTCACGTCCTCGGCAGCGCCGTCGGCGAATTTCGCCTCGACGCGGAGGCGGTACGTCTCGCCCGGCTTGATCGTGTGTTCCGCGGGTGTGACCCGGAGCTGCGTCACGCGGGCCTGGTCGGGGGATTCCGCCGGGGCGCCGGCGGCGATCCAGCGGCGGAGGATGTCGTATTCGGGGCTGCCGGCGGCCATCCGCTTGCCGCCCTGGTGGGCCGCCTGGCCGGTCGCCTTGAGGAGCAGCAGGCTGGCGTCGGGATCGATCAGGTTCAGGCGGCGGCCGGCGAACTCGCGCAGCAACCGGTCGTGATCGCCGGCCGGGTCGGCGCCGAACAGCGACAGCTTGAAGCCGTTCTGTCCCTTTACTGCGCCGTGACAGGCGCCGCCGTTGCAGCCCAGGCGGCTGAAGACGGCCTCGACGTGGCGCGTGAACCCCGGTGCCGGCGCCGTGTCCGCCGCGCGCGCGATCCCCGCGCCGAACAGCAGCAGAACGCCGATTCCCAGGGAACACGGAAGGGGACAACTCATGGCGGGTTCTCGGCAGGCAGGGTTCGAGGGCAGGGCGGCTCCCTCGGCACAACAGCACCAGTATACCCCCCGCTCGGCCGCACTACATCGACGAAACTCGTCAGGGAAAATCGTTGCGGCCACCATTGTATACTGGTACAATCACCCTTGAAAATGTCGAAACCGATGCCCGGGGAAGGATCGATTGGGACACGACCCGGGCCATGCTCCTCATCTCCCTGGTGGGGACCGGCTTGTGGAAGGCCGATGGGCGGCCGGCGGACTGTCGCCCCACGAAACCAACCAAGGGGGTCACCATGCGAGTCGTGCGGGTGGTCGGTGTCGGCGGTCTGTCTCTGCTCCTGTCGGCCTGTACCGTCAACATCGTGATGCCGACAGGGGCGGGAATGCCGGCCGAGGAGGAGGGGGGCGTGGAGAAGCCCAGGGACTTCATCGCCGGCCGGTGGGAAGCCGCGGGCGGCCAGATGATCCAGAATTACGAATTCTTCGAGGACGGGACTCTCACATTGACCGTCTCGGGGGACAAGGAAACCGTGCCCGGCAACTACAAGTTCGTGGACGACAAGACCATCGAGGCCAGTTACCGGGCGCCGGAGGGCGTGAAGAAGCGCTGGGCGGAGCGCGTGAAGCAGTTCAAGGATTTCCACCGCCAGATCGAGGAGATGAAGTCGAAGGGGACGACGGCGGCGCCCGGTGTGCATGCGGTCGTCGATGCCTGGGGGCAGATGACCTTGGCTTCCCTGGACCGGATCCCCGACGACTTCCCCGATCGGGAGACGTTGAAGGTGTCCATCAAGAAGTTCGATGATGTGGCCCAGGCAGGGGCCAACGGCACTGGCGCGAGCCCCAGGGGAGACACCCGGCCGGCGGAGGTTGACAGGGGAACCGGCGCAAGCACGAGGCGAGACAACCGGGCGGCGGGCGCCGCACAGGGCTTGCAACTTACCCTCCGGACGGAGCGAGGGATGGTACACAGGTTCAAGAAGGCGAAGTAATCCCTGGAGATCCCCCGTGGACAACTCTCCTTCCCCCGACCCGGGGGACCTCCCCGCGCCGGGGGGACTGGTCGGCGGCTTGCCGGAGGCGCTGCCCCGGCCCCCCCGGACCGTCGCGCCGCCCCAGGTGTCCCCCGGCCCGCTGGCGTGGGTCGGCTGGGGCTTCACCGGGGCCGTCGTCGCGGCGCTCCTGTGGTGCCTGGCGAAATATGCGTATCAGGTCAACGGGTTCGGCGTCGTCGATCGACTGGGCTGGCCGTTCTCCGACGTCTACCTCTGCGTGGCAGCGGGTGGGGTCCTTGGCGCCATCGCCGGGATCGTCGCCCACCTGCGCGCCCTGCGGCACGCGGGGGAGGTCGCTGACGCGAGTGCGCTGATGGGGCTGTCCTACACGCCCGTCGTGTCGCAGGAGCAGATGGGCGCGCATCGGTCGCTGGCGCTGTTCGTGCGATGGTCGGCGGCGCGCCACTGGATGAGGGGCCGCGTCGAGGGGGTGCCGGTCGAGGTCATCGACTACACCTGGATCAACAAGGGGGGGAGTGAGACCGATACCTATCACCACCAGACCGTCGTGCTGCTGCCCGCCGCGGAAGGGATGCCGCGCTTCGAGTTGCGGCCGCGCACGATCGAGGTCATGCTGCTGGAGTGTCTGAGGGCCGGCGGCGACAGCCTCGACGCGGAGGAAGCGGCCGGTGCCGAGCGCGAGACGGTCGAGCGCTTCAACGAGCTTTACTTTCTCTCCGAAGGGGTTGACCGCCTACTCTCCCGGCTCGGCAAGGGCGAGGAGGACGAGAGCGCCCGGGCGGCGATCCGTCGGCTTTTCACGCCGGAATTGCTGGCCTTCTTCGCGGCCAGACCGGGATGGTGCGTCGAGTCGGACGGCCGGCACCTGGCGGTGTGGCACCCGGACCGAATCGTCTGCGGCGACGGGCGGGCGGCGCTGGTCGCGGAGGCGCTGAGCGTGCGGCGGGCGATGGCCGGGGACAGCCCCCGCGGCCCCGCGGACGGCGCGCCAGTCGCGCCGGACCGCACCCACGTCACCGCCCGCCTGGGGGGGACCGCCCTGGGCGCTTTCGCCGGCTGCTTCGCCGGCTTCTTCGTTGGCGGCATCGCCGGCCTCGTTACGCTGTTCCTGCGTGACCCGTTTGCGCCGGGGGCGGTCTCCCTCACGCTGCTGATCTTCCTCGGCGGCACCTTTGGCGGACTCGTCCTCGGCGCCCTCCTCGGCAACCGTCTGCTGTCCCACACCTTCCGCGCCGTGCGGCGGCGCCGTGCGAGGAAGTAGCGAGCGGGAAACCGTCTCCCGCTCGCGCCCTGTCCGGCAGCAAGCGTCGGCGAGGCGGCTCGCTCGAGCGCCGGACAACCCTCGATGGATAACCTACTCCGGAGAACCGTCATCCGGCTGCCGCCGCGGTCGAGGCGTCGCTTCATTGCGCAAATCACCTACAATGCCCGGATACGTAAGTGCGCTTGACGGAAGTGGAGGGGCGGGGCATGACGCCCAGAAGTCGAGTTGAGGCCGAGCCAAGTTCGCCCCGCGGACAGGCCCAGCCCTCTGGCATCGTCCGCCGGCTCTCCGGCAGCTTCCCCGCCGAGTGGGAGGAGATGAAGGGAAGGTGCCGCAATCTTCGTCCCCACGACGCTGTCATGGAGTGCGCTTACCTGAGTGACCTCTATCGCAGGATGCATCGCAGCATGTCACCCGTTCAACCGGATTTCCGACAGATCATTACGACCCTCCAGGGGACGAAGATTCGGTTCGTCCTCACCGGTGCCTACGGCATCAGCACCTGGACGGGGCGGCCGCAAGCGACGCAGGACGTGGACATTTTCGTCAGGCGCGGTCGGAACCACGCCCGCGCCGTCAATGCCCTGAAGGCCCTGTATCCGCAGATGGAAGTCCGCAAATTCGACGCGACGGCTTCGTTCTTCGTGCCGGGCGAGAAGGAATCGGTCATCGACGTGATCTATCCCTATCGGGCGGACATCGAGTTCACATTGCAAACCGCCGTCCGGATCGAGGAAGAGGGCCTCGCCTACCGCATCCCGAAGCTGGAAGCGGCTGTCGCCAACAAGTACGGGGCGATGCTCACGCCGACCCGCGATCCGTTGACCAGGGCGCAAGACGCGGTCGATTTCCACTTGATGGTACGACATTCCACGGATGAGGGGCGAGATCCGATTGACCTGAAGGCCCTGGCGGTGTTGGGCGAGAAGGTGCGGGCGGGGGGAGGCGGGGAGGAGATCCTCGGCCTCGTGGAACAGGTCAAGGGCGGACGGATACCGACGCTGGACCCGCCGCAGCGGCCTCCCGAATGAGAGCAAGCCGTTGCCACGACCGAAGCGGCACGGCAGAATACGGCGACCCGCGACTTCTCGACCTCGGGCCCTGTGACCCATGCCCGCCGCACGCACCTTCTCCGAAATCCGCCTGGTCAACGGCTCGACCGGCGACCCGGTCCTGTTCATCGACTACCCCGGCAA
>DATFNV010000557.1:0-8394 GCA_035266225.1 Gemmataceae bacterium
GGTGGCCGCGCCGGCGTAAGGGAGGGCCGGCGCGGCGTAAGCCCAAGCCCAGTCCCCGCCGCCCCCGCAATGGCCCTGCGCGCCAGGCCAGCAGATCGAACTTACCAAGAACTATTGAGCCGTTACCGGCGGAGGGACAGACCTGTTTATGACATTGCAGGGACCTTGAACAAGTACCACCAGTGCGTCAACGCCTTCCTGGCGTGGTGCAAGGCCCCGCCGCGGCGCTGGCTGGCGAACAACCCTCTCGACGGGATGGCCCGCGCCAAGGGCGGCCGTCAGGCCCGCCGGCGCCTCCGTCGAGCGTACACGCCCGAGGAGCTGGCCCGCCTGTTGGCAGCTGCCCCCGACCGTCGCCGCGTCGTCTACGAGGTCGCGGCCTACTCCGGGTTGCGACGGGAGGAACTGCGCCGGCTAAAGAAGTGCGACTGCGATCCGACCGGCCCGCGGCCGCGCTGGCACCTGCGCCCCGAAGTGAGCAAGAACGGCCTGGCGTGGAACCTACCCATGCTCCCCGAGTGCGCCGCGGTGTTGCGCCCACTGTGGGCGGCGCTCCCCTCCCCTGGCAGTCTCGTCTTCGGCGCCGGCCGGGGCGACGAGAAAGGGCAGCGCGGCCGGCCCCGCAACGACATCGGCCCGGGGGTGCCGAAGATCGCCAGCCTCTACGAGGACCTGCGCCGCGCCGGCGTGGATCGGGTGGACGCCCGCGACCGACACGCCGACTTCCATTCGCTCCGGTACACCTTCTGCAAGACGGTGGGGACCGCGCTGCCCATCCAGAAGGTCAAGCTGCTCATGCGGCACTTGACGCTCGGGATGACGGCGGACCTGTACGCCGACCTGGAAATGGAAGACGTGGCCGAGGAGGTCTGGGACCTGCCCTCACTGTTCAACTCTACCCATGTGAACAAACGTCAAGAAGACCGTGGTACCGCTGCCGGTACCGCCCCCCCTGAAAACGCCGCAAGGGCTTGCGGCGACACTCGCCGCAAGCCCTTGTGATTTCTGGCTTTCTGTCAGAGGCCCCTCCCGGATTTGAACCGGGGATGGCGGATTTGCAATCCGTAAAGGAGGAGATAGACTACAGGGAACTCTAGGGGACCGCAGGGTACTAACTGCCCCTGCCACAAGCACTTACGGCAAGACGAGCGGGAACCCCAGGGGACCCCAGGGGACTACTCTGGACCGTGGTTCCCTCCCGCTGACCCTCCCGCTTGCTATTCTTGAGAGCGTTTGTAACTCTTTTTAGCCGGGGCTGGAGCGCCGTCCAGACGCTTGAGGATTACCCGGACGCCCTTCCCAATGTTGAACGCGCCCCGGCGAATGTCAGCGCAGCCGTACGGTTCCCATTGCTGTAGGTCGGTCCCCTCTAAAGTGGCTTCCACGAGAAGACAAAGCATCCCCACGGCTTTTTCGAGGCCGGCACGGATCTGCACGGCCTTCTCTGGCGTAGGTGGTTGGGCCGGCGGTTGGGCCGGCCGATCAGATCTGCGCATTGTTGCCCTCCGGTATTCCCCCACAACCACTATCGACCCATGCGGGCCAGCAGCGTGAACAATTCACGCTGCTGGCCCGCAACTCGACAATCTGAACAAGTTCGACAATCTGAACAGAATAGCATCTCGTTTGCCGGGAAAACTTCGCCAGCCTCCTAAATCCCCTCTTCCCCGCAGAGCCCCGATTGTACCATCAAGTCAACGATAAGCGCCGCCGGTGACCTGGCGGCCCCAACCCCGAGGTAACCAGCATGACGATCGCGACTCCGACCCCCAAAGCATACCCCGTGGCCTACGTGGCCGCCGCGCTTGTTCTGGCCACGAAGACCGTGCGGCGAATGATCCAGCGCGGCGAGATCCATGCGACCCGCTGCGGCCGTGCCGTCCGCATCCCGGCTGCGGAGATCGAGCGCCTGCTCGCCGGCACGGACGGCCGCTGAGCAGACCGCTCAACTTCTACTACTATTGCGGAGGTTCTATGTCGAAGTTTCCGACTCCCCGGCACAAATACCCGAAACTGCGTGGCCCGCGCGTCCGGCCCGCTGGCCAGTGCCCGCGGCCGGCCCCGTCTGCCGGGGCCTATCAGATCGGCGGCGCTACCGTGATTCCGCCCAAAGAGGAGCGGGAGAAGAAGTAATACCCAGCGAAGAAGCCGGCTGACAGAGTGCTACTTCTGTCAGCCGGCTAGATTCACGCCCTACGAGAGACATCATGCCCGACAACGATCCGAAAGTCAACCCCCGCCCGGCCGAATCGCCGTGCCTCGCCGCCGCCCTGGACTACCTGTCCCGCAGCTGGTCACCAATCCCCCTCGTCGGCAAGCGCCCTGTCGAGTCCTGGGACGAATTCCAAGAGCGCCGCCCCACGGAAGCCGAGGTGCGCGCCGCCTGGGGACGGCACCCCAACACGAACGTGGGCATCGCCATGGGCCCCGTCTCCGGCATGATCGGCCTCGACCTCGACGGCCCCGAGGCTTTGGAGATGGCTGAGGAATTGTTCGGTGCCGAGGGCTTGCCCGTAACGCTCGGGTTTACCACGCCAGGCGGTGGTCAACGTCTCTTCTACTCGGTCTCGTCCGATTGCCCGGTGACCAAGCGGCGGTGGGACCGCAAAGACAGCGACGGCAAGCCCACCGGGTCGCACGTCATCGTCATGGGCAAGGGCGCCCAGACGGTGATGCCACCCTCGATCCACCCCGACACGGGCACGGCCTACGCCTGGCCGGCGGCGCTGAAGCCGCTCGCCCCGGCCCCGGCGCACCTGATCGAGTTGGCGACCAGGAAGGAGCCCACGCCCGCGCCGCCGGCGGCGCGACAACCCCACCCGTGGGAGAAACCCGGACCCGGCGGCGCGATGCCGCACGACGAGCCGGTCAACCTCCTGGAGCGCGTCCGCCTCTACCTCCGGGGTTGTCCGCCCGCGATCAGCGGCCAGGGCGGACACGCTCAGACGTTCAAGGTCGCCCTGGCCCTTGTCCAAGGCTTCCAACTCGACGAGCGAACGGCCCTAGCGCTCCTCGAAGAGGTCTACAACCCCACCTGCCAACCGCCCTGGACGGTCAAGGAGTTGGAGCACAAACTCGCCGACGCCGCCAAGGCCGAGTACCGCAACGGCAAGGCCGAAGGCTACCTCCGCGACGCCCAACGGCCGCCACCTGCAGCTACTACCCCCAGCGCACCCCGCGCGACCAAGCCCGTCTCCCCCACAACCATCGAGATCGGCAACCTGCTCGCCAAGGAGTACCCGGAGCCGAAGTGGGCCGTGGAGGGCATCATCCCGGAAGGCGGCGCCCTCCTGGCCGCACGCCCCAAGACCGGCAAGAGTTGGCTGGCCCTCAACATCGCCCTGGCCGTCTCCTACGGCGGCGTGGCCCTTGGCCGAGTCGATGTCGAGCGCGGCGAAGTGCTCTACCTGGCTCTGGAAGACGGCGAACGGCGGCTGCAGGATCGCATCAAGAAGGTGCTCAAGGCTCAGCAGATGGAACAGCCCGCGGGCATCTACTTCGCCACTACCTGGCCCCGCAGCTCCGCCGGCGGCCTGGACGCCATCGACGCCTTCCTGGAAGCACACCCCCAATGCCGCCTCGTCGTCATCGACACCGTCGCCCGCTTCCGCGACCGCGGCGCCGGTCAGGGCAACGCCTACGATGAGGACTACGCCGCGATGGCTGCCGTGCAGGCGCTGGCCCTACGCCGAGGCGTCGCCGTCCTCGGCATCACCCACACGCGCAAACCCAAGGGCAAGGGGGCCGGCGACGACGAGGACCCCCTCGACGAGGTTCAGAACTCCACCGGTATGACCGGTGCCGCGGATGCCGTGCTGGTGCTCAAGCGGCCGCGCGGCACCCGGGAGGGCACGCTCTTCATCACCGGCCGCGACCTCGAAGAGCGGACGCTTCGCATCGGCATGGACCCCGAGTTCTGCCTCTGGTCCATCCGCGATTTCAATGCCGATGATCCCGATGACGCCATCGTCAGCCAGGACTGGAAGAAAGTCCGGCAGGCCATCCGCAAGGCCGGCCACGGCCTCAGCCCCGTCGAGTTGGCGCAGGTGCTCAACAAGGACGCCAACGCGATCAGCTGCATGCTCGGCCGGATGAAGAGAGCCGGGGTGCTCCAACCCGAGGGATACGGCCGATGGACCCTCCCCGAAGGCGCCCCGCAAGAAGCGCGACAGACCGCGACAGACCGACAGACCACCGTAAGTCGTGATAGCGCAGACGGTTAGCATACTCTGTCGGTCTGTCGCAGTCTGTCGCCCTCTAACGTCATCTGATCCGCCCTGGGGCCATCTCAGCTGCCCCGGGGCTTATTCGGCGGGCCTGACGCTCGCCTCTTTTCTGGAGGTTACCGTGAATGAGGTTCTGAAAGCGCTGGTCGCTGAGCTGCGCACCAGCACGGCCCGCATGGACAAGCGGGTCAAGGCTTGCTCGAAGGTCGGACGCCATGGTCCCAAGGCCGCCGCGGAGCTGACGAAAGCCGTCGTGGCTGTCCGCAAGGCGCTCGCCCTGGACCTGCTCGCCTTCATCGGCGAAGGTGACGGCGCCGGCGACTGATTGTCCCGCACAGCCGGCGGGCGGACATCCCGCCTGCCGGCGCATTCCATCATCCCGAGGTTCCCATGCAAAACGATTCCCCGGAAGCCTTGCGCCAGACGTGCGTTCTCCGCCTCGAAGCGCTCGGCCGTCACACCCGGCGGCGCTTGACGCCGAAGCGGCACCAACAACTCCTCGATGAACTGGATCTCGTCGCGCTGCAGCTCGGCCAGCTGCTGGATTCGGTTGCCGGCCCCCTGGGCACAGCCCGGGGCCCTCGACCTGTTCGAGCCTGACTGCGGACGACAACGCAGGTTCAAGGAGCGTTGCGGGATGCTTGCGGGATCCTTACCGCATCCTTACCGCATCCTGGCGGCAGCCTGGCCCTACCGTGGGAAATCGCAGAAACGGCCTCCCTATTGGCGCTACCGCTACAGACCCAACGGTTCACAGTGTACACTTGTTCACAAAACGAGACAATTGGCAGGTAGGCAATGAGTGGTTTGGGTTGGATCGGATTTTTCGGGGTTGGTTTGCGGGGTGTGCGGGCGTGGTGCGGTTGCCCCTGCCTGGCCGTCGTGCCTTTCCCGGTGCGTTTTTGCCACCGCCGCCGCGTTCCCGGTCTGCGGTTGGGCGTTCGCCCCCCCGTGGCTTGCGGCCCGTCCTGCGTCGTCCGGGAGCCGTTGCCGCGGTCCTCTTCCGGAGGGTGATCCCGTGCGCTGCGAGACGTGTTTCGTGTGGATCCGTAATGGTCGGGCGGCGGTGGTCCCGCCCGACGTGATCGTGTGCCGCCGCTGCCTCGCCCGCTTTACCCGGCCCGCCCCCGCTGCCGGCGAACCTGGTAGTCCTCGACCGCCACATCCGCGATCTACCCGGCGACCGTCGCGCCGCACCGGGTAACGGTTTCGCCGCCGCCCGGTGCGCTGCTACCCTTCCCGCCGCTCTCCTTCAGCCTTTTCCTGGAATCGGTCTGCTCATGTCCACGACTGCCAGCGGACATGCCACGGGAGAACCGGTTACGCAAGTCCCGCCTTCGCTCCTCATGGTGCCAAGTCGCCTACGTGGCGCGTCCTCCCCCCGATCTCGGCCGTGTTGTCACGGCGTGCGGGGTGCGTCCTGTCCAGCTCGTCGGTGGCGTCGCAGGGCGACGCATGCCGCGTTGCTCGCGTCCCAGGAGCGCGTCCCGCGCCACGGGCCGGCTGGGGCGTGCCGCCCTGCGCCGGCAGGGCCTGGGGCGCACCGTCACGTCGCCTGCACTATTCTCGCCGGCCCACAGGCCAAGGGTGCTGTGACGGCTTCCTCGCCCCCGCGCTGTCCCGTCCGGCGGCACGTCCTCCCGCCCCCGCGCTGTCCTCGCCGCCCCTGGGGCCATGCGTGCCACCTGGCCCTTGCTCCCGGCCCCAGGCTCTGGTAGTTCGACGGCAGGGGTGTTTCGGGCCGGGAGCAAGGGCCAAGGCGGCGCGTGTCGGCCGGCGAGGGCGCTGTCACGGCTTCCCCGCCCCGCACTATCCCGGTTGGGGTGACACGTGACGGCCGCCGGGGTGGTGCTGCTCGGGCCGGCCAGTCTCCTGCGCTGCCACGTCTCCTTCTTTCCGGCCGCCCGAGCAGCACCACCCGGTTCTCGCGGCCTCGTCGCCCCGCGCTGTTCTGTCCAGCCCGCGCCGCCACGCCCAGCAGGAACGGCGGGGGCATCCTCTCTCCTCCCGCCGCTGCGCCAGTGCGGCCCCCGCCGCCGGAGGGACGGTGCGGCGGTCGGGGTGGCGCCGCCGCCCTCCGTCATCGTCACGCCGCCATGGTCCATGGCCACGCCGCCGCCGCTGGCCGTCCCCTTCTTCACGATGCTCTTTTGCTCGATGCTGATGATCTTCTTATCGCCGCCGCGAGGATAAGCAGTAATCGCGGCGGCGACAAGAGGGGGAATTTTAAACCTCTACTGCTATTCTTTGTCTTCTGATCGAAGGGCCAGCCTCTTCTCTGTTCCGTCTCCACGCCACCCGCGGCGACGGAGCTGGCCAGCTGCTCGCCGCTCACCAGCCCCTGCTCGACGATCCCTTCGCGCTGCCGGTTCGACGCGATCTTTTGGGGACGCACTTCCTACTGCGTACGGAAGCTGCACACTGCCCACGCATCGCCATCCTGAAGCGACTGCGAATTGTGGGGCGAGCCCTCCGCGTCCTGCCGCGACCTATGAGCGCCTGCGGCGTGGCCGCCCGCGTCAATCGCGGGCGTCTCCCTTCTATGGCCCCCTCCTCCCCGACCCCCACCCCGCCGACGCCGAGCCGCGACCATCGATTGCCGCAAGCGGCGACGTCTGGCAGGAGCCCCGCGTCAAGTCGCGACCCAGTGCGCCATCGTGGCGGGGTGTTGGCCGCCGTCCTGGCGGCCCCGAGTGCTACCCTGCTCGACGTTCCACCGGGAGGAGTATGAACGGATGGCGCTGTTGCGGCACCCCTTTCCCGTGCCGATGCCAACTTTTTGAGGGCGGGGCCCCCTTCCACATCGCGGCGGATCAGATGGGCCAGCGGCTGAACTCGCCGGGGGCGCCGGCCTGGCAGGGGACCGGGGGAGAGAGGGAGAAGGAGCGCCTGACAATCCCACCGGGAGAGTATGAACGGCTGGCGCTGTTGCGGCACCCGTTCCCCGCACCGTCCGAAGAAAATGGTTTCATAGGACTACCAGTATCGCGTCAGGTTCCACTGCTCCGGCGTCGCCGATCACACGCACTGGCGATCTTCCTCCGCGTCCGCATGAGACGTACCGCAGCGATGCTCCGTCCCGTCTGCGCTGCGACCTCCTCATCCGGCATCGTGCCGAGCAGCGCCAGTTGCTCCGCAGTCCACCGCGGCCCATGATAACCCCCCACCAGGTGCCGGCCCAGATTCTTTTCACGGGCCGTTCGCCGGCGGCGCTCGACCTGCTCGGGAGTAAGTTCCTGCCCACGGAGAACGGCTGCACCACTCTCTGCGGCGAGCAGTATCAGCCGGGCCGTGCCTTCGTTCTCCATGCGCGTGACACCCAGAGCCCTGCGCCAGTTCTTGACGGCCGTGGCGCTCGCCCTCCACCAGAACATCACCGCGGCGGCCGCCTCGTGGCTCACGGCGCGGGCCAGCTCCTCATCGACCAGCAGCCCGGAGCCGCCGCCCAGGCCGTCGAGCGCACGACACCGCGGCCAGGGTGTGGGCGCATCGGTCCAGCTGGTGATTATGACCGTGGTGTCGCGATACAGGCAGGTTGCACGGTCGCCACGTTTCAGCGGCGGCGCCTGGTACGGGCCAAACAGCAGTTGAACGCGGTCGTCGTCTGTCATGGCGGTGCCTCCGCATTTCCCGGCTTGCCGTCGCCGTTGCCGTCGCCGTCGCCGTCGCCCTGGCCGAGGGGATAGCTCGTCGCGGCCGGCAGCCGTGGTTGCTCTGCAAACCACCCCGCCGACCAGCCCCAGCCGACAACCACAAGGACCGTCACGAAGGCGACGAACACCGTACCCTGCACCAGCACGGGATGGCGGGCCAGCCAGGAGGGAGGCTTTGGCGTGGCCTCTTCTTCATCCGGGTCCGCGGGCAGTACCGGAGCGCCGCGCACGGTGATGTGCCACAACCAGCCGAAGATCAGCAGGCTTTCCAGCTCGCCGACCTTCAACACGAAGTCGAAAAACGATTCGCAGCTCGCCGCTATGGTGAAAAGGATCAAGACGCCGAAGATCGCCAAGAAGGCAATATCGCCAGCAGGGTGCGGTCTCTCCCATGCCACCATTACGAGGCTTTTTTCGCGGCCGGAGGGCGCAGCTGATCGGGAGTTCGGACTTTCACCTCACCATCGACTGCCAAGGTCCGCTCGTAGACCTGCTCCCAGACCCCGCTCAACAGG
>DATFNV010000558.1:0-21429 GCA_035266225.1 Gemmataceae bacterium
TATGTCGCCGACTTCGGCCTGGCCCTGCGCGAGGAGGAACTTGGCACCGGCCCGGTCTGCCTCGGCACACCCAATTACATGAGCCCCGAGCAGGTGTGCGGCGAGGGCCACCGGGTCGATGCCCGCAGCGACGTCTACAGCCTGGGCGTGGTCCTCTACGAGATGCTCACCGGGCGCCTGCCGTTCGCCGCCGACAACCTGCTAGCCCTGTTCGAGCAGGTCAAGGCGCAGGAGCCCCGCCCGCCGCGCCAGCGCGACGACACCATCCCGAAGGAATTGGACCGAATCTGTCTCAAATGCCTGGCCAAGCGCGCCAGTGACCGCTACAGCATCGCCCTCGACCTGGCCGAGGAACTGGAGCACTGGCTCGAGAAGGCGAGCGGGGGGCGTCAGCCCCCTGATTTGAGTCCGAATCAGGGAACTGACGCCCCCCGCTCGCCGGCCACCCAGTCCGGCGCGCCGGTGAAAATGATCCCCAAGGGGCTGCGCTCGTTCGACGCCGCCGACGCCGATTTCTTCTTGGGGCTGCTGCCGGGCCCCCGCGACCGCGACGGCCTGCCGGACAGCCTGCGCTTCTGGAAGCGGCGGGTCGAGGCCACCGACCCCGACGAGGCCTTCAGCGTGGGCGTCCTGTACGGCCCGAGTGGTTGCGGCAAGTCGTCGCTGGTGAAGGCCGGCCTCCTGCCTGGCCTGGCCGGGCACGTGCTGGCCGTGTACGTCGAGGCGACGGCCACGGACACCGAAGCGCGGCTGCTCCGGAGCCTGCGCCGCCACAGCCCGGCCCTGCCCGACGCCGCGGGCCTGGTGGACGCGCTGGCCCACCTGCGGCGGGGGCGCGGCGCTCGTAGTGACCGCATTCATGCGGTCGGCGGGGAGGCTGCCCCGATGAATCGGGGCACTACGAGCGCGCCGAAGGTCCTGCTCGTCATCGACCAGCTCGAGCAGTGGCTGCACGCCCACCAGGAGCCGCAGCACGCCGAGTTGGTCCGGGCCCTGCGCCAGTGCGATGGCGAGCACGTCCAGTGCCTGGTGCTGGTCCGCGATGATTTCTGGATGGCGACGACCCGGTTCATGCGCGACCTGGAGGTCCCGTTGCGCGAAGGGCACAACTCCGCCGCGGTGGACCTGTTCGACCTGGGCCACGCGCGGCGGGTGCTGGCTGCCTTCGGCCGCGCCTTCGGCGCCCTCCCCGAGGGAGAAGCGACCCCGGAGCAGCAGCGCTTCCTCGACCAGGCCGTGTCGGGGTTGGCCCGCGAGGGCAAGGTGATCCCGGTGCGGCTGAGTCTCTTCGCGGAGATGGTCAAGGGCAAGCCATGGGTGCCGGCCACCCTCAAGGCCGTGGGCGGCGCCGAGGGGATCGGCGTCCTCTTCCTCGAAGACACCTTCGCCGCCGCGACGGCCCCACCCGAGCACCGCCGCCACAAGCAGGCCGCCCGGTCGATCCTCCAGGCGCTGCTGCCCGAGCCGGGGACCGACCTCAAGGGGCATATGCGGCCGCGCCAAGACCTGCTGAACGCCTCCGGGTACGCCCGGCAGCCGCAGGAGTTCGAGCGCGTGCTGGAGATCCTCGACGGCGAACTGCGGTTGGTAACGCCGACCGACTCCGAAGCCGGGGGCGGGGAGGGACTGCCGGCGGCCGACGGCCCGCCGCCGACTCCTTCCTACCAGCTGACGCACGACTACCTCGTCCCCGCCCTGCGGCAGTGGCTGACGCGCGAGCGGCGGCAAACACGGCGCGGGAGGGCCGAGCTGCGGCTGGCCGAGCGGTCGGCCGAGTGGAAGGGGCGGCGCGAAAGGCGACATCTCCCCTCCTGGTGGGAGTGGGCGACCATCCTGGCCTTCACGCGCCGGCGCGACCGGACCGGGCCGCAGCAGGAGATGGTGCGCGCGGCCACGCGCCATTACCTGGCCTGGGGTGCGGTGGCGGCGCTGCTGCTCGCGGCCCTGGCGCTGGGCGGGCTGTACCTCCGCGCCCGAAGTCTCGTCAGCAATCTCATGGTGGCCAAGGTTTCCGAGGTCCAGGCCATCACCGCCAAGCTGGGGGCCTCCCGCCTGTTTGCCGATCCTCGTCTGAGGGAAATCCTGGCCCAGCCCGAATCGGGCCAAGGTGAAGAACACCTCAACGCCAGCCTGGCGCTGCTGCCGGTGGACACGGGGCAGGCGGCTTACTTGCACGACCGCCTGCTGAAGGCCGATCCGGAGCAGCTGCTGGTCATCCGCCAGGCGTTACAGGATCACCGGCAACAAGACCCGGAATGGCTCTGGGAAGTCCTGCTGGATAGGAAGAAGCGCTCGGAGTCGGAGCGCCTGCGGGCGGCCTGCGCCCTGGCGGCGTTCGAGCCGAACAGCCCGCGCTGGGACGACGAGGTCAACAGCGCCGTCGCGGGCTGGTTGGTGGTGGAAAGTCCGTTTGTGATCGACAGGTGGACAACAGCCTTCAAGCCGGCCCGCGAGCAACTCATCGCTCCCCTCAAGAAGATCTTCCGGGACCACCAACGGCCCGGGTCGAAGCCCCTGATGGCGGCCAAAGTCCTCGCTTCCTATACCGCCGACCGGCCGGACGAACTGGCGGAACTCATCAAGGATGCGGATGGCGAGCAATTCAAGGAGCTGCTGCCGACCCTCTTCAAGGCCCCCCGGGAACGGATCCTTGCCGCAATGCAGGCCGAATTGGCGAACGAGGATCTCGACGAGCGGAAGGCCGATCTCTGGGACAATCCCTCCGACCCTCGCTGGACCGATCCCGACCGCAACTTGGTCCGGACAATCGAAGATGTTGGCGAGGGCCAGTTCTGGCCGCGCTTCGCCCTGTGCCAGACGCTGCCGCCGGCTGACTTCGAGCGGGTCGCGCGGGGGCTGAAGCCGTCGGGCTACCGGCCGATCTGTTGCCGCCCCTACGCCGCCCCCTCGGGGGTTCTGGTGGCCGCCGCCTGGGTCCGCGACCGCCGGGACTGGCAGATGGAAATCGGCCTGAGCGCCGAGGAGATGCGTGCCAGGAACGCTCACTGGCGCCAGGAAGGGTTCCTGCCCCTGGACGTGACAGGCTACCTGGAGCCGCGTCCCGCCGGGATCGGAGGGATCGAGCACTACGCCGCCCTCTGGGTGGCCAGGGACCCCGCGGAGGAAAACCCGGCGGTGGTGGGCGCCGAAATGCAGGTCGGCGAGCCGGAGGCGAAGTCTCTCTATCATCAGGACTACGTCCCCCGGACCCTCACCCAGCTGGAGCGGGGTGGGGAGCAGCGGCACAGCTCGGTGTGGTGGAAGCCCGCGCGGCCCGCCGACTTCTGCGCCTTCAGCAAAGAGTCCGAGGAGCAATTGCGGTACGAGTACCAGCTGGGCCTCAAGCGCTTGCAGGTGGACGTGCGCGTGTCCGGGGCGCCCGCGCCCCCCAGCACCGGCGAGGAGTACGGCCGGGAGCTGAAGGAGGCCGACCAGGCCTTGCGGGCCAACCCGAAAAGTCCCGCCCGCCTGAGGCACGGGATCGCCTATTTCTACCTGGGCCGGGACAGGGAGGCCCTCGCCGATCTGAACAAATTCGCCACCGACTTCCCCGGGGCGGAGGGTGAGGTTTATTTCTACCGCGCCGTCGCCCACGCCCGGTCGGGGGACCGGCGCGCGGCGGAGGCCGAGCTGGGCAAGTTCCGGGACATGGCCGAGTCGATTCGGAAGCACAACCTCCCCCGGGTCCCGGAGCTGGCGTGCAACGAGGCGATCATACTGGCGCACCTGGACCGGGCGGGTGACGCCGTCCGGCTGCTGGCGGAGACGGTCAAGGCTTACGGCGACGATGCCCGGGTCCTTTTCCTCGCCGCCGATGCCCGCGCCTATCTGGCCCGGACGGACCCGGCGCGGGCGGACGAGCATGCCACCCGCGCGGCGGCACTCCTGCAGGAGGCCATCGACCGGGAGCAACTCGCCGACGACCGCCTGTTCGTCGGCTACCGCGACGCCTGGGCGGAGCCAGACCTGGACCCGATCCGGGAACACTGCGCGTTCGACTGCCTGCTGGCCCGTGGCCACCTCGAACGGCAGTACGCCGGCGTCTGGCTCACCAGCACCGAGTTCACTTCCGAGGAGTCGCACGGCCTGACGCCGGCCATGCACCGCGAGCACTGGCGGCAGCTGGCGCGCGAGAACTACCGGCCCGTGGCGATTTCCGTGGCCTGCGTGGGAAAGGGGCGACTGCCGGTGACCGCCTCGGTCTGGCACCGGCCCATTATCGGCGACCGCACCCGGGACGAGCAGGCGCGGCGCCAGGCGAATGCCGCCGTCGCGCTGCTCCACCTCGGGCAGCCGGGGGCGGTCTGGCCCTTGCTGCGCTACGACGAGAGGTCCGCGGCCGGCGAGGACCCCCGGCGGCGCACCTACCTGATCCACCGCTTCGCCGCAATGGGCATCGACGCGCGCCGGCTCGCCGCGCAATTCCTGTCCGGCAAGCACGACGTCTCGGTGCGGCGGGCCTTGTTGCTCAGCCTGGGGGAATACCTCCCGGACTCGCCGGCGGGCCAGCGGCCGGCCCTGGCCGACGAACTGCACTTGCTCGCCTGCTACCGCGACGACCCGGACGCCGGGGTCCATGCCGCGGCCGAGTGGCTCCTGCGCCGCTGTGGCTATCACGAGGAAATCGGCAAGACCGACGCCGACCTGTCCACGGCATCGACGGGGGAGCCCGCGCGCGACCGCCAGTGGTACCTGACCCGAACGAACCGGCACACCCTGGTGGTGGTCCGCGACCCGCGGCCTTTCCTGATGGGCTCCCCGGGCTACGAGCCGGGCCGCGACGGGACGGAGCTGCGGCACGCGAGGAACATCGGCCGCTCCTTCGCCATCGCGACCAAGGAGGTGACGGTGGCCCAGTTCCGTGCCTTCCTCTCCCAGCACGACTTCCGGAGGGAGAGCACGACGATCCCCGATGGGCCGATCATCAACGTGACCTGGTTCGAGGCGGCCCTGTACTGCAACTGGCTGAGTGAGAAGGAAGGCCTTCCCAAAACGGAGTTCTGCTATGAGAAACTGGGGAATGACCTTCACCTCGCGAAGGACTACCTGAAGCGCAAGGGCTACCGCCTGCCGACCGAGGCCGAGTGGGAATATGCCTGCCGTGCGGGGGCGCTCACGAGCCGCTGCTACGGCTCGGCGGAGGAGATGCTCGGATATTACGGGTGGTACGAGGGCAACACCGGCGGTTTGCGGGCTCGGCCGGTCGGCCTGCTGAAGCCGAATGACCTGGGACTGTTCGACATGCACGGCAACGTGGCGGAATGGTGCCTGGACCCGCCGCGCTCTTACCCCCGCGGGTCAAGAGAGCAGGTACACGATGACGGGCCAGACACCCCCATCGTCAAGCGGGAAGAGGTCCGGGTGTTCCGGGACGGGGCCTTTAACAGTCCCTCCCAGCGCTTGCGCTCCGCGGAGCGCCGGCGCGAGAGGCCGTACCTGAATTCTCACATCGACATCGGTTTCCGCGTCGCCCGGACGATCCGGGAGTCGGAATGACGCGAGGTGGCGCCCCGGCCGGCGCGGCGCCGTCGTTGCTGCTTGGCACGGCAGTCCCTATGGTAGGCGTCGGGCCGCCTCGGCCCCGGACGGCACGCGATCGGTGCCTCACGGCCCCGGGTACACCTTGACGAGCCGTGACCGCGGGGGGCGGGTGATCGCCGCTCCCCCGGTCGCCGCCGGGGGGCTTCGATGCGCAGCTTACTTTTCCTCTCGTGCTGGTCGTGCGTTGTCGCCCTGGCCGCGGGCCCCGTCGCGGCGGCGGAGCCGGCTTACGACCTGCTCGTCCGCAACGGCAAGGTCGTGGACGGCACCGGCAACCCGTGGTTCGTCGGCGACGTGGCCGTTCGCGGCGACCGCATCGTGGCCGTCGGCCGGGTGCCGCCGGGGAAAGCCCGGCGCGAGATCGACGCCCGCGGGCTGGTCCTCGCGCCCGGCTTTATCGACATGCACTCCCACTCGGACTACGTCCTGTTCGAGGACGGCGACGCCCAGAGCAAGGTTCGCCAGGGGGTGACGACCGAGGTCCTTGGCGAGGGGCGATCGGCCGGGCCGTACAAGGGCAAGCTCGCCGCGCACCGCGCCACCGCCGGCGGCAAGGAAGTCCGCTGGACGACCCTGGGCGGCTACTTCGACGCCCTGGAAAAGGCCGGCGTCGCGGTCAACGTCGCCTCCTACGTCGGCATGGATAACGTCTGGGAAGGCGTCATGGGCACCTCGCACGCGCGGCCCACGGCCGAGCAGATCAAGGAGATGCAGGCCCTGGTCGAGGAGGCGATGAAGGACGGCGCCTGCGGCCTGTCCACCCTGCTCGCCATGCCGCCGGGCTCGCTGGCCACCACCGACGACCTCGTCGAGCTGTGCAAGGTCGTCGCCCGCCACGGCGGCATCTACTCGACGCACAACCGCAACGAGGGGACCGAGGTGCTGGTGGCCGTCAAAGAGGCCATTGCCATCGGCGAGCGCGCCGGCGTCCCCGTGGACATTATCCATCTCAAGATCGCCGACAAGAAGCTGTGGGGCCACATGAGCGAGGTGGTGGCGCTGATCGACGAGGCCCGCAAGCGCGGCGTCAACGTGCAGGCCAACGTCTACCCCTACACGCGCGGCAACAACGACCTGGCGAGCATCGTGCCGCCCTGGGCCCACGAAGGGGGCACCGCGAAGATGCTCGAACGGCTGAAGGACCCCAAGCAGCGCGAGCGGATGAAGAAGGAGATCCGCGAGGGTATTCCGGGGTGGTACAACCACTTCACGGCGGTCGGCGGCGACTGGGGGCGGATGCTGGTCAGCGGCAAGGGGGCCTACGAGGGGCTGACCATGGACCGGGTCATGTCCACGCGCAAGGACCGGCCGCCGGACGACCTGGACGTGCTGTTCGACGTGCTGATCGAGGAGGGCGGCTCGGTGCCGACGGTCTACGCCCACCACACGGAGAAGGACATGCAACTGGCGCTGGCGCAGCCGTGGTGCAGCGTCGGCTCGGACGGGTCGGCCCTGTCGGTGGAGGGGCCGCTGCGGCGCGGCAACCCGCACCCGCGCAGCTTCGGCACCTTCCCGCGGGTGCTCGGCGTCTACGTCCGCGAATTGAAGGTGCTGCGCCTGGAGGACGCGGTGCGCAAGATGACGTCGCTCAACGCGGCGAAGATCGGCATTCCGGACCGCGGCCTGCTGCGGGCGGGGAACTTCGCCGACCTGACGCTGTTCGACCCGGAGCTGGTGATCGACCGGGCCACCTACGACAAGCCGTTTCAGTACAGCGAGGGAATCGCCTACGTGATCGTGAACGGCAAGGTCGTCATCGACCAGGGCAAGCACACCGGGGCGCGGCCGGGGCGGGCGCTGCGGCACGGCTCTTAAGGGAGGTCATGTGAGATCCTCGTGGAGGGAAAACATGGTCCATTCCTCATCAACCGACAGGAACGAGGGGTGCAGCGCAGAAGGCGCGATCCGTTAGCGGTCTGACCGGGCGGCCAGGCCAGGGCCGCCCGGTTCGCGAATCACTTCACCGCGTCGTAGGTCCACGGCTTGCGCATCTCGCGGGCCAGGTAGCCGTCCGCCTCCTTGTCGTTGACGAACCGTTCCTTCTCCGGGTCCCAGGTCAGCTTGCGCCCCAGGCGGATGGCGATGACGCCGAGGTGGCAGAGCGACACCGAACGGTGACCGGTTTCCGCGTCGCAGACCGGCGGCTTCCGCGTCCGCAGGCACTCGAAGAAGTTGCCCATGTGGTCGTTGCTCTCATACAGGGCGACCTTCTTCGAGTCGCCGAGCGGCTCCTTGAGGAGTTCCGGCCGGCTGGCCTCGATCTTGCCGCGCGTGACCAAGATCCAGCCGTCCGGCCCCTCGAACTTGACGCCGTGGAACGACTCGCCCGCCTTGAGCGGCCGCGCCTCGCCGCCAAAAATGTTGTTGGCGGTGGTGCTGACGCAGCGGTGGCGGACGCCGTTGGCGTAGGTGTACTCCACGGCGTACTCGGCCGGCGCGGTGAAACCGCCCGCCACCGGCTCGACGGTCGCCTGGCCCTCGATCGTCTGCGGCCCGCTACGGTCCAGCCCGATGCCCCACAGGGCGATGTCGTTGTGGTGGGCGCCCCAGTCGGTCATGGTGCCGCCGGAGTAGTCGAGCCAGTAGCGGAACCACAGGTGCGTCCGCTCCGGCAGGTAGTCGCGTGCCGGAGCCTGTCCCTGCCAGAAGTCCCAATCCAGCTCCGCCGGCACCGGCTGCGACTTGAACGGGCCCTTGTTGGGCCCGGCCGGCAGGGTCGTCGTGACGGCGGTGAGCTTGCCGAGCCGGCCGTTGCGGACCAGCTCGCAGGCCAGGCGGAAGCGCGGGTCGCTGCGCTGCTGGCTCCCCGTTTGCAAGACGCGCTTGGCCTGGCGCACCGCGGCGACGAGCCGCTTCCCTTCGTCGATGGTCAAGGTGAGCGGTTTCTCGCTGTAGACGTCCTTGCCCGCCTTGACGGCGGCGAGGTTGACCAGGGTGTGCCAGTGGTCCGGGGTGGCGTCGAGGACGGCGTGGACGTCGTCGCGCTCCAGCAGCTTGCGGAAGTCCTTGTAGACCTTGGCGCCGCCGAAGGTCTTGGCCGCCTCCTCGGCGCGCTTCGAGTCCACGTCGCACACGGCGACGATGGTGCCCAGCTTGGCCGCCTCGTGGGCGATCCCCGTCCCCCGGCCGCCGCAGCCGATCAGGGCGACATTCGGACGGTCGTTCGGCGAGGTCGGCTTGGCGGGCTCGGGCCCCGCCAGCAGCCGCTCGACGAACCAGGCCGGCAGTCCCGCGGCCGCGGTCAAGGCGGCGGACCCCTTCAGGAAGGAACGGCGGTCGAGACGACGGGTGGCAGGTGCGGACATGGCATGGTCTCCGGGTACACGGCGGGCGGCGGGATGGTTCCCGGTGGCAATCTACCCCACGGGCCGGCCCGTGGACACCGACAGCACCTTCCGGCCGCTGGCGCGACCCGCTAGAATGTGGCGTCCCGCCGCGCGGCGGGCCTTCCCAGGTATCACCGTTGTTGTCCGAGGTCTTATGTCCCGAACCGAGCAGGCGTACGCCGAACTCATTCGCCGGGTCAAGGATTACAACCTGCTGTCCTCGTGTGGGGCCGTCCTGGGTTGGGACGAGCGCACCTACATGCCTCACGACGGCAGCGCCCACCGTGCCGAGCAGATGGCGCTCGTCGCCCGGCTGACGCACGAAATGGCGACCGCCCCGCGGGTCGGCGAGCTGCTCGCCGAGGTCGAGGGCAGTCCGCTCGTCGGGGACCAGGACGGCGACGCGGCGGCTAACGTGCGCGAGGTCCGCCGCGGCTACCAGCGGGCGGTGAAGCTGCCGCCCGACCTGGTCGAGGAGCTGGCCCGGACCACGACGCGCGCCCAGCAGGTCTGGCAGGAGGCGCGGGCGGCCAACGACTTCGCGACGTTCCGGCCGTGGTTGGAGAAGATCGTGGCGCTCAAGCGCCGCGAGGCCGAGGCGATCGGCTACCAGGCCAGTCCGTATGACGCCCTCCTCGACGAGTACGAGCCGGGCGCCACCGCCGCGGAGATCACGCGGGTCTTCGCAGGCCTGCGCGACGACCTCGTGCCGCTGGTGCGGGCGATCCTCGGCTCGGCAAAGAAAGCGCCGCACGACATCCTCGAAAGGGAGTACCCAATCGAGCCGCAGCGCGCCTTCGGGGAAGGGGCGGCGAAGGCAATCGGCTTCGACTTCGCCGCCGGCCGGCTCGACGTGACGACGCACCCGTTCTGCAGCGGCATCGGCCCCGGCGACTGCCGTATCACCACGCGCTACAACCCGCGCCACTTCAACGAGGCCTTCTTCGGCATCCTGCACGAGGCCGGCCACGGCATTTACGAGCAGGGCTTGCCGGCAGACCAGTTCGGCACGCCGCTGGGCAGCGCCTGCTCGCTGGGCATCCACGAGTCGCAGTCGCGGCTGTGGGAAAACCAGGTCGGCCGCGGCCGGCCGTTCTGGGAGCACTTCTTCCCCAAGGCGAAGGTCGTGTTCCCGGCCGCCCTGGGTGACGTATCGCTGGGGCAGTGGCTGTTCGCCATCAACGACGTGCGCCCGTCGTTCATCCGCGTGGAGGCGGACGAGGCGACGTACAACATGCACATCATCCTGCGCTTCGAGTTGGAGCAGGCCCTGATCGCGGGCGACCTGAAGCCGGCCGACGCCCCGGCCGCCTGGAACGAGAAGTTGACGCAATTCTTCGGGCTGACGCCGACGACGGACGCCCTGGGCTGTTTGCAGGACATCCACTGGAGCATGGGCGGGCTGGGCTACTTCCCGACCTACACGCTGGGCAACCTGTACGCGGCGCAGCTGATGGAAGCGGCGCGGCGCGACCTGGGCGACCTCGACGGCGACTTCCGCCGCGGCGAGTTCGGCCGGCTCAAGGGATGGTTGAACGAGAAGGTCCACCGGCCGGGCCAGCGCTGGCGGGCGGGGGAACTGTGCCGGCGGGTGACGGGCCGGCCGCTGAGCCACAAGCCGCTGATCGCGTACTTGCGCGGGAAGTACGGCCCATTGTACGATATCTGACCGGCTTAACGAGCAAGGAGGAAGAATCATGGCGACTGTTGCGACTCCGAAGGTTCCCGCCGAGCAGCGGTTCCGAATCTCCGGCATCGACTGGCCGACCTACGTGGCCTTCAGTGATCTCCTCGACGAGCGGCACATCCGCATCACCTACGACCGCGGGGAGATGGAACTCATGACGACGTCGCACGAACACGAGCGAGGCAAGAAGCGACTCGCGCGCCTGATCGAGGCGCTGACCGAGGAGCTGGCCATCGACATCCTCGGGGGCGGATCGATGACATGTCGCCGCGAGGACATGGAGCGCGGCTTCGAGCCGGACGAGTGCTACTGGATCGAGCACGAAGCGGCGATGCGCGACCGGGACGAGATCGATTTCACGCGCGACCCTCCGCCTGACCTGGCCATCGAGGTCGAGATCAGTCGAAGTACCATTCCCCGGCTGCCGTTGTACGCGAGTCTGGGCGTCTCGGAAGTGTGGCGCTGGGACGGTGAGCGCCTGCAGGTGGGCTTGCTCGGTGATGACCGCCAATATCACTACGGCGACGACAGCCGGACGTTTCCGTTCTTGCCGCTGGCCGAAGTGGTGCGGTTCCTGAGGATGCGGGAGGTGAGCGAAACGCAGGTCGTCCGCGCCTTCCGCCAATGGGTGCGCGAGCAACAGGCGCAGGGCTGGGGACAGCCGCGCCGGCGACGGAATGGCAACGGCGGGCGAGCCAAGCCAGGCGGGCGGCGAAAGCCGAAGTGACCATCGCTCCCCCAGGCCGTACGTTCCCTCACCGCAAACTGCTCTTGCCCGGCCCCCCGCCTTCGGGTAAAACCGGCCTCACAAGACAAACTGCCGATTGCGGGGGGCCTGCTCAACGGCGAGTGACCGGTCCCCCGTATGGCAAGGGACTCGGAAGAAGGGAGTCTGCCGTGTTGGTTCTCACTCGCCGCCACGACGAAGCCACCTGCCGCGAGGAACTCCTGGGCCCGGCCCGTTCCCCTCACCTCGCCGATCCCGAACTGACCTGCCTCGTCACGGCCGGATGACCCGGGTCCGCAGTCCCTGGGACGGGCCGCCCCCGCCAGGGCCCGGCCTCGGTTTCCCTATCCCCTCGGATCGGCGGCGGAAGCTGCTTCATTGAGGAACCTCCCCATGCACCGGACCGACGGCCCGCACGTCGGGGCGCTCCAGAAACCCAATAACGACAGGGGTCGGAAGGTCCTCATCGTCGAGGACAATTCCGACAACGCGGAGAGCCTGCGCCTACTGCTGCAATTCTTCGGCCACAAGGTGTGGGTCGCCCCCACGGGGCCGGAAGGCGTGCGCCTGGCCGGGGCTTGCCGGCCCGACGTCATCCTGTGCGACATCGGGCTGCCCGGCCTGGACGGCTTCGGCGTGGCCGCCGCCCTGCGGCAGGATCCGGCGACGGCCCACGTCCACATGGTCGCCATCAGCGGCTACGGCTCCGACGAGACCCGCTGCCGCTGCCGCGAAGCCGGCTTCGACCGCTACTTCACCAAGCCGGTCGATCCGGCAATCCTGATCGAGCTGGTCGCCGTCGCGCCCGGCCTTTCCGCATGAGAAACCGTATCAATACCCCTCTTGCCGCTTGCGGCTTCGCAGGAACGATTGCGAAGCCGCAAGCGGCGAAGACAGTGGTGTCCGGTCATGGCGGCGTTTCGTCCTCGGCCGCCAGGCAACAGCTCTGCACACACAGCCCACACGTACACCGGCCCGGGACCGAGCGCACTTCCCCCCCCACCCGTGCCCCGGGGAAGCGGAAGCCGATTTGCACCGGCCCAGCCCGGCCGAGGACGGCGGCCGGGATCGAGGCCCGCAGGTCCAATGGGCGGTCGCTGGCGGCAACCTGCCAGCGCGCCACCTGCTCCCCATTCACCACGACGTCCACGTTGAGTTCGGCCCGGCGCGGGGGAAGACACGGCCGGGCCGTCAGCAGCAGCAGGCCATCGCCCTTGATCGGCTGTTCCAGCTCGAACGACAGGCAGGCCTCGGGCCCATCGGTGTACGTCCCATCGACCTCGTGCCAGGCCCAGCCGCGCCCCTTGTAGACCCCCCAGACGTGAGCCCCCCCGGCGAAGGAGAGCAGCGTGCCCGGGACGTAGCGCGGGTCCAACTCGCGGACGGAAACCTCCGCGTCTTCATAAACGACGTTCCGTACGTGTTCGCGCGGCTCGGAGCGGGGGGCGAAGTCGAGGTGCTTGGCGCCGCTGAGCGATTCCCAGCCGCGGGCGTAGCTGGGCGTGTACAGGAACGCGAGGTGGTTCTCGGCCACGAAGACGTGCCGGCCCCGCCGCTCCATTTCCAGGACGAAGCCGGCCACCTGCGGCCAGCGGGAGTGCTCGTGGGTGACGAGGATCGGCGTGTCGGCAGGCGTCGTGCTCGCCTCCGTCGCGGCCAGGTCGGTCACGAACCGGGAGCCGCGGTAGCCGTTGACGAAGTGGCCAGTGAGCGCCGGCCAGAGGGCGGCGAGGGCGACCAGCGAGGCCAGCACCCGGCGCCGCCGCCGGTCGGTGCCAAGGAGCAGGGCCGCGTTCATGGCGGCCGTGGCCAGCAAGACCAGCGCCACCGAACCGAAGAAGATGACGGTGTACCTCTCCGCCAGGTTATCCACCCCCCGCCAGGCATAATAAACGACCGCCGCCGTGGTCACCGCGCAGGCCGCCAGCGCTTGCCGCGTGAAGTAGAAGCGCGGGCCGTCCAGGCGCCGCGGCAGCGTCACGGCGACCGCCGCCAGGACGGCAAGGGTCAGCAGCACCGGGTGGGCCGACTCGCTGGTGAACGCCAGCAGCACGAAGCGCGCCACGCCCTTGATGCGGTGCTGGGGGTGGTTCTGGCGTATGTAGTCGAGGTACTTGCCTATCTCGCCGGGGTAGTGCCGCAGCGTGTGCAGGGCGATCGGCCACACGAAGAGCCCGACCACGGCGGCGAAGGCGAGGAACGAGAGCGGGTTCCCGCCCAGCAAGCGGCGCAAGGAGAAGCCGTGGCCGCGCGCCAGCAGGGCCAGGGCGTACAGGGCCAGCGGTACGACGAAGGCGACGAAGCAGACGTGGCCGTGGACCAGCAGCCCCCCGGCAAGGGCGAGCCAGGGGAGGTGTCCGGCCCGGCCACAGGCGACCGAGGCGCTGCTGACGATCAGCAGGAGGAACGGCGTGAAGTACAGGTAGGGCATCCAGTCGTAGGCCATCTGGCCGCCGAGGCCGAAGTAGGCGACGAACACGGCAGCGGCCGTGACGGCGGCCAGCCGCGAGCGGAAATGGGCGTGCAGCACCGCCAGGCTCAGCGCCGCCAGCAGGGCGTCGAAGAGCAGGCCGCCGAGCATGTGGGCGTTGTGCGGGGCCGGGACCAGCCGCAGCTCGTCGTGGAACAGGTACTCGGAAAAGGCCAGCACGTACAGGATGCCGGGGCCGGGGTGGTTGAACCCCATCCGCGAATAGTTGCCGACCAGCAGCCGCAGCTGTTTCGCCTCCTCGATCAGCAGGGAGTTGGCGGCACTATCACCGTCCTCGTGAATCGGTAGTGTGAACAGATATTTGTTGTTGAGCAGGAGCAGGAGCACGAACAGGCCCAGGGCGGCCGCGAAGACCCAGCGCGGCTTGGGCACCCCCGCCGGCCAGGCCCGGTTCGCGGACGGGAGCGGCGCCCGGGCCCCGTCCCCGAACGAACGGGGGCTGGCCGTGCCGCCGGTCGCCCCCCTGCGATCGCCACCGGCGTCTCGGCCGGTTGCAGGACGAAGCTCCATATCGGATCCTCCTTCTCCGTCCACCGCCGGGCGGGCGGGCGCGCAGCCCGGTGGGGCGGAGAACGTCTATACGGCGATGCGCGGGGTCGGTCAATCCCAACTGCGGGGGGTCAAGTTTCGCCGGCCGCGATGATCCCTAAAATGGGGACGGCTCGGTTTGGGGCGGCACAGGACAGGGGAGGTTGCCCGACATGCGTCGGATATTGCAATGGTCGTTCGCCGTGGTCGCAATCGGGCTGCTGTCGTCCGGGGTGGCTGCGGAGGAGGCGACGCCCGCCGTCGAAGAGTGGCAGGTCCGCGGCATCCTCGCCGCGCTCAAGGATGGTTATCCGCAAGTCCGTGTACTGGCCGCGGCGGAGTTGGAAGACCTGCTCAAGGCCGACCTCCCCGGCGGGCCGCCGCGCGAGTGGAAAGGGCAGTCGGCGAGCCTGGTCAACGAGGCGCGCGACGACCTGCGCGAGCTGCTCAAGGAGTCCGACGCCGGCGCCCGCGCGCAGGCCGCCCGGGCCCTGACCCGGTTGTACGAGCGCGGCAAGGACACGGCGGCGCTGCGCGAGCTGCTCCGCGATCCGAACTCCCCGGCCGGGTGGTACGCTGCCTGGCAGGCGGCCCAGGCACTGCCCCGGATCCACGAACGGGCAAAGGACGCGGCGGCCCTCCGCGCGCTCCTGGACGAACCGGACCGCAACGTCCGCTGGTACGCGAGCCAGTGCCTGGCCCGGCTGTACCAAGGGACCAGGGACGCGCCGGCCCTGCGCGACCTCCTCAAGCACCCCAACCCCGATGCCCGTCGGGAGGCCGCCGCGGCCCTGGCCCGGCTGGGGGAGGAGGACGGCACCGCGGCCCTGCGCGACATCCTCAAGGAGAAGGACACCACCGCCGACGCCCGTCGGAAGGCGGCCGAGGCGCTGGCCCGGTTGGGGGAGAAGGATGGTGTGCCTGTCCTGCGCGACTCCCTCAAAGACCCCCGGCCCATCCCCCGGCAGGAGGCCGCCGAGGCGCTGGCCGAGTTGTCTGAACGCGCCAAGGATCCTGGGGCCCTGCGCGACTTGCTCAAGGACGACAGCCCCGAAGCCCGGGAGAAGGCCGCCGAGGCGCTGGCCCGGCTGTACGCCGAGGCCAGGAACGCGCCGGCCCTCCGCGACTTGCTCAAGGACGCCAACCCCGACCTGCGCCGGGAGGCCGCCGCGGCGCTGGCCCGGCTGTACGAAACCGCGACGGACGTGACGGCCCTGCGCGACCTCCAGCAGAGTCCCGACCCTGACGCCTACCGGGAGGCGTCGTGGGCCCTGGTCCGGCTGTACCAAGCGTCGAAGGACACCGCGAGCCTGCGAATGGTCCTCGAAGGGCCGGACCCCAGCGCGGCGCGGGAAGCCGCCTGGGCGCTGGGCCGGCTGGGAGAGAAAGAGGTCGTCCCGGAGCTGCGCGAACGCCTCAAGGATCCCCTCGCCCCTGCGCGGCGCGAAACCGCCGACGTGCTGACCCGGCTGGGCGACACGGACCCGATCGTGGTCCTCCGCATCCCTTACGAGGACCTTTCCTACCTGTACTGGGCGCGCTGGCAGTCGCACTACTGGGGAGGGCGCAAGCCGGAAGTCGCCCGCGTCCTCTGTGCCTACCTGGGGCACCCGAAGGAGGACCCGACGCCGCCCGTCTCAGACGCGCCGGGCCGCAGCCGGCAGGAGAACGCCCTCGCCGACCTGCGGGTGCTGCGCGAGGAGGCGTGGGAGAAGACCGATTCGCCCTGGCTAAAAGAGGACGTGGCGAAGTGGTGGTCGTGGATCATCACCGAAGAGGTCACGGGGTGGAAAACGGCGGAGGAGGTCGGGGAGCTGAGGAAGGTCCGCGACTCCCTGAGAGAAGGGCCGGTCGGGCGCCGTTACGTCGCGGGGATCGACCGGGTCCTCGAGCCGTTCGAGATTTCCCCCTCGCCGTTGGTGCGGACCTGGATCGTGGCGGGCTTCCTGAACCTGATCGCCCTCGCGCTGTTCGTCGCCGGTCCCCGCCTGGGGGGGCCGGGTCGGTGGCTGCCGCTGAGCGTGTCTGGCCTCGCCGCGCTGGCGGTGAGCCTCGCCGACGTGGCCCGGTGGGAGCCGCGGGCGCACACGATCCCCTGGCTCCTCGGCCTGGTGTTGCTCGCCGAGGTCGCACTGCTCCTGGGGGCCGCCGTGGTGTCACCGGCGGTGCTCCGGCAGGTCGCGAAGGTTGAGCCGCTGCGCCGCGTCGCCCTGCGCCTGGCCCTGCGCCGGCCCCAGAACAGGCGGCGCTTCCTCGACGACTATGCGGCGGCGACCCGGGGCCGGCTCGGGGACGCCCGGGACCGCGCCGCCTTCGAGGAATACGTCCCCTTGCCTGCCGACGTGTGCTCCGACTGCCGGCCGGATGTGACGCCCTGTGCCGACCCCGCCGGCGAAATCCTCGCCCTGCTGGCCGGGGCGGACGAGAGGAAGGGGAGCGTACTGATCGAGGCGCCCGGGGGGACGGGAAAGAGCGCCCTGGTGCGGGAAGTGGTGTCGCGCGCCCTGGACCGGTTCAAGAACGACCCGGCGCCGCAGCCGTTGCCGGTCCTGCTGAACGGGGGAGGCGACACCGTCGAGCAGATGATCGAGACGGCTGTGGCCTCCGCGCTGCCGTTCCCGGAGCTGCTGCCGGCTTACCTGAAGGCGGGCGACTTCTTCCTCGTCCTCGACGGCGTCAGCGAGTCGGGCCTGACCAGGGACGTGCTGGCGGCCTTCGTCAATGGGCCGTACGGCCGGGCTACGCCGCTGCTGCTGGCTTGCCGGCGAGGCTGGGTCGATGGGGCGGTGATTCGGGGAAGCCACTGGATGACGGTGGAGTTGAAGCCGCTGCACGAGGAATCCCTCTGCGAGTTCGTGACCGCCTACGGCGGATCGACCCTGCCGGAGCCGGTGAAGTCCGCCTGCCGCGGGCCGGACGGCGGTTACCTGCCCAGCCTGGTGCGCATGGCCCTGGTCGTCAACCTGCGCGGCGATGGGCCGGTGAGTGTCGCGGACATCTATCGAGCCTATTTCCTGAAGGCGCTGGAAGGACAGTTGTCCGCCGAAGCGGAGCGCATCAGGCGGTTGGAGGAGGCGAGCCGTTGGTGTCTGGAGACGTACTGGAGAGACGGACTGCGCCGGCGGCGGTACGAGCCGACCGATCCCTTGCAGCGGCAGCTGCGCCAGGCGGGCCTCTTCGTCGCAGCGGACCCCGGCACCGAGCCGAAGACGGTCGTGTTTTCCGACGTGTCGATGCAGACGTTCCTGACCGCACACGGCCTCGCGAGCCAGGACAGGCAGGGCTATCAGCACCTCCCGCGGCCCACGGACGACACGAGGACGGCGTCGTGGGACCGAAGTCGCGTGCTGCTGCGGGCGGCGGCCGGCGGGACATTCGCCGCCGGGGCGGAGCTGTTTCGGATGTGCCTGGCGACGTTCCTCCCGAAGAAGGAGCTGCGACGGTGGTTGTGCGACGAGTTGCTGCGCTGGGCCGGCCGGCACGACGAGGACCTTCCGCGGCGCAAGGTGCTGGCGGCGGTAGCGGGGCCGATCGTCGATCGGGTCCGGGGCGTCCGTGGGTCCGGGAAGCTGCTGGCTGAAGCGGCCCGCCTGAGCTTCGACGCCGACGAGGCCCGGGACTCGATCGAGGCGCTGGGTCCCTTGTACGCCGGGGTCGCGCCGCTGATTTACGACCTCGAATGGAGCGAGTCGCCTCACGCCCCTATCGATGGGATGAGTATTGTGCGTCACGACGCGATCCCAGAGCTGTAATGACGCCAGAGGAAGAGTTGGGGTATCAATCGGGCCGGCGGTGCGCCCTCCCCGCCGGGATTTCTCCGCGTGAAGCCCGGAAGGTGCTTGACAACATCTCCGTTGTGACAGAATATGCGGAAAGCACCTTCGGGCGAATCCTGGCGCCTTGCACAAGGCTGAACGAATTGGACAGGATGTGAACCCCTGGCCCCAGCGGCAGGAGATCCTGATGCGGTGGCTTCTGGCCTGTCTCCTCGCAGGAGTGGTGATTGCTGTCGGCGACGGATTCGCCCGGCGCTCGTCCCGTGCGGAACTGCCCGGCGCGGCGGCCGCCACCCCCGGCGGGCGGCCCGAGTACGAGCTGCGCGGCGCTGGGTCGTGCGCCGCGGCGGCCTGCCACAACGGCAACGGGCCGAAAGGCAGCAAGGGCAGCGAGTACACTACCTGGGTGATCCACGACCCGCACGCCCGGGCAGTCGAGGTGCTGTACGGCAAGCGGTCGCTGCAGATCGAGAAGAAGCGAAAGCATTCCCCGGAGGTGGATGAGAATCACCCCGAACGCGACCCCTTGTGTCTCAATTGCCACGTCCGGCCTGGCATCGAGCCCTACCTGACGCAGACTCACAAGCTGCCCCGGGGCGCGGCGTTCTCCTACGAGGACGGTGTCAGCTGCGAGGCGTGCCACGGCGCGGCCGGCGGTTGGCTGACGGACCATTACACGGCGGAGTGGCGCGGGAAAAGCGCGGCCCAGAAAGAGGCCGAGGGAATGTGCAACACGAAGGACCTGCGCCTCCGGGCCGAGTTGTGCGTGCGCTGTCACGTCGGCCGGGGGGACATCGACGTCAATCACGACCTGATCGCCGCCGGCCACCCGCGGCTGGCCTTTGAGTTCGGCGCCTTCCTCGCCAACATGCCGAAGCATTGGAGCGAGGAGACCGACAAGGCGGGCCGTCGCGATTTCGAGGCCCGCGCCTGGGCGATCGGGCAGGCGGTGTCGGCAAAGGCTGCCCTCAAACTGCTGGCTCACCGGGCGGACGTGAAGAACAAGAGGCCGTGGCCCGAGTTCGCCGAGTACGACTGCTTCGCGTGCCATCACGATCTCAAGGCTCAGAACTGGCGCCGAGAGCGAAAGGAGCGCAAGGAGTTACCTGGCACCCTCCCGTGGGGCAGTTGGTACTTCCCGATGTTGCCGGACGCCCTCGGCGGTGAGGCGCCCAAGGAGTTGATGGATGAACTGTCCTCTCTGCGCGAGGCGATGCAACTGTTCGGCCCGGACCAGCAAGACGTTATGGCCAGAGCGCAATCCGTGTCCGCAAAGTTGCGCCCTTGGCCGGAGAAGTTAGCGAGACAAGAACATGACCGGGCGGCCCTGGACAAGGCGCTGAAGCGCATTGCGGCAGATGATCGCCGGGTTTCCGAAGCAAGCTGGGATGGCGCGGCGCAACTGTACCTGGCCATTGCCGCCCACGATTCCGCCCGGGACGACCTCGACCGGGAGAAGCGAGATCCCGTGTTGAAAACGCGCATCCAGGCCCTCGGGAAGCAACTCTCCTTCCCGCCGTTAGCGCCTGGCCAACATTACGACAGCCCGGCCGAGGACGGTCCGAAGCGAGTTCAAGAGGCGTTGAAACGCATTCAGCAAGCACTCCAGAAATAGAGCGTGCCTCATGTCAAGGATCTTCTTTCGCAAACCCTTGCTGGTCTGGGTCGTCGCGTGCGGACTGCTTGCTCTAGGGCTCCAGGGCCGCGGCCAGGAACGGCAGAAGGGACCGACCAAGCTGGACTACAGCGTGTCCACGTGCGCGGAGTGTCACACCGTACCAAAACCAGCGGACAAGGACGACCCGCTGCTGCTCTGCCGCTGCGACGAGGCGAAACGGTGGAATGAGCACGACAAACACAAGGATGCGTACCACGCGTTGGAAGGGAAAGCGGCGAAGGAGATGGGGGAACTTCTGGGCTACAAGAAACCCGTCTACGAGAAGACCGAATGTCTGAGTTGTCACGCGTCGGCGGTCGAGGACAAGAAGTTCCTGGCCGACGGCGTTAGTTGCGTGGCCTGTCATGGTGCATTCAAGGAGTGGGTCAAGGAGCACCACGCTTCGGGCATCCCCTCTGATCGAGAGAAATGGCGAAAAAAGTCGAGGGACGAAAAGGAGTCGAAATTCGGCATGGCAGACCTGTGGAATCCCATGAAGAGGACGAAGCTGTGCGCCTCCTGTCACATCGGCAACGCGAAGGAAGGCAAGTTCGTCACGCACGCGATGTATGCGGCGGGGCACCCGCCCCTTCCCGGCCTCGACGTGGCGACGTTCAGCGAAGAAATGCCTCGCCATTGGGAGTACCTCAAGGAGAAGAAGCCGGCGGTTCAGGAGCTGCTCAAGATCACCCCCGAGGACGCGGAATTCGAGGTGACGAAACTCGTCGTGGTCAGCGGCTTGGCGTGCCTGCGAGAGAGCCTGGACTCGCTCGCCTTCCTGGCGCAGAAGGCCAAAGGCGACGGTCCCCGGCGCCGCTCCCTGGACCTGGCCAACTTCGATTGCTCTGCCTGCCACCACGAATTGCAGTATCCGGGCTGGCGTCAGCAGCGGCCGTCCCGCCTCACCGCGGGATACCCCCGGCTGCGAGAATGGTCCTTGACGTTGGCACGGTACGCCATCCGGCAGGCTGGTGAGGACGTGACCCAGTTCGAGGCCAAACTGGACAAGCTCTACCGGGCTTTTGACGACCGGCCGTTCGGTGACGCGGCTGCGGTGGCTGAGGCCGCCGGTGACCTGGTCTGCTGGCTTGACTGCGTGGTGGAGAACCTGGATAAGCTGAAATTCACGAACGATCAGGCCCGCCAAGTCCTCGCGGAACTGTCGAAACTACCCGAGAAAGAAGGTGACGATTACGATTCTGCGCGCGCCCGAGTTTGGGCTTTCCGGGCCGTGTACTCCGAGCTGAAATCCAATAGAAATAACTTAAACGCCTATGTGACCACCTTGGTGCAACGTCAGCCGTTCGCTAGCGCAGCATGTTCAAGTTATTTCTTGACAGTTCCCAAGCGGTTCCCTGACGTTGACGCTGATGTTGAGAGACTGTTCGCAGGCGTCAGTGAGCAAGTGAAGCTGAGGCTGCCTGCTTCGGAATCGTTCAGGAATAAGGTGAACGCCTCTGCGACAATCGTGCTGCAAAATCAGCCACTCGCTGCCGTTTCATGTTCGAGTTATTTCTTGACGGTTCCTCCGCGCGAGCTACAGGTTCTCGAGGCACTCCCCGATTCGCTAAAGAAAGCCAACGCCTACGACCCCGAGAAGTTCAGGAAAGCGTTCTCCGAATTGGTGCGAGACGCCTCGGCAAAATAGCCTCGGTTTAGCGGCGGGTCGCAGACCCGCGCGGGTCTGCGACCCGCC
>DATFNV010000559.1:0-22257 GCA_035266225.1 Gemmataceae bacterium
GTGATCAAGTCGCAGCACGCGGTGCAGAACGTCTACAGCCCGACGCACGCCATCGCGGTGAAACGGCAGAGCGACAAGCAGGTGACGGTGGTCTTCGAGCGCAGCCAGGGCCTGCTCGACAAGGACTTCCAGCTCTTCTACCAACTCGGCGACAAGGACGTCGGCCTGACGGCCCTGGTGCATCGGCCCGTGGCGGCGGACCCCGGCTACTTCATGGCCTTGATCACGCCCAAAGTGGAGATGAAGAAGGAGTACCAGGTGCCGCGCGACGTGGTGCTGGTACTGGACACGTCGGGGAGCATGCGCGAGAACGGCAAGCTCGACCAGGCCAAGAAGGCGCTCAACTACTGCCTGAACAGCCTGGACAAGGGCGATCGCTTTGCCTTGATGAACTTCGCCACCACCGTCAACCGCTACAAGGATGGCCTCGTCGATGCCGACCCGGACCGCGTGGCCCAGGCGAAAAAGTGGGTCGATAACCTCGACGCGGTTGGCGGCACGGCGATCAACGACGCCCTGCAGTCGGCGCTGGCCCTGCGCCCGAGCGACGAGGGGCGCACGTTCCTCATCGTCTTCTTCACCGACGGCGAGCCGACGATCGGCGAAACGAACGTCGATAAGATCCTCAAGAACACCTTCGCCAAGAACACGACCAACACGCGCATCTTCACCTTCGGGGTGGGCGACGACGTCAACGCCTCCTTCCTGGATCGGTTGGCGGAGGGGACGCGGGCGGCGAGCACCTATGTCCGGCCGCAGGAGGACATCGAGGTCAAGGTCAGCGCCCTCTACAGCAAGATCAGCCACCCCGTCCTCGCCAACCTGAAGCTGACGGCCACGGGTGACGTGTCGCTGAGCGAGGTCTACCCACCGCAGCTGCCGGACCTGTTCCACGGGCAGCAGCTGGTGGTCCTGGGACGGTTCACGGGGCAGGGGGCGTCGGCCCTGAAGCTGACCGGCACCGTGGGCAAGGAGACAAAGGAGTTCGCTTACGACCTGAAGTTCCCGGACAAGACCAACGACGCGCACGGCTTCGTGGAGGAGATCTGGGCGCGGCGCAAGGTGGGCTACCTGCTCGACCAGATCCGGGCCAACGGCGAGAAGCCCGAGCTGAAAAGCGAGGTGATCGCCCTGGCCAAGAAGTACGGCATCACGACGCCGTACACCAGCTGGCTGATCGTGCCGGACGGCCCGCTGCCGGTGATTGGCGGTCCGGTGAGTCGGGGCGGGTTCGGCGGCGGGACCGGTGGCGGCCCCGCCCCGGGGTTGGCACCCGCCGCGCCCGGCGGCGCTGCGCGGCCGGTCGCGGAATTCGCCAAGGAGGTGCAGGGCAAGCCGGGTGACCTGGCAGGCAACCGCGACCGCTTCGAGGAGGAGCGACTGAAGCAGCTGGCGGGTGACGCCAAGGGCGACAAGGACGTGCGCCGGATGCTGGACGAGGCCAAGGCCAAGAAGGCGAACCTCGATGGCACGAACAAGGCCCTGGGGGAGGGCAGGCAGGACTACGTGCAATCTGGCAAGAGTGGCGTCGATCTCGCGATCTACAGCTGCAACCTCCGCAACCAGGCGCGGCTGGAGCAGACGGCCCAGCGCAACGCCTACGGCCGTAACTGCGTCGAGATCGGCGGCGTCTGGATCGACGAGAAGTTCGACGCCAAGACGCCGACGCTGGTAGTCAAGGCGCAGAGCGACGCCTACTTCCGCATCCTCGAATTGCAGCCGAAGATGAAGGACGTCTACCGCCTCGGCAATCACCTGGTGTGGACGGCGCCCAACGGCACGGCCCTGGTCATCGACACCAGCGAGGGCAAAACGAAGCTGGACGACGAGGAGATCAACAAGCTGTTCGTCGCCAAGAAGTAACCTCCCGCGGCCGCTTGTGGCCTCGCAGGTCTGCCGTGCGAAGCCGCAAGCGGCTGCCCGGGATTATTTGACCCCCGCGCCGGTTTCGCCCACCGGCGCGGGGGTTTATTTCTGCGCCGCCTTGACACGGCCCGACCCGCGCGTTACCCCAATAGCACGCCTTCGACCATGCATTCACCTTCGCGCAGGAGACCGCAACATGATTCCGCACCCGTCGCGCCGCCGCTTCCTTCAGGCCGCCGGCGCCGTCGCCTTCGGCCTGGGCGCCGCCCCGTCCGTCCTCCGTGCCGAGGAGAAGAAGGACGACCCCTACGGCGGTTTCACGCTCGGCTGCCAGAGTTACACCTTCCGCAAGTTCAACGTCGAGCAGGCCCTCAAGCACATCAAGGACCTCGGCCTGCACTACGTCGAGTTCTACCCCGGCCAGAAGGGCCAACTCAACGTCGATAGCAGTCCCGAGCAGATCAGGGCGATGTTGAAACTCTGTAAGGAGTACGACATCACGCCCGTCTGCTGGGGGGTGAGCGGCTTCTCGAAGAACCACGACGCCAACAAAAAACTATTCGACCTGGGCAAGGCGCTCGGCCTCAAGTCCCTCAGCGCCGACCCCGACCCGGACAGCTTCGACAGCCTGGACAAGCTGTGCGACGAGTACAAGATCGCCATCGCCATCCACCCGCACGGCCCGCAGCCGGACAAGAAGCTGCACCGCTGGTACTCCGCCGAGAAGATCATGGAGGCGGTAAAGGACCACAACGAGCTGATCGGCTCGTGCCTGGACACCGGCCACCTGATCCGCGCCGCCCAGCTCGGCGAGGTACTCGACCCGGCCAAGCAGGTGCTCGTGATGGGCAAGCGCAACTTCGGGCTGCACCTGAAGGACCACGACAACAAGCGCGGCACCGACGTGGTCTTCGGCAAGGACGGCGGCGTGCTCGACATGGTGGCCCTGCTCAAGGCGCTGCGCGAGGTCAAGTTCAAGGGGCACCTCAGCATCGAGTACGAGGCCAAGGCCGACGAGCCGAGCGAGGACGTCGCCGCCTGCGTCGAGGTCTTCAAGGAGTCGGTCAAGAAGTTGTCCTGAGGCGCTTTCTGTTTAGCCGCCGCCCTCGGGGCGGCGCGTGGAGAGCGCCGCCCCGAGGGCGGCGGCTAAACGTGAGCGCGAAACGTGAGCGAGCGCGGTCCCTATAATGGAACGGGTCGAGCAGGGCAGGGGGGGGCGCGGGCGCATGACAGCAGAACAGATCGCCGGATGGCGGAGGCAGTCCTACAACGCGACGGTGGTGCGACTGACGAAGCCGCACTCCGACCTGCTCGTCATGCGCGTCCGCCCCGACTACCCGCTGCCGGCACACAAGCCCGGCCAGTATTCCACCCTCGGCATGGGGTTCTGGGAGCCGCGGCACGAGGGCTGCCAGGCGGAAACGATCCTCGAAAAAGACCTTCCCAAGGTCGTCAAACGAGCCTACTCCATCAGCTGCTCGGTGCTCGAAGGCGGTGAATTGCTCGACCGCAGCAACGCCGATTGGCTGGAGTTCTACGTCGTCCTGGTCCGCGATTCGACCAAGGAGAAGCCGCCGGCGCTGACGCCGCGGCTGTTCCTGCTGAACGAAGGGGAGCGCCTCTTCCTGGGCGAGAAGATCGCCGGCCACTTCAACCTCGACCCGGTCAAGCCGGGCGACACGGTGCTGTTCCTCTCGACCGGCACCGGCGAGGCGCCGCACAACTACATGCTGTGGGAGTTGCTGCGGCGCCGGCACGAGGGGCGGATGCTCGCGGCCTGCTGCGTGCGCTACCGCCGCGACCTCGGCTACCTGCCGGTGCAGGAAGAGTTGATGCGCCGCTACCCCAACTACACCTACCTGCCGCTGACCACGCGCGAGGCCGACACGGTGGGCAACAAGGTGTACATTCAGGACCTGATTACCAGTGGTCAGATGGAGCAGCGCTTGGGCGGGGCGCTCGACCCGGCGCGGACGCACGTCTTCCTGTGCGGCAACCCGGCGATGATCGGCGTGCCGTCGCGGGACCCGGCGAGCGGGCAGTGGGCCTACCCCAGGCCGCTCGGCGTCGTCGAGCTGCTGGAGCGACGCGGCTTCCAGGTGGACCGGCCGCAGGTTAAGATGAAGGGGAACATTCATTTCGAGGAGTACTGGTAACCTGGCGGGTGTCGCGCCGTGAGCGGAATCGGGAACAGGAGTCGGCCGTGCCAGACGAGGTAATCGCCGGCTATCGCCTGGCGAAGCACATGGCCACCGGGCAGACGAGCCAGGTGTGGGAGGTGGTGGAGCTGGCCAGCCACCGGCACTTCGGCATGAAGCTGCTGTTGCCGGAGCGGGTGCGCTCCCCCGAGCACCGCCGCATCCTCTTCCACGAGGCGGAGGTCGCCCGGAAGTTGGCCCACGAGAACATCATCAAGGTCGTCGCCATCATCCACGACGCGACCAACCCCTGCTTCGTGATGGAGTTCTTCCACGCGGGCAGTCTGCGCGACCGCCTGGTGGACAAGGGGAAAGGGGCCGCCTTCCTCCGCAAGAGGATGCCGATGCTGCTCAAGCAGGCGGCGACGGCCCTGGCCTTCACCAACGCCCAGGGGTGGGTCCACCGCGACGTCAAGCCGGACAATTTCCTGGCCAACGCCGCCGGCGAGCTGCGCCTGATCGACTTCGCCCTGGCCACGCGCTTCCAGGGCGGGGGGGGGCTCCTGGCGAAGCTCCTTGGGCGGAAGGCGAAGGCGATGGGCACGCGCAGCTACATGTCGCCGGAACAGATCCTGGGGCACGCGATCGACGGCCGCGCCGACATTTACAGCTTCGGCGCCACCTGTTACGAACTGGTTACCGGCCGCCCCCCGTTCCGAGGAGCGTCGTCCGACGAGCTGTTGAAAAAGCACATCCGCGAGAAGCCGCAGACGCCGTGCATCCACAACCCGGACGTAACCGAGGAGTTCGGCGCCCTGGTGCTGCGGATGCTGGCCAAGAAGCGCGAGGAGCGGCCGAAGGACTTCCACGAGATCCTGATCGCCCTGCGCGGCCTGCAGGTCTTCAAGCCCGACGCCGCGGCGAAGCCGGGCGACGCCGCGCCGAAGTCGGAGTGAGGGCCGGGTGTGGCAAATCATCCGGGGGCGACTCCCGTGCCCGTGCCCGTGCCCGTGCCCGTGCCCGATTCTGAACCGGGCACGGGCACGGGCACGGGCACGGGCACGGGCACGGGCACGGGCACGGGCACGGGCACGGGCACGGGCAGGGGGCGCGGATGGGCCCCCGAAAGAACTGCCAGGCCCGTGAGGGCTGCGCGCCGCCGATCCCGCCTGGAACTTTTCCGACCACCTGCTACACTTTCCCGTTGATTCGGCAAGCCATCGCCGGGGGTTTGGGGGGAGTGTGTTCCGATGAAGCCGCTGCGCCTGCCGTTTGAGAAAGAGATCTACGAACTGGAAGACCTCCTCGCCAAGCTGGAGGGCGACGCCGCCGGCGCGGCCGGCGAGGAGGTGCGGCGCATCCGCCGCGAGCTGGTCAACCTCAAGCGGAAGATCTACAGCAACCTTTCTCCCTGGCAAACAGTGCAGGTATCGCGGCACCGCGACCGGCCGCAGACCTGCGACTACATCGAGCTGATTTTCGATGAATTCGTCGAGCTGCACGGCGACCGGGCCATCGGCGACGACCGGGCCATCCGCAGCGGCTTCGCCCGCCTGGGCGACTTCCGCGTCGTCCTGGTCGGCCACCAGAAGGGCCACACTCTCAACGAACGCGCCGAGTGCCTGTACGGCTGCGCCCACCCGGAGGGCTATCGCAAGGCCATGAGCAAGATGCGCCTGGCCGCCAAGTTCCGCCTGCCGATCGTCTGCCTGATCGACACGCCGGGCGCCTACCCCGGCATCGGCGCGGAGGAGCGCGGCCAGGCGCAGCTGATCGCGACGAGCCTGCTGGAGATGTCGCGCCTGCCGACGCCGGTCGTGTGCGTGGTCATCGGCGAGGGGGGCTCCGGCGGGGCGCTGGGCATCGGCATCGGTGACCGCGTCAGCATGCTGGAGCACGCTTACTACTCGGTCATCAGCCCGGAGGGGTGCGCCGGCATCCTGTGGAAGACGGCGACGGACGAGACCAAGCCGCTGGCCGCCGAGGCGCTGAAGCTGACGGCGAAGGACCTGCTGCGACTGGGCGTGATCGACGACATCATCCCCGAGCCGCTCGGCGGCGCCCACAGCGACCCCCGCGAGATGGGCAACACGTTGAAGAGTTACCTGCTGCGCTACCTCCGCGAGCTGCGCAACGTCCCGCCGGACGACCTGCTGGACGGGCGCTACCAAAAGTTCCGGCGCATGGGCGTGTTCGTGGAGGGGCTGACGACCGAAGACGAGGCGCCGGCGAGCGACGATGTCGGCTGACCCATCGCGACGTTAGGGAAGGGAGGAGCGCATGAGCACGATTACTCGACCGCCCGAGGAGGGTCGCACCCGCGCGGTGCCGTTCCTCGTGAATGGCCAGCTGATGAAGCAGCCGGAGTTCCACCGGCGCTATGAGGCGTGTCCACCTGACGAGAGGTGGGAGCTGATCGGGGGGATCGTCTACATGGCGTCACCGCTGCGCTACCCGCACGGGAACTACGATTTTTCGTTCGGCACGGCCCTTGGGCTCTACGCGGTGGCCACGCCGGGCGTCGAAGGGGCGCATAACGTCACCTCCATCCTGGGGGAGGAGAGCGAGCCGCAACCCGACCTTGCGCTGAGAATCGCCGCGGAGCACGGCGGGCGTTCAAGGATCAACGAAGCGGAGTATCTCGAAGGTCCCCCCGAATTCATCGCCGAGATCGCCTACAGCAGTCTCGACATCGACATGCACCGCAAGCGCGAGGACTACCAGGAGGCCGGGGTCGCCGAGTACCTCGTCGTGTGCATCGAGGAGCAGGAGCTGCATTGGTTCGACTTCCGGACGGGCCATCCGCTCCGGCCGACCCGGCAGGGGGTCTACCGTTCGCGCGTTTTCCCCGGCCTGTGGATCGACGGAGCCGCACTGCTGGCCCGTGACTCGAAACGGCTGATGGAAGTCGTTCAGCAGGGTCTCGCCAGTCCGGAGCACGCCCGCTTCGTCAAGCGCTTGCAGGCCGAGTGGCGCAAGCGCTCGCCGAAGTGATGGTCCCCGCCCGGCGATTTCGCGGCTGTCGGCTGGGAAGCGGGGGGAGATGAGCGAAGCGGTCCGGGGCACTCGACCCTGCCGGTTACGGAAACGCTCCCGGTGGTGCTGGAGAGGCGCCGCCGCCCGCCGGACGCCTCCGCCGAACAGGCCGAAAGGCTGTCTCCCGACAACAACATCTGCCGATCTCCTCCCCTAGCGGCGGCGCCTCGGAACGCATACCGTCTGCGGACCGGACGTCGTCGGCCACCGCTCTCGCAAGGACGGAGGAGAGCGGCGCCCAGGTTCCTCGTGCCGGTCGAGACGTCCGGCAGCGTTCACGGTCCCGCATCCCGGGGTGCGGATCAGCCGTGGGGCGCTGCGGCGTCCCCGCCGGCGCTCGTCCCGGCCGTCGAGAGGCTGCAGCGCGGCGGCCCGGGTCGAAGCGGGGGATCGGTTAGCACCTTTGCCTTCCTCATCCGTCACGCAGGCGCACCCCGCCTCCGGAGATGGTCCCGCCGACACGCCCGTCGCGCGGGCCGACGGTATCTTCGGAGACGGGACGCCTGCGTCTGTTAACTCCCTTCCGATGCAGGACGAGTGCCGCAAGCGCTCGCCGAAGTGAGTCGCGGCGAGTGGCTTACTCGGGCGATCCCGGTTGGTTCCGGTCGCGATCTTGCCCTGTTTCGGGGGCCGGCACCTCGGTCTTGCCCAAGCCAACTGGATTCAGGGCGCCGAGGATACTGCCGACAGCCCAGCCGATCATCGCCCCGTGCAGCGGGACGGTGAAGGCGGCTGGCTGGACTTCGCCCGCAACCAGTTCGCCCAGCTGAAAACCATACGCCGGCCAGAAGAACGGGGTCATGCTCAGCACTTGCACGAAGGAAACCCAAGTCGCGGTGTTCGTCGCAGCGCCGCGCGACCGGGCGACGAGCCAAATCACCACCAGCAACCCGAGGCCGACCCCTTGGAAGGCGGCCAACAGCCAAAACCCCCTCAACCACCACTCCAAGAACCCTGTTCGGTAAGGCCTGCAAGCGAGTATCAGGAAAAATATCAGTGCAAACCCGAAGAACGGCATCAAGGGCCGCCCCCCGAGCAGCCGGACAAGCCCTCGCTCCACCGGCGAGTCTGTTGTGGACCTTCCGTGTCCCAGGTCGTACTGCCCTCCGAGCATTCGGGCCAGGCCCCGCACCAGAGCCATCATCAGGGCCGCCTGAAAGAAGAAAGTGCAGAGCCATTCCGGGCCGGGATCTGGCCACCGGCCAAGACGCCACCGAATACCTCCGAAGTGGATCAGCAGCAGCAGGCAGCCCACCACCAACCCCTCCCAGGCACCCCGGGCCACTTCGGTCAGAGCTGAACGGCGCAGCTCCGAGACGCTCCGGGGGGACCGGCGCAGGCGCAGGTGGAGGCGCGGGCGCCGGCGCTGGACGGGGCACGGTCCGCCGTCGAGATCGAGCCCGCCGACCACCACAGGAGGGCCCAGAAGACCGGCCACCACACGAAGACGAACAGGAGGCCAAAGGTTGCCGGATGCATCCGCACCCAGCGAAACCCACGGCGGAGTCGGCCGGCCGGCCGCGCCTGGACCCCTTCGCCCCGGAGCCAACCCTCCAGTTCGTCGGCCAGCGCCGCCGCCGACGGGTAGCGGTGGTTCGGGTCCTTCTCCAGGCACTTCAGGGCGACGGCAGCCAGGTCGGTGTCGGCCTTCGGATTCAGCGCGACCGGCGGCGCCGGGTCCTGGTCGCGCACCTGCAAGAGGGTGTCCAGTGGGGTCGCGGCGCGGAACGGGGGCCGGCCGGTGAGCAGCTCGTACAGGATCGCCCCGAGCGCGTACACGTCCGCCGCCGTGGTGAGGAGTTTCTCCGCCCGGGCTTGCTCGGGCGGCATGTACGACGGCGTGCCCACGATGGCCCCCGACTGAGTGGACCCCGCATCCCCCGCGAGGCGCTTGGCGAGGCCGAAATCGGTCACGTGCGGCTGGCCGTCCTTGTCGAGAAGGATGTTGGCCGGCTTGAGGTCGCGATGCAACAAGCCGCGCTGGTGCGCGAAGTGGACCGCCCGCGCCACGGTCTCCACCAGCCGGGCGGCCCCCTTCGGGTCCTGGGAGAACTCGGCTATCCTATGGTCGAGGCTGCCGCCTTCGATCAGCTTCATGCTGAAGTAATGCTGTCCCTGGTGCTCGCCGACTTCGTAGATGGGCACGACGTTGGGATGGTCCAGGTTGGCCGCCGCTTCCGCCTCGGTGCGGAAGCGGCGCACGTCGGCCTCGGAGGCCAGCTGGCCGGCGAGGATCATCTTCAGGGCGACGACGCGGTTGAGGCTGATCTGCCGCGCCCGGTACACTACTCCCATGCCGCCGCGGGCGATCTCCTCCAGCAACTCGTAGTCGCCGAAATAGCGCACTGTGCCGAGCGGGGATGAGGCGGCCGGCGCGGCGAGTTCCCCGGCCGCGCGCAGGAAGCCCTCGCGGTCGGCGAGGAACGCGCGCAGGTCGTCGGCCAGGTCGGGATGCCGCAGTAGCCACTCGTCGCGCCCCGGGGCGCGGCCGGCTTCCGCCGCCTCCAGGTAGTCCGCGATCACCTCATCGAGGCGCCGTTCGCCCGGCGGTGTGGTTTCGGGGGAAGAGGTCATGGCGTCACTCCGGCGCTTGCAGGTTGCCGCGGAGTTGTTGCAGCCCGCGCTTGATGAGGCCGGCCACCGCGGCGTGACTTCGTCCCAGGTGCTCGCCAATCTGGGCCAGCGACCAGCCGTGCCAGTGCTGGAGGACCAGGGCCTCGCGCTGCGCTTCCGGCAACCGGGCGAGGGCAGTGGCGAGCTGCAGCGCCTGCTCGTTCCGCTCGGCCCCCTCGCTCGGCGACGACTGGTCGGCGGCCAGCCACGAACCCAGCCGGGCCGACGAATCGTCCAGGGCCGCTTCCAGCGAGCGCTCCCGGGCCAGGTCGCGCTTGCCGGCGGCCAACTTGCGCAGCTCGTCGGCGAGGTTGTTGGCCAGGATGCGCCGCAGCCAGGCCAGCTCCTGGGCCGGGTGGTCGGCGCGGAACTCACCGCGCTTCTGGTACGCCTCCAGCACCGTCTGCTGAACGACGCCCAAGAGGTCGATCTTCGCCCGCAGCCGCGGGTCGAGCTGCACCCCCGCCAGCACCGACAAGTAGTCGCGCCAGCGCTGCGCCTCCTGGTCGTGGTCCATTCCAGCACCTGGGGATAGTAGCGTGCGGGCCGCGGAAAGTAGTCGCGCCCGCCAGGATATTTCGTGCCGCGGAACCTGGAGTCTACGGCATGGTGCCGTCCGAGGGAACAACCTGGCTTGCCGTCCCGAACGGCCGGAAAGCTCGTTGGCGCAACGGGTTACGGCGCCGAGCGTCAATTAAACATAAGGGGCATTATCGGACGTTGCCCTCCGCCGCTTGCGGCTTCGCAGGCTTGACCCGGCCGGCCATCAACGTCCGATAATGGCTGTTATGTTTAATTGACGCCGGCTCGACCGGGAGCTGGTTCCCGCCGGCGCCGCCGCTTTCCCAGTCTGCTGACCTTGACTCGCGGCCGCGGTTTCGTGTCTAACATCTACCCGCACCTTCGTTCACCGCCCCCAGGGGAGACGACCCGATGCCGCGCGTCGTGTTCACTAACAACCTGCAGCGCCACGTCGCCTGCCCACCGGCGGAGGTCACCGGACGGACGGTCCGGGAGGTGCTCGACGCCGCCTTCGCCGGAAACGACCCGGCGCGCGGTTACGTCCTCGACGAGCAGGGCTCCCTCCGCAAGCACATGCTCGTCTTCGTCAACGGCCGGCAGGTCGCGGACCGTGACACCCTGTCCGACCCCGTCCCGCCCGGGGCCGAAGTGTACGTGATGCAAGCGCTGTCCGGCGGCTGAGTGCCGCGTAACAACCACCCGAAGCGCCAAGGAGGAGAACATGGGCGAACGGATCCTGATCGGTACGCGGAAAGGGCTGTTCACGGTGGAGCGAGCGGGCGGGGGTTGGGCCGTCACCCGCTCCGCCTTCTTCGGGGACAACGTGTCGATGGCCCTGTCGGACCGGCGCGACGGCCGCACCTACGCCGCGCTCGACCACGGACACTTCGGCGTCAAGATGCACCGCTCCGCCGACGGCGGCCGGACCTGGGAGGAGTGTGGTACCCCCGCCTACCCGCCGAAGCCCGACGGCCCCGACGAGCCCAACGGGATGGGGCAGGTCGTGCCGTGGAAATTGCACCGCGTCTGGGCGCTGGAGGGCGGACTCGACGACCAGCCTGGCCTGCTCTGGTGCGGCACCATCCCGGGCGGGCTGTTCGTCTCGCGCGATCGCGCTTCGTCGTGGGAGTTGGTCCGGCCGCTCTGGGACCACCCGAAGCGCAAGGAGTGGTTCGGCGGCGGAGCCGACTGGCCGGGGATCCATTCGGTGTGCGTCGATCCGCGCGACGGCCGCCGCGTGCTCGTCGGCGTCTCCTGCGGCGGCACCTGGGTGACCGAGGACGCGGGGCAGACGTTCTCCTGCCGCGCCGAGGGGATGTGGGCCGCCTACATGCCGCCGGAGCGCCGCAACGACCCGAACATCCAGGACCCGCACCGCGTCGTCCGCTGCCCCGCCGCCCCCGTGTACCTGTGGGCCCAGCACCACAACGGCGTCTTCCGCACGACCAACGGCGCCGCCTCGTGGGAGGAGGTCACCGGCCTGCGCCCCTCCTCCTTCGGCTTCGCCGTCGCCGTCCACCCCCGCGACCCGGAAACGGCCTGGTTCGTCCCCGCGATCAAGGACGAGAAGCGCATCCCCGTCGGCGGCCGCTTCGTCGTCACCCGAACGCGCGACGGCGGGCGGACGTGTGAGGTGCTTAGCCGCGGGCTGCCGACGGGGGACGCCTACGACATCGTCTACCGCCACGCCCTCGACGTGGACGACACCGGCGACACGCTCGCCCTCGGCAGCACGACCGGCTCGCTGTGGGTCTCCGACGACGGCGGCGACTCGTGGCAGGCGGTGTCGAACCACCTGCCGCCGATCTACTGTGTGCGCTTCGCGGCCTGATTGCGATTCGATTGAGGAGCGGAGAAGGGGAGAGCACGAAGTGCGCGTCCGCCAACGGGGCGGGGGCGCGGGACCAGACCCTAAACGCAGGAGGGAACATGGTGACGAAGAACGGTGTGAAGGCGATCCCGACGGGGCATCATGTGGTGACGCCCGCCATCACGGTGCGCGGGGCCGCGGAGGCCATCGAGTTCTACAAGAAGGCGTTCGGGGCGGTGGAGGAATCGCGCTTCGCCGGCCCGGGCGGGCGCGGCATCATGCACGCCCAAATCCGCATCGGCGACTCGCCCATCATGCTCGCCGACGAGCACCCGAACATGGGCTGCAAGTCGCCGGCGTCGCTGGGCAACTCGACCGGCACCCTCATGCTGTATGTCGAGGACGTGGACGCGGCGTTCCAGAGGGCTGTCGCGGCCGGTGCCAGGGCGGACATGCCGCCGGCCAACATGTTTTGGGGCGACCGCTTCGCCAAGGTGACCGACCCCTTCGGCCACGCCTGGTCGCTGGCCACGCACATCGAGGACGTCAGCCCCGAGGAGTGCGGCCGGCGCGGGCAGGAATTCTTCGCCCGGATGGGGAACGGGTGTGGGTGAGAGCGGGTGCTCTTGACGCTGTGTAGCCGCCGTCGAATTATCGTTTCGCGAAACGATAATTCGACGGCGGCGGCTACACAGTCCCTATCATCATCAGAGAGGAGCCGCCTGCACCTGCCGGGGACGCACGCATGGGCCGGAGCATCGGGGCCGTCACACTCGGCTTCCTGTACGCGGTGGCGGGGATCTGGCTCACCCAGATGATCCTGTGGTTCAGCATCCCCGAAGAGCCGGGGGCCGAGGACACCGAAGCGGTCCCGGAACTGCGCCTGGCCCTGACCGTGTTTCTCACTTTTGCCAGCTCCTTCATCGCCGGCTTTGTCACCGCGCACGTCGCCCGCCAGGTGGAGTTGGTCCACGGGCTGGCGCTCGGCGCCCTCCTCGTGGCCGTCCTGGGCGTCACCACGATGGTCGTCCAGACGGAACCGACCCCGGCGTGGTATCAACTGGCCCTTCCCGCGGTCGCCCTGCCCGGCACGCTGCTCGGGGCCACCCTGCGCGCGCGGGTGCCGCGCCCTCCCCCCCCTGCCCCGCCGAAGCCGCCCGGATGAGGCCGCTGGCGGGCGCGACCGCGGCCGCTATCCTATCGGGATGCACACCTCAGCGAACCTCACGGGCAGCCGCCTGCGCGCCGGCATGGTCGGCCTGGGCATGATTTTCGACGAGACGTACCGGCCGCTCTTCGAGCAGCTGCACGCCGAAGGACTGTACCGCCGCGACTTCGGCCTGGTCGATGTGGAGCTGGCGGCGGTCGCCAGCCGGACCGGCGGCCGGGCCGAGCGCTACCGGCAGAGCGCCGCCGGCCGGGTGGCCGACTTCGCCAGCTTCTCGGGCGACGGCGCGGTGCGGCAGCTCCTGGAACACGGCGTCGATGCCGTCTGCGTGGCCACCCCCGACGACCGTCATTTCGAGGGGGCTCGGGCGGCCCTTCTTGCGGGGAAGCACGTCCTCATCGAGAAGCCGTCCGTGCTACGGTTGCAAGAACTGGACGAACTGGATGCGCTGGCTCGCAAGAACGGGGTGCTGGCCAAGGTGGTCTATCACAAGCTCGCGGACCCCGATCACAAGAAGCTGCGGACCCACGTCGTTGACGGCGTGCTGCGGCACGTCAACAACGGCTACTGCTCGCTCCTGGAGCCGAAGCAGGTCAGCGGCAGCCAGTTCGCGGAGTGGATCAGCGGCCGCAACCCCGGCACCTACGTCGCCGTCCACTACGTCAAGCTGATCGACTTCACCTTCGCCTCTCCTCCCCTCGCCCCTCCGGGGAGAGGGGTTGGGGGTGAGGGGTGGCGCCTGGCGCGCGTCTCAGCCACCGGCCAGCGCGGCCTCGTCGGACCGGCGGACGGCCCGACGTGGGATTCGGTACAATTGCAGATGGTGTATGTCTATCCCGATGGCCGCGAGGCGGCGTTCGACATTCACACCAGCTGGGTGACGCCGGACAACTTCCCCGGCTACGTCGAGCAGGAGGTGCAATTCCGCTTCGATAACGGCGTCTGGGCCGCGCATCAGCGCAAGCGCGGCGTCGAGCTGACGGTCGAGGGCCGCACGCCGCATGAGCTGAAGATCACGCCGAACCACCACTACAACGGCACCTTCGTCGAGCCGTGGGGCGAGCGCTCGCAGCGCGGCTACGGCGTCGAAATCCTGCGCCGCTTCTTCGAGGAGGTGGCCCATGTCGAGTACGCCGGCCCCCCTGCCCTGCGCGACCGACGCCTGGAGGAAATGCGGGCGCTCGCTTACAACGACGTTTCCACGGATCGCAACACGGTGGCCGTGGTGCAAGCGCTGGAGGCGATCTTACAGCGACATGCGGCCGGACAACCGGGCAGCGTCGTGACGGTGAATGGCGAGCACGGCGGCCTGGCGCTGTGGGCGCCGGGCGGCGCCGCGCCGGCGGTACTGTACGCCGGCCGCGCCTGAGCCACGACGCCAGGGGAGGAATCATTCGCGCCGGCGCGGCCGGCGTTTCGGCGCGGGAGGAGGTTGGGGGGCGGTCGATTCGTCGTGAAGCCGACGTTCGAGCCAGGCGGCTTCCTCGGGCGTCAGGGGCGGCGTGGGCGGTCGGCTGTAGTCAATCTCCTCGTGGTAGCGGCCGCCTTCGTAGACCGCCTCGATCAGCGCTTGCAATGGTAGGGAGAGGTCGGCATCGGGCTTCGCCAGCGGCACCGGGACGACCGGCAGTGGCTGGTCGAACAACCCCGGCCAGACGTGGCACAACGGGGCCTCGTCCTCACGGGCGACCAGGACGTAATACGGACTGTCCGGCAGCGGGTCGTGCATCGGCATCCGGTCGCCGCCGCGCAGCAGGTCGATTTCCACCAAATTGGCCTTCCCCAACAGGAGGGCCTGGCGCTTCCGCAGATACTTTTTCCACCCCCGCGAGCGCCGCTTCTTGTTCGACGGCGAGAGCACTTCGATACTGGTCACCAGGCGCCGCTCGGGACCCGACTCGTAAATGTCGATGAACTTCTCCTCGAAGTCCTCCTCGATGAAGGCGCGTAGGGCCACCGGTTCGCTTGCCTTCGTCGCGGCGCCCCCGCCGAGACTGCCCGGCTTGTCGGCGCTCTTCTTTGGGCCGCGCGGCCCGGTCAGACTGATGTCGGGGACGAAGGGACGTCGCCTCTTCTGCTCGGTTTCAACGAAGGCGATGTACGACCGCTTGCGCGGTCGGGCCAGGTACCGTTGCGGCAAGACCGCACGCAGGGCACGCACCATCTCCGCGATCAGGTCGTCGTGGAATTCTGCCCACAGCTGGCACGCTTCGATGTATGGGTCCATCCCGGGGAACGGCGACTTCATGAACTGCCCCTCCGCGAACGCCAGGCAGGTTTCCCTGAAAAGTATCGCAAACCAACGCGAGCTGCCAGGGAGGTCATTTGCGCCGGCCGCCCCGCCGCTTGGGCGTGGCCGGCTCTTCGGCCGGCGCCGCACCGCGCAGGCGGCCCTGGAGCCAGGCGCTTTGCTCGGCGGTGAGCGGCGGCGCCAGCGGTTTAGTGTAATCGATGCGGCGGCCGTACCGCGAGCGCTTGAAGATGTCATCCACCAGCGGTTGCAAAGGGAAGGCCACGTCCGGGTCGCTGTTATCCAGGGGTATCGTCAGGTCGGGCAAGGGGCTATGGAAGTAGGCCTTCCACACCCGACAGTAAGGAGCGCGTTCCTGGCGGCAAAGGAGGATGGAATAGGGGCTGTCGGGCCAGGGGGCGAGCATCGGCATGCGGTCGCCGCGGCGCAGCAAGTCGATTTCGACGTAATTGGCATGACCCAGGAGAAAAGAGCGCCGTCGCCGCAGGTGCGACTCCCGCCCCACGTGGCCAGGACGTTTGTTGGCCGGCGACAAGAGTTCGACGCGCGTGACAAGTCGCTGCTCGTCGCTGAAGTCGTACACGTTGACAAAGCGCTCGCGCAGCGGCTCGTCGATAAAGGCCCGCATCGACACAGGCTCGCCCTCTCCCCGTGGACGCTGAGACGAGGGCGCGGAAGCACAAGCAGCGATCACGTGGGGCGGGGTCGGTTCGATACACTCCTCCTCCGAGTAGCAGATAGCGGTGTACTCCCGGCTGCCGATGCGTGCGGCATAGTGCTCGGGGAGACGATCGTTCAGCCGGTTCGCGATTTCGCAAATTAAGCTGAACGAAAAGTCCCCCCACAGCTGGCACACCTCGATGTACGGGTCCATCCCCGGAAATGGCGACTTCATGAGCGCGGCTCCGCAAAGGCCCGGGCGACACGCCGCGCAGCATACCGCGGAGGGCAGGAGAGAGCCACGCCAGTCTGTCGGAACTTCTGTTCACCCCCCTGCCCTGCCCCGACGTTTCTGTTGCGAATTTGTCAATCTCGCGCCGTCGCGGACGAATAAGAGATTAACACACCCTGGGCCGTGACTTTCGTTGAGGGACTGCACGATGATCGCCGGGACCGTGTCCGCCATCCGCAAATGGGCCGCCCGCCGTAAAGCCTTGCTGGCAGCCGTCATCCGTGTCGTCACCAAGCCGGCCCTCGCTTACGCCAGCGGCGATCAGAACGTCGCCGACGCCTACGGCGACCTGCTTGGCAACGGACTCGCCGAGGCGCTCGACCTCGTCGCTGGCGACGCTGAAAAAAAGCCGTCCCCGTCCGACGCCGATGCCGCGGGCCTTTGGCAGCGCCTGGAGGAGATGGCCCAGACCTCCTCCGCCCTGCTCGACAAGCTGGAAAAGATGCCCGAGCTGGCGTCGCTCCCGCCCGACCTCGCCGCCGTCGAGGACCACGTCCGCGGACTGCTCCGCAAGAACGCCGCCTTGCAGGCCGACTTGAGCGGCATCAGCCAGGCCCTGCTCGAACAGGCGCTGTCGATCCCGCGCATCGAGAAGAAGCTGGAGGAGGTCTGCCACGTCGTCCTGCAAATGCGCGACGTCGCCCTCGAAGACTTCAAAAAGCTCCTCATCAACTCGCCGTTGTTCAAGGACTGGGAGGAGTTCCACCGCGCCGACCCCGATGCCGTGCGCCTGCTCAACGAGGCGGACCGCCACTTCCTGGCCGGCCGGCGCAAGGAGGGGATGGAGTGTCTGCGGCGCCTGTTCGAGATGCGCGGTGTCGGCAACGCAACGTTGGCCCATCACCTCGGCCTGCATCAGATGGGCAACGGCGACTTGGCCGGGGCGCGCGCGACCATGCTCGCCCTTGGCGATCGCGCCGATCTGCCCGCCCAATTGAGACAAACGATGATCGCCGCCTCGACCTTTGGCCGGCAGGGCCATGTCGCCGTCTGGCGCAGCCTGCCGCGCGGCTTCGAGATCAACGGCAAGTATCGCATCGAAGCCGAGATCGGCCGCGGCGGCATGGCCAGCGTCTACCGCGCCGTCGGCATCGACGACCTCAACGAAGGAGAGAAGTTCGCCATCAAGGTGCCCGCTCCCGGCCTGCTCCGCGACAAGGAGATGATCAACCGCTTCGGCCGCGAGGTCGCCATCGCCCGCAAGTTGTCCGACGGCAGCCCATCGCAAATCGTCCTCACCTTGCAGTACGAGAAATTCGCCGATCCCATCGACGGCGGCATCGTGTACGCCCTGGTCATGGAGTTCATCGACGGCGAGAACCTCGCCCGCTTCCTCGCCCGCCGCCTGACAGAGAACCGCCCGCTGAGCCGCGATGAGATCGTCGCCATCCTCACGCCTGTCTGCCAGGCCCTCCAGCTGGCGCACAGCCGGAAAGAGCCCGTCATCCACCGCGACGGCAAGCCGAGCAACGTGATGCTCACCCGAGACCTCCTCGCCAAGTTGATGGACTTTGGCATCTCCAAGACGCTCGAAGAGGCCGACAGCCTGACGCGCACCGGCCAGGCCGTCGGCACGCCGGATTACATGCCGCCGGAGATGCGCCACCCGAAGGGCGTCATCGACGTCCGCACCGACGTCTACCTGCTCGGCTGCCTGCTCCAGGAGATGATGACGTTCCACCCCTGCGGCGACGTGGAAGGACGCCGCGACCTGCCGGGTGGCTGGATCGACCTGGTGGCCGACGCGACCAGCCGCGTGCGATCCAAGCGACCGGCGTCGGCGACGGAGTTTCTGGAGCGGTTGGTCAACGCCCAGCAGGGGTTGGACCAGGTGGCCGAGACCAACAAGCGCCAGCGCCGCGGTGCTGAGGAGCAGGCCCGCGAGCTGCTCGGCCTGGGCAACTGCGCCGAGGGGCTGAAGGTGCTGCGGACGCTGGACGAACATCGCCGGCCGGCGAAGCTGGTCAGGGAGCTGGAGCGCGCCGCCCTGCTGCTGCCGCGCGTCGAGGCGCTGGTCAAGGCCGACAAGCTCCGCCGCTGGCTGCGTCCCACTGTCGAAGAACTGGCGGCACTCTGCTTCCAGCGCGACGACTTGAAGCGGCTGCTCCAGAGGGACGAGTTGAAGCCGCTCGGCCCCGGAACTGTGCTGCAAAACTCCCTCGGCATGAAGTTCGCCTGGATCCCGCCGACCGCCTGGTACGAAGCCCACTTCAAGCGGCCGTACCTCATGGGTAGCCCGGACGGCGTCGGCCAGGACAACGAGCGGCCGCAGCACCGCGTCATCCTCACGCGCGGCTTCTGGATGGCCGTGACGCCGGCGACCCAGGCGGAATGGAAGCGCGTCTTCAAGGCGAACGACACGCCCAGCAACTTCAAGGGCGATGACCGGCCCGTCGAGCAAGTCACCTGGCAGGAGGCCCGCGACTTCTGCAAGCGGCTCAAGGACCTCGACGCCGGCCAATGGGGCGGCTTTACCCCGTCCTACGACCTGCCGACCGAGGCCCAGTGGGAGTACGCCTGCCGCGCCGGGAGGACCACGCAGTTCTTCTTCGGAGACAGCGACTCCTCTCTGGGGGATTTCGCCTGGTTCGACGCTAACTCCGGCAAGCAGACGCAGCCGGTCAACACCAAGAAGCCGAACCCGTGGGGCCTGTTCCACGTCCTGGGCAACGTCTGGGAGTGGTGCTTCGACGTCTATGAGAGATACCCGTCAGGAGAGATCGTCGATCCGAGAGTTGATGATAAAAGCGATGAAAAGAGTCGCGTTCTCCGCGGCGGTTCCTGGAGCGCTGACGCCGGCCACTGCCGCTCCGCGTTCCGGAGCAGTGGCGCCCCCGGCAGCCGCGTCGGCGACTTCGGCTTCCGGCCCTGTTTCCGCCTGGACTGATTACAATATTATCTTTAACCTTTTATACTTTTATGTTCGGGGCGGGAGCCGAAAGAAAACATAAATCTACTTATCATGTCTGTAATATACTTTATCGTCTGGCGATGGCGGCGGCCCGGTCGAGCGCGCGTTCGATGAGGCGTGGGTCGTCGGCCTGGGAGGCGTGGCCGAGCCAGGCGGCGACGCGGCGGACGTACTCCTCGCGGCTCATCGCCTCGACGGCCAGATCGTGGCCGTAAGCGCGGAGGCGCTTGAGGAAGGCGCGCACGTTGCTGCTGCGGACGGTGCGGCGGTGCGGCCAGGTGCGGTAGCCGACGAAGGTGACGCCGGCGCGTGCGGGGACGATGGCCGTCTTGCCGGGGTGCAGGCGCAGGCGCAAGCCGGCGAGCAGCTCCTCGACCCGGCCGCGGAAGTCGAGCAGCCGGCCGCTGTCGTCGTCGAGCAGGATGAAGTCGTCGCAGTAGCGGACGTAGCCGGCGACGCGCAGCCGCGAGGTCAGGGCGTGGTCGAAGGCGTCGAGATACCAGTTGGCGAACCACTGGCTGGTGAGGTTGCCGATGGGCACGCCGCGGCGGCGCGAGGCCGGGGTGAACAGGTCGTCGCCGGGGAACCAGTCGTCGGTCGCGTCCTGCGGGTTGGAGCCGTCCACGATGACGTCGAGCAGGTCGAGGAAGCGGCGGTCCTTGACGAGGCAGCGAAAGGTCTGCTTGAGCAGCGCGTGGTCGATGCTGGGGAAGTATTTTCGGACGTCGCACTGGAGAACGAAGGGGTGTCGGCGCATCAGCCACTGGAGGCGGCGCGAGGCGGCGTGGGTGCCCTTGCCCTTGCGGCAGGCGAAGTTGTCGGGGAGGAAATGGCGGTCGAGGATCGGCTCCAGCAAGTTCATGACGGCGTGATGGACGACGCGGTCGCGGTAGGGCGCCGCCGAGATGAGGCGCGGCTTGGGATGCGCGATGCGGGGAGTGGTGAACGGCCCGGGGCGGTAGTCGCCGGAGATCAACTCGCGCCGCAGGCGGAGCAACTCCCATTCGCGGCGGAATTCAAAGCGCTCGACGACGGGGCGCGCGGTCTTGCCGCGGCTGGCGTTGCGCGCGGCGCGGAGGAGGTTTTCCCAGGAGACGAGTCGTGGAAACAGGTCAGCGTGTCGGCGCATCGGTTCCCCCTGGGCCGCGACCCGGCAACGACCGCAACCAGCCGCGGACCTGTGTGCCGACGTCGTGGGCCAGCCGCAGCAGGTATTCGTGCCCGCCGTAGGGCAGCGCCTTGAGGTCGGCGGCGAGGCGCAGCTGGAAGCGCAGCACTTCGAGATTGGCGTTGGCGTCGCGCAGCAGCGGGGCACGTTCGCCGGGCCGGGCGTATTTCGCGCGGACCAACCGGTCGATGACGCCGCGCGCCAGGGCGGTCAGATCGGCGCCGAGGGCCATGCGCTGGTGGCGGGGAAACTTCTCGACGCGCCGGGCGAGCTCCAGGGCGAGCTGATAACAGGCGCGGATGACGGGGAGTTCGATGGACATATCGGGTGGGAATTGTTGAGCGGCGGGTCGCAGACCTGCGCGGGTCTGCGACCCGCCGCTCAACAAAACAAGGGGCCGGGCGGGACGTTCGGCGGAGCCTACCAGGCCCGCCCGGCCGGACGGAGGTTTGGCCCCCCGGCCTCCGGGCCGGGCGACGCGGGAGCGCGGTCAGGACTTCACAACCCACTCCCCGGCGGTCCGTGAACCGCCGGGCGCTGGGGCCGCCGGCCGAGCCGGCGTGGCGAAGTGCAGGCGGAAACAGGGCCGGAAGCCGATGTTGTTGTTGCGGCTGCCGGGGGCGTTACTGTTCCGGTTCGCGGAGCGGCAGTTGCCGGCGTCATTGTTCCAGGAACCGCCGCGGAGAACGCGACGATGCGACCGCGTCCTGTGGGGGATCATCGGCATTTGTCGAAGCCGACGACGACGGAATCGTGCCGGCGACGGCAATCGCAGACGATGCGAGCCGCGCACGGGGCCAGTCGTGCCGAGCTTGCAGGTGTCGCGGAAGACCGGGGCGAAGCAGCTGCTGCTTGAAATCCTGGGCGATGCCCGTGTCCATCAGGAATCGCCTCATGAGGTTGGCCCTTCCTCCATTTGCCGCCGAACGGCTTCGACGTTGAAGCGCCGCATCTCGTCGGCAAACCGGGCGATGGCGGCCTCCTCTTCCGGAGTGTATTCCAGCGGCTCGATGGTCTTGATCCACGCCTCCCAGTCGGCCAGGCTTGCGGGGTCGTCGCGCCACTCGGATTCGTCGAGGCCGATGCTGTCTGCGGCGGGGAGCGGCTCGATCATCACCCCGCAACCTTCCGGCCAGTCGGGGGGAGTCGGCAGGTCGATCCGGCCGTTTCTCACGACACCCTTGATGGCGGTCATCGCTCTTCCTCCCACGGCACCATGCCCCGGCCGGGCCGGGTTGCCTGACTGCTCACGGCGATAGTACGATTATTACCCCGCGCGCCAGACCGATTCCAGTCGGGTGAGATACGATGGACAATAGGAGAGAAGTAACAGTCATCTTTATCGCGACACGGCGGCGGTGATGCAGGCGCTGGGGGCGGTCCTGACGGGCAACGACGATGAGGTGGGATTGGTGCTACGGCGGCCGGGCCGGGTCGCGTGTGCCTCCCCCTGCCCTGCCCCGTCACTTGCGCCGCCGTGAGCGCTTGGCCGGGGCAGGCTGCGGCGCCTCGGTCTCCCCGCGCAGTCGCCCTTCGAGCCAGGCCACCTGCTCGGGCTTCAGCGGGGGCGCCAACGGCTGCGAATAGTCGATGTCATCGGAGTAACGCGACCTGGCGTAGATGGCATCGATCATCGGCTGCAGCAGGACGGGGATGTCCGCATCCGGTTTCGCCAGCGGCACCTGCATCGTCGGCAGGGGGCGGTCGAACGAGGCCCGCGCCACACGGCAGTAGGGTGCCTTCTCTCGACGGGCAACGAGGACGTAGTACGGGCTGTCCGGCAGGGCGTCGAGCATCGGCATGCGGTCCCCGCCCCGCAATA